>DATKFG010000027.1:0-31282 GCA_035511515.1 Burkholderiaceae bacterium | reverse complement strand
GGGGGCCACGGCCAACCTGATGATCGCCGCCTCGCTGCTGATCGGCACGCCGTTTTTCATCGTGTTCGGCGCGCTGTCGGACAAGATCGGGCGCAAGAAGATCATCATGGCCGGCTGCCTGCTGGCGTGCCTGACCTACTTCCCGCTGTTCCGGGGCCTGACGCACTATGCCAACCCGGCGCTGGAAGCGGCCCACGCCGCCGCGCCCGCCGTCGTCATTGCGGATTCGGCCACCTGCTCGATCCAGTTCAACCCGGTCGGCACCGCCAAGTTCACCTCGCCGTGCGATGTGGCCAAGAGCACGCTGGCCACCTCGGCCGTGCTGTACACCAACGAGGCCGCGCCCGCGGGCTCGCCCACCGTCGTCAAATTCGGCGACAAGGCGGTCTCGTTCGCCGACATCGCGGCCGCCGCGCAGGCCGATCCGGCCAAGAAGCCCACCGATGAGTTCAAAAAAGCGCTGGCCGACGCCATCAAGACCGCCGGCTATCCGGCCAAGGCCGATCCGGACCAGATCAACAAGCCGATGGTGATCCTGATCCTGACGATCCTGGTGATCTACGTCACGATGGTGTACGGGCCGATCGCCGCCTTGCTGGTGGAGCTGTTCCCCACGCGCATCCGCTACACGTCGATGTCGCTGCCGTATCACATCGGCAACGGCTGGTTCGGCGGCTTCCTCCCCGCGACCTCATTTGCCATCGTGGCCGCCACCGGCAATATTTACTCGGGCCTGTGGTACCCGATCATCGTGGCCGGAATGACCTTCGTGATCGGAACGCTGCTGCTGCCCGAGACCAAGGACCGCGACATCTACGCCTCGGACTGACGCGGCGCGCACGCACGGAAAGGGCCGATTCGATCGGCCCTTTTTTTGGCGCGCCGCGTCACGCGCAAGTGCGAGTCAACCCGATAATTTAAGTCTGTCCAGTTGGTCAAACGACGCGTCCAAGTGACGCGTCGGTGGCTCGATCGCAGCATGGTTTTGGGCCATAATGCACGCCCTCCGCCGCTTCGGCGGTCCGACGGTCCGGCGGATTAGCTCAGCTGGTTAGAGCAGAGGAATCATAATCCTTTGGTCCGGGGTTCGAGTCCCTGATCCGCCACCAGACACCACCGCCCACACACCGATGGACGGCTCGCTCATCTACCGCAAGACCAGGCGAGGGGCGGCCGAGTTGGCCGTCACGCACGGCGGGCATGTGGCAACGCCGTCGCGTCGCGTGCTGATCGTGCTCGACGGGCGGCGCACGGTCGAGGAGCTCACAGAACTGTTCGGCGCTGAAACGGTCGAGCACGCGCTGGCGGAGCTCGAGGCACAGGGCCTGGCGCGCCTGGTCGATCCGGAAGGCGGCAACCAGACCACGCAGGTCGACGTTCTGACGAGTTATGCGCAGCTGCCGTGGAACGAGCCCGAGCTGGCACCGATCAGCGCCAAGCCGCGCCGGCGCGGCCTGGTCTGGATCGCGCTGGCGCTGCCGGCGCTGGCGATCGGCGGCGGCTACTGGATTGTCGTCAATGGGAACCGGCCGGCCGATGCACCGCGCAGCGCCGCTGTCGGCGCCGCTGTGGCCGCTGCCCGGCCGGCTGACCCCGCGACCGCACCGGCTGCGGCGGCCTCGCCCGCGCCCGACCCGGTGGAGCCCGGCGAACCGTCTGCCAATGCGCAATCCGAAGGGCCCCGGGAGCTGCCGCTGTCGGGACTGCCGCCCGTGGTCGTGACCAAAGCCTCGGCCTCGGTCGCCGAGGCACCGCCCGTGCGGCGTGCGCTCGAGCGCGCCCCCGTGACGCCGGCCGAACCGGCACCAGCGCCGGCACCCGCGCCCGAAGTGGCGCCCAAGACCGTCGCTGCCGCCGATCCACCCCCGAAGCCGGAGACCCCGTCGAGCAGGCCGCGCGAGGTCCCCGCCACCGTGCCGACCGCCCCGAGCCCGGCCCCGGTGCTCGTGCCCACGGTCGAGGCGCCCCAGGCCGAACGGGTCGCGCTGCGCGTGCCATCGGCCGAGCCGCTCGCCGCCAGCGCCGCCCCGCCCGCCCCGCCTCCCGTGCAGGTGGCTGCCCTAGCGCCGACACCGTTGCCGGCCATGGAAGCCATCTCGCTGCACCCGCGCAAGCAGGACCCGCCCCAGTTCCCGGGGAAAGCGGTCCGGGCCAGGATCGACGAGGGGCACGTGCTGGCACGGATCTGGGTCACGCCCGACGGTACGGTCGACCAGGTCGACATCCTGAAGGCGACCCCGCCGCGCATATTCGATGACGAAGTGCGGCGCGCGCTGTCGGCCTGGACGTTCGATCCGCCCGGCCAGGCGGTCAACAAGACGGTCGAGCTGACGTTCAAGCCGTGACACCGCAGTGACTTCCGGCGATCCGTGCTGAGGCGGTGCGCAGCCCGATGGCACCGCCGCGCATCCTGATCGTCCCGGGCAGCGCCCGCACCGAGGCGCTGTCCAAGCGGATGGCCAAGGCCGGCCTGGCCGCGGTCCAGCGCGCCGGCGGCGCCGGCACGCTGATCGATCTGGCCGATTTCGACCTGCCGCTTTATCACGCCGACCTGGAAGGCCGGGACGGCATCCCGCCGGCTGGCCAGCGCCTGCAGGCGCTGATCGCCGGCCACGACGCCCTGTTGATCGCCAGCCCCGAGTACAACGGCTCGATGCCGCCATTGCTGGTGAACACGTTCGCCTGGTGCTCGCGCGTCGACCCGCGCAACCGCGCCGCCTCGGGCCTTGCAATCTTCGCCGACAAGCCGGCCGCCTTGCTGGGATCGTCGCCCTCGTGGCTGGGCGGCCTGCGCGCCTTGATCCACCTGCGCGATCTGCTCGGCTACCTGGGCATGATCGTGATACCGCAGCAGCTGGTCGTGCCCCGGGCCAACCAGGCTTTCGACGCCGCCGGCGAACTCACCGACGAGGGCAAGCGCGCCACGCTCGATGCGGTGGCCGCCGCCCTGGTCAGGGCGGTTCGCTGAGCCCTGGCGCGCCGGCCGGCTCAAGTGCGCGCATCGAAACCAGGCGCGCCAGCAGCCGGTGCAGGTCGGAAAAATCCAGCGATGCGCTCCAGTGCTGCAGGGCCACCAGATGCCGCACGTAGCGGCGCGGATCGTCCTGGCGGATCAGCCGCTCGCGATCGAGCTGCAGGCAGCCGCGCAGGCGCGCCGGCACGATGATCCGAGCCTGCCCCACGCTGGCGAGCTCGGCGTTCATCATCAGCTGCGCCAGATGTTCGTTGCCGCGCTCGAAGGGCCACACGCGCCACAACAGGATCGAATAGAAAATGGCGCGCGCCAGGCCGTCGGGAACTTCCAGCGCCAGCGTCGAACCGACGGCCAGCGTGCGTTCGATCCGTTCCGGTTCGACCATCGGCGTCGCGGGCGCCGATCCGATGCCGGTGCGCAGGCGGCCGGCCGCGGCCGGATCGATCAGCCGCGTCAGCAGTGTGTGCCGAGCTTGCAGGCCCTGGGCGAACCAGCTGCCGAACGGCGGCACCGAATCGCACAGCGGCGAGCTCGAGGCGAGCTTGAAGACGGACAGCAACTCGCGCATCGGGGCGTTGCTGGCGGCGCCGGCCGTGCCGCCCAGCACGGCGTTCGCGGCCTGCACGATGGCCGGCAGCGAGCCCGCATCGAAGCAGTCGAACCACGCCTCGACGAACGCCTGGTGGGCGCGTTCCTGCTTGCCCGCCACGGCCGCCCGGTGCTCCCAGCGGCGCCACCTGAGTCGCTGCGCCAATTGCGCCAGAGCCGCGATGCAGTCTGCATCGGCCTGGGCCGTTGCGCCCGCCGCGCCCTGCAGCCCGGTCGCGCTGGGCCGCTCGGCGGCGGATTGTTGCTGCGCCGGCGGCAACAAAGCCTCGATCAGGCCTTGCAGCCGCGCCAGTTCCCGGGCCATTCTGAGCGGTGCGGCCAGCGTGCGGGCCACGCCGAGCACCCGGTCCAAGGCGTCGGCCCCGCCGCCCGTCAGGATCTGCTCCAGGCGCTGCTGCACGGCCGCTTCGCCGCGCGATCGCCCGTCGGCGCCGCGCGGGCGCGTCAGATTCTCCAGCAGCATCCGCTCCATCGAAGCCAGGTGCAGCGCCCCGCCCCCCAGCGGCGCATCGCCCGGCAGCGCGCTCGGCCCGTGCACCAGCGCCACGCGCAGGCCCGGCAGGCGGATGGTCCGGTTAAAGCGCGTCGGGTGGCTCAGCACCAGCACGCCCTCGGACGGAGCGGCTGCATACGCGCTTCGATAGGACACCACGGCGCCAGGCACCAGCTCGCCCAGGATCCGGATCCAGTGCTCGCGCACGCACTGCGCCTGCGCCTGCGGCTCGTGCTCGCGAACGTAGATGCCCGGCGCAAGGCGCACCACCTCGCCCGCGTGGCAGCGTCGCTGGACGGCCCTGACCGCTGCACCCGAGGCCCCGCGCGTGATGATGAGCGGGTCCGGTCGCTCCTGAGCTAATTCGGGCAAAGGCAATCGCGTTGTCGCCATTGAGCTATTTAATATAAGCGAGCCTAACCGAATTAGCTCCAGGACGACATCGTGGTCCCGCAAGCCACCAATGAGCGCTGAAGCGACAGCGCCGCCCGCAACGGCCCTTCGGCGCCGGCCCGAGGCGGCAGGCCGCTAAAATTGCGGCCCCTGGTGCTTGTTCCGCGATTGCCGCGCAATCGCCTGCCGTGAGCGACAAGAAGGTCTACATCCGCACGTTCGGTTGCCAGATGAACGAGTACGACTCGGCCAAGATGGTCGACGTGCTCGAGGCCGCGCACGGGATGACGACCACCGATCGGCCGGAAGAGGCCGACCTGATCCTGTTCAACACCTGCTCGGTGCGCGAGAAGGCTCAGGAAAAGGTGTTCTCCGACCTTGGCCGCGTGCGCGCGCTCAAGCGGCGGCGGCCGGACCTGCTGATCGGCGTGGGCGGCTGCGTGGCGAGCCAGGAGGGCGCCCGCATCGTCGAGCGCGCCCCGTTCGTCGACCTGGTGTTCGGCCCCCAGACGCTGCACCGGTTGCCCGCGATGATCGAGCAGCGCCGCGCCAGCGGCCGCCCGCAGGTCGACATCTCGTTTCCGGAGATCGAGAAATTCGATGCGCTGCCGCTGCCGCGCGTGCAGGGCCCGTCGGCCTTCGTCTCGATCATGGAGGGCTGCAGCAAGTACTGCACGTTTTGCGTGGTGCCCTATACCCGGGGCGAGGAAGTCTCGCGTCCGCTCGAGGACGTGCTCACCGAGGTGGCGGACCTGGCCGATCAGGGCGTGCGCGAGGTAACGCTGCTGGGCCAGAACGTCAACGCCTACCGGGGCACGGACGCGGGCGGCCAGGCGGCGGACTTCGCTCTGCTGCTCGAGTGCGTCGCGCGCATCGCCTCGGTCGGTCGGATCCGCTACACCACCTCGCATCCGAAGGAATTCACGGCACGGCTGATCGAGGCGCACCGGCGCCTGCCGCAGCTGGCCGAGCACGTGCACCTGCCGGTGCAGTCCGGTTCGGACCGGGTGCTGGCGGCGATGAAGCGCGGCTACACGCTGCTCGAGTACAAGTCGATCGTGCGCCGCCTGCGCGCCGCGCGGCCCGGCGTGTCGATCTCGTCGGACTTCATCGTGGGCTTTCCGGGCGAGACCGAAGCGGATTTCGAGCAGACCCTGCACCTGGCCGAGCAGGTCGGTTTCGATTCGAGCTTTTCGTTCGTCTACAGCGCCCGCCCCGGAACGCCGGCCGCGGAGCTGCCCGATGCGACGGCGCGCGAGGCCAAGCTGCAGCGCCTGCACCGGCTGCAGCAGGCGCTGGAGGCGAGCCGCGGCGCCATCGCGCAGGCCATGGTCGGCCGCACCGAGGCCGTGCTGGTCGAAGGCGCCTCCAGGCGCGGCGCGGGCGAGCTCACCGGCCGCACGTCGAACAACCGGATCGTGAACTTCGCAGCGCCTTGCGAGCTCGTCGGCCGCTTCGCCGACGTGCGCATCACCGAGGCGCTGCCGCACAGCCTGCGCGGCGAGCTCGCCGACGCCGCGGCCCAGTGCGCGCAACCGCTGCCCGCGTGAGCACCGCCGCGCGCACAGCGCGCAACCGCGGCGCCTTGACCTTCGTCCACGAGGGCGACAACGCCACGCTGGCGCACGTGACCGGCGCGCTGGACGAGAACCTGCGCCAGATCGAAAACGACCTGGAGGTGGCGATCCAGCGCCGCGGGCACCGCTTCCGCATCGAGGGCGCGCCCGAGGCGGCGCGCCGCGCCGTGCAGGTGCTGGAAAACCTGCTGGCGCACGCGCGCCGGCCGGTGACGACCGAGGAGGTGCAGCTGCAGCTGGTCGAGCAGCGCCGCGGGGGCGCGCCGCCCGCGCACGCCGAAGCCGGCGCGGTCGATGCCGCCGATGCGATCGAGCTGCACACGCGCCGGCGCGACCTGCACGGACGCACGCCGCACCAGCGCGAATACCTGGAAGCGATCGTCTCGCACGACATCTGCTTCGGCATCGGGCCGGCTGGAACCGGCAAGACCTACCTGGCGGTGGCCTGCGCGGTCGATGCGCTGGAGCGCACCGCGGTGCAGCGCATCGTGCTCACGCGTCCTGCCGTGGAAGCGGGCGAGCGGCTCGGCTTCCTGCCGGGCGACCTGGCGCAGAAAGTGGACCCGTACCTGCGGCCCCTGTACGACGCCTTGTTCGACCTGCTCGGCTTCGATCGCACCCAGCGGCTGCTGGAGCGCCAGACCATCGAGATCGCGCCGCTCGCATACATGCGCGGCCGCACGCTGAACCAGTCATTCGTGATCCTGGACGAGGCCCAGAACACGACCCCGGAGCAGATGAAGATGTTCCTGACGCGGATCGGGTTCGGCTCCAAGGCGGTGGTGACGGGCGATATCACGCAGATCGATCTGCCGCTCGACATGGCCAGCGGACTGATCGAGTCGCAGCACATCCTGCGCGACGTGCGCGGCATCTCGTTCACCAACTTCACCGCGGAAGACGTGGTGCGCCACCCGCTGGTGGCCCGCATCGTCGAGGCCTACGAGCGCGCCGAAAAGATCGATCCGCAGCCGGTGCGCGGGCGCCGAAGGTGAAGGGCGCCCTCACCCCCTCCCCTCTCCCGCTGCGCGGGCGAGGGGCGATCGAGCGGAGTTCCTCCCCTCTCCCGCTTGCGGGAGAGGGGGCGGGGGTGAGGGCCGCATCCAAGAGGGCCGCCTCGAAAATCTCCATCCTCGGCGCCAGCCGCTTCCGCAGCATCCCCTCGCGCGGCACGCTCGCGCGCTGGGTGCGGATGGCGTTGCGGCGCCGCGCGCGCATTGCGCTGGTGCTGGCCGACGCGCGCACCGCGCGCCGCCTGAACCGCATCTACCGCCATCGCGACTACGCGACCAACGTACTGACTTTCAGCTACCAGGAAACTCCGCTCGTGGTGGCCGACGTGGTCGTGTGCGTGGCGGTGGCGCGCGCCGAGGCCGCGCGACAGGGAAAGACGCTGCGCGAGCACCTGGCGCACCTGGTGATCCACGGCGTGCTGCACGCGCAGGGCTACGACCACGTGCGCAGCACCGATGCGCGCCGGATGCAGGCGCTCGAAGTTGAACACCTTGCGCGGTTAAGGATTTCCAATCCTTATTAAAGTAAGCGCAGGCTTACGCGGCATCGACCCAATTTGCGTTGAATACCGCATTTCGCTGGGATAAACAGGAATCGGACATGACGGCGTGTGCTTGCATCCGCTATTCTCAACTTGTCGCAACGGCCGGGTGAAGCGATTCGCCCGCAATCGATGTCGGAATCTCCAAGCGGGCGCATCTCGGCCGCCCACCGCCACCATCGGCACAAGAGCCTGATCGAACGCCTCACCGCGTTCATCTACCGAGAACCCGAAAACCGGGAACAACTGCTGGAACTGCTGTCCGAGGCGCACGAACGCGACCTGCTGGACGCGGACGCCCTGTCGATGATCGAGGGCGTGCTGCAGGTTTCCGAGCTGCGCGCGCGCGACCTGATGGTGCCGCGCGCGCAGATGGACGTGATCGACATCGACGAGCCGGTCGAGCAGTGGATCCCGCACGTGATCGAGACGGCCCATTCGCGCTTTCCGGTGTTCGAGAGCAACCGCGACCACGTGATCGGCATCCTGCTGGCCAAGGACCTGCTGCGCTATTACGCCGAGCAGGACTTCGACGTGCGCGCGATGCTGCGGCCGGCGGTGTTCATCCCCGAGGCCAAGCCCCTGAACGTGCTGCTGCGCGATTTCCGCGCCAACCGCAATCACATGGCGATCGTGGTGGACGAGTACGGGGGCGTGGCGGGACTGATCACGATCGAGGACGTGCTCGAGCAGATCGTCGGCGACATCGAAGACGAATACGATTTCGAGTCCCAGGAAGACAACATCATCACCGAGGCCGACGGGCGCTACCGCGTGAAGGCGCTCACCCAGATCGAGCAGTTCAACGAGCAGTTCGGCACTCACTTTCCGAACCAGGACTTCGACACGGTCGGCGGCCTCGTCACCGACGCCTTCGGCCGCGTGCCCAAGCGGGGCGACTCCGTCGAGATCGAAGGGATGCGCTTCGAGGTGCTGCGCGCCGACCCGCGCCAGCCGCACCTGTTCCAGGTGGCGCGCGTGCCCAAGACCGTGGTCAGCGAGTTCGAGACCGCGGAGATGCGGCCGCCCGATTGATCGCCGGGCCCGGCAGCGCACAGCCGGCCCGCGCGGGCCGCTTTCCCCCCTGGATACGCGCCGCCACGCCGGCGCTGCTGTCGTGCCTGGCGGGCGTTGCGCACACGCTCTCATTTGCTCCGTTCGGTCTGCCCGCGCTGCAGCCGGCGGCGCTGGCGGTGCTGATCGCGCTCGTGCAGCGCGCGCCCGACTGGCGCCGCGCGGCCCGGCTGGGCTTCGCTTTCGGCCTGGGCTGGTTCGCAGCCGGCATGAGCTGGGTGTACATCAGCATGCACGACTACGGCGAGATGCCCGCATGGATGGCCGTGATCGCCACCTTCGCGCTGATCGCGTACCTGGCCGCCTACCCCGCGCTGGCAGCGGCCGCCGCGCATCGCGCAACGGCCCAGCCGGCGCTGCGCCTGCTGCTCGCCTGGCCCGGCGCGTGGGCTCTGAGCGAATGGCTGCGCGGCACGCTGCTCGGTGGCCTGCCGTGGATTGCCAGCGGTTACGCGCACGCCGACGGGCCCCTGGCCGGCTATGCGCCCATCGTGGGCGTGTACGGCCTGTGCCTGATCGCCGCCGTGATCGCGGGCGCCATCGTGCTGCTGCTGCAGCCGCGTTCCAGGCCGATGCGCTTTGCGGCGCTGGCGCTCGCGCTGGTGCTGATCGCGGGCGGCGCCATGCTGCGGCGATTCGAATGGACCCGCCCGGCCGGCGCCCCGCTGAAGGTCAAGCTGGTCCAGGGCAACATTCCGCAGGACCTGAAGTTCGCCGACGGCGGAACGCAGCTGTCCGTTGCGCGCTACTTTCCGATGATGCCCGATCCACCCGGCGAGCATTCCGACCTGGTGGTGCTGCCCGAGTCGGCCTTTCCGCTTCCGCTGAATGATCTGCCGGCCGACGTGCAGCAGTATCTGCTCGACTTTCCGCGCGAGCAGCACAGCGCGCTGATCTTCGGCACGTTCCTGCAGGAGCCGGGCAACCGGATCTACAACAGCGCCGTCGGGCTGCAGGCCGATCAGCCGATGCAGCGCTACAGCAAGCGCCACCTGGTGGCCTTCGGCGAGTTCGTTCCGTTCGGGTTCCACTGGCTCATGGAGCTGGTCAGGATCCCGATCGGCGACCAGGACCGCGGCCCCCCGTATCAGCCGCCGATGCAGCTCGCCGGCCAGCGCATCGCGGTGAACATCTGCTTCGAGGATCTGTTCGGAGCCGAGATCGTGGCGGCCTGGCACGAACCGGCGCTGGAGCCGACGATGCTGCTGAACCTGTCGAACCTGGCCTGGTTCAACGATTCGCTCGCGCTGCCGCAGCATCTGCAGATCGCGCGCATGCGCGCGCTCGAGACGGGCCTGCCGCTGCTGCGCGCCACCAACACCGGCGCCACCGCGATCATCGACCCGCACGGGCGCGTGCTGGCGCAGCTGCCATTCCTGCAGGCCGCTGCATTGCGCGGGGAGGTTTCGGGCTTCCGGGGGCGCACGCCGTACGTGGTGCACGGCGACCTGAGCGCGATGGCGCTGGCGTTGGCGCTGCTGGTCGCATCGTTGGCGGCCGGGCGCGGCCCTACGGCACGCGCGCGCGAAACTTAAGCGACCGCCACGCGCCATATACGGCAAAGTTCTGGCCCCAAATCCGGGTTTTTACTCTCGGCTTCGTGGCTATCGTCAGTCCGTTCCGGACCGCTTTTGCGCGAGTCCTGGCCGCGGAGGCCGCTGCATGGGCGCTATCGATCGTTTCTTCTCCTCCGGCAGCTCGCTGCCGAAGATGCCCGAGTTCGCGCGCCGTCTGATCCAGAGCTTCGAGGGCGGCGACAAGATCGATCTGGGCCAGATCGTGGAGCTGGCCGAGCACGATCAGCCGCTCGCCGCCAGCATCATCCGGCAGGCCAACTCGGCGCATTACGGGGTGCGGCGCGGCGTGGACAACCTGCACCAGGCGGCCGTGCTGGTGGGCCGCGAGACGCTGCGCAACCTGCTGCTATCGGCCGCGATGATCGGGGCGTTTCCGCCCGCACCGGCCTTTGAGCGGGTGCGGTTCTGGCGCCATTGCGTGGCCACCGGCGGCTATACACGCTGGCTCGGGCGCCGGCTCGGGTTCGATTCCGACAGCGCCTACCTGGCGGGCTTTCTGCTGCGCACGGGCCAGATCCTGATGGCGCTCGAGCTGCCACACATGGTGGCCGCGGTGGAGGCCGAATGTGTGCGACCCGGGCTGCGGACGAGCATCGAACGCCAGAAGGTCGGCTGCTGCCACCCGCACATCACGGGCGAGCTGGCGCGGCGCTGGGCCCTGCCCGAGCCGATGGTGGATGCGTTCCGCCACGCACCCGATCCGCTGCACGCCAAGCCATTTTCGCTGCTGGCCGCAGTGCTGAGCCTGGCGGCCACCGCGGCCGATGCCGGCGACCTGCGCATATCCGTCCCCGAGGCGCTGATCCAGGCCGACCCCGAACTGTTGTCGCACCTGCGGCTGGATGCCGACTGGATCGCGGCCAACCTGCCTTCCTACGAGAGCATGACCTACACGGTCGATGCGCTGTGCCCGCCGCGCAGTAAAGATCGCCGCTCCGGCGCCAGTTGAATTAAAGCGGGGTCAGCTCCAGTCGCTGCCCCCACCGTCTCCACCGAGGCCTCCGCCACCGTCGTCCCACGACCCGGAATCGTTGACACCGAAGTCCTGTCCGCCCAGGTCGTTGTCGGCCACCGGTGCCGGCGCATCGGACCTGGGCAAGTCGCGGCTGGAGCCGTGGCCACCCATCAGGTCGTGTGCCAGCGCTTCGCCCGCGACCACGCCGGCGCCCAGCGCGGCCCCGGTCACCAGGCCACCGACGATGCCCGAGCCCATCCCGCCGCCCATTCCTGCGCCCATCGGCGCCATGGGCGCCGCAGAGGGTGTCGCAGAGGACGCTGCCGTGCCGCCCGCAGCCCCGCCATACGGCGCCACCGCCGTATTGCGTCGCGCGCGAACGATCGCGTAGATGACCAGGCCGCCGGCCAACACAATCACCAGCAAGCCCCAGGGAAAGCTGGATTCGTGCGCCGCCGGCGCAATCGCCGGTGGCGCGCTCGCCGCGTTCGGGGCCTGGCGCAGTCCTTCACTGGCGATCAGGCCGCGCAGTTCCTGCACCGACGTTGCCGAGGCAAACGGCAGCCCTGGCGCCAGTTCCTCGGCGCGATTCAGTTCTGCCCGCGCTTCGCCATAGCGGCCCGCCTTGGTCAGGATCTCGGCCTCGACATAGTGGGCCTTGGCGCTGTTCGGGTGGTTGCGCAACACTTCGGTCATCATGCCCTGGGCCTGGTTCAGGCGCCCAGCCTGCACAGCCTCGTAGACCTGGTTCAGCGTAGGTTCCGCTGCCACCGCCGCCGCGCCCATCGCCAGCACCACGCAAAACAAGCTCGCCCGGCCAGCCGAAAGAAATCTCATGGTCATACCCTGTCAAAAGGAGCCCACCGTTAGATGGAGGTGCGGCAGCGGAGTTCAAGCTCGCGACGGCTGCCGCCATTGCGAACGCAATAAAGCGCAATTGTCCCAGAAACACGCAATCGCGCGGTCGGCGCCCGACAACATCACGGCTGGCTTGCAAGCGCTGGCGTCAGGGCCGCGTCGATCAACGCGAGCCGCTCCGCCTCGCCGAGCGCGGCACCGGCGGCCAGATCGCGTGCCAACACCTGCGTTTGCAATTGAGTCTGCAGGGCCGCGCGCAGTTCTGCCATCATGCGCTGCTCATTCTCCTGAAGCGGCACGCCCTCCCGAGCCCGTCGCGCGTCCGAGGCGCCCAGCAGCAGCGTGGCCGCATGGATCTGGCCGCGGCGCCAGAACAGGTACGCCCACGCCTCGATAAAGTACTCCCTGGCGCGGCGCATCAGCAGCAAGGCCTCGCGGGCCACGTTCGATGCTTCGTCGATGCGGCCCAGCTCGCTCAGCATGCCCACCAGATTGCCGAACACCATGGCCATGTCGCTGTAGGTCGCCGGCCTGGCACGCAGCTCCTCGGCCAGCTGGCGCGTCTCGCGAGTTCCTTCTTCAATCGGCCCGATTTCCCAGAGCAGGTCCGCAACGTTGATCCGGGCCATGACCTCCAGGCGCCAGTCCCCCGTTGACGCACTGACGCGGACGGCGTCGTGAAAGAGGGCCAGCGCCTCGGCAAACCTGCCGGCCTGCCGGGCCAGGTATCCATCGATGCGCAGCAAGAGAATGAGCAACTCGGCCGGCCAGTCGGGTTGAATGAGGCCTCGGGCCTGATCGGCCGCCGCTTGAGCCGCGGCGGTCTCGTGCTGCGCGATGCGGTGCCGCGCAAGCTGGACCAGGCTGGAGAAGACGCGGCGCGGCTGGCCGAGCGCCTGGTAGAGCAACTGAGCGCGACCTGACGCTTCCACCTGCAGGGCACGAGGCACGTGGCCGACCATGTTGCGCGCGGCGATGGCCCGCCAGTAGCGCGCCACGACGGGGCGGTCCACCGCACCGTCTTCGACGTGCTGCCGCACAGGCAGCAGCCAGTCGACGCATTCGGTCGCGTAGTCGATCAGCGCGCCCGCGTACGCCGCAAGCCCGATCGCGACCTGCAGGTCACCGGCTTCAGCCGTCGCCCAGGCATGGGCAGCCCGCAGGTTGTCCAGTTCCGGCAACACCAGCGCGGTGTACTGGTCGGTTCGCAGCTCACCGTCGAGGTTGGCGCCATCGACGCGCTCCAGAAGCCTCAGCATGGCCAGCGCGTGTCGTTTCAGAGTGGCCGCCGTCTCGCCGGCCGCGGCCAGTTGCTCCAGCGCAAAGGCGCGCGCCGACTCGAGCAGGCGGTAGCGCGGCGGATCGCCCGCGTCCGCCACGACCAGCGACTTGTCGACGAGCGCGCTCAAGTGGTCGAGCACCGCCCACTCATCGAGCTGGGCGTCCCCGGCCACGGCTTGCGCCAGCTCTATCGTGAAGCCGCCCGCAAAGGCGCCCAGGCGCCGGAACACGGCCTGCTCAGGCGCGCTGAGCAGGTTATGGCTCCACTCCAGCGCGGCCCGCAAGGTCTGGTGCCGGCGCAACGAGGCACGCGAGCCCCCGGTCAGCAGCTTGAAGCGGGCATCGAGCTTCTCGCCCACGGGCCGCAGCCCGAGAGTCGCCACCCGTGCCGCGGCCAGCTCGATGGCCAGCGGCAGGCCGTCGAGGCGGCGGCAGATGTCGATCAGCAACGCCAGGTTCTCGTCGTTCAGGGCGAAGCGCGGGTCGGCCGCCCGCACCCGGGCCTCGAACAACGCAATGGCGCCGAACTCGCGCGCGCTGCCCGCCGCCGTCTCGGACGGCACGGCCAGCGGCGCGATCCGGTATTGCTGCTCGGCCGGCAGGCGCAGCGGTTCCTGGCTGGTCGAGAGCATCGTGACATTGGGCGCGTGCTGCAGTACGGCTTGCGCCAACGCGGCGACCGCATCGAGCAGGTGCTCGCAGTTGTCAAGGACCAGCAGCACGGTGCGCGGCGCCAGGCTGGCAACCAGCTCGTCGACCGCAGAACCCTCGCCCGCCATCTGGATGTCGAGCGCCTGCGCCACGACGTTGGGCAGCAGCGCGGGCTCGGACAGGCTGGCCAGCTCGACCATCCAGGCGCCATCCGGCCAGCGCCCGGCCAGCGAGTGCGCCGCCGCTTGCGCCAGGCGACTCTTGCCGATGCCGCCCGCGCCCACGACGGTGACGAGCTTGTGCGCCTCGATCAGAGAACGCAGCGCCGCCAGGTCCGCTTCGCGCCCGTACAGCGGCGGCAGTTCCCTGGGCAGGTTGGTCGGGGGCGCCGCTGGCGCAGCGACGTAAATTGGGGCCGGCGCCGGCACAGCGGCACTTGACCGGCCGTCACCGGCTCCCTCGAGCGGCGCGGTGAACCGATAGCCTCGCCCCGGAACGGTGGCGATCGCGTGCGGCCCGAGCGCCTTGCGCAGCGTGCTGATCTGCACCTGCAGATTGTTTTCCTCGACCACCAGGCCGGGCCAGACGCAGTCGAGAAGCTCGCTCTTGGCGACCGTTCGGTCGCGGCGATCCACCAGCGCCATCAGCACGTCGAAGGCACGCGCCCCCAGCACGACGGGGCGGCCGTCAACCAGCAGCTGGCGTTCCGAAGGTCGTACCTCGGCGCGGCCGAAGCGAAGCGGGGTCGTCACGTTTCGAAACGCTAACAGACGCCCAAATGGGCCGGCTTCCGGCCAGAAGCCGCACTAGCCCACCCACCTCCTGTCGAGCGGGTGGGCCCGGTGCCTCGAATCTATCGAGGCACCCTTCCCCATCGTTTCGACGCTTACTTCAGCTGGCCGCGAATCTCGCCACCGGGGTGTTCGGCGCTGTGCACGTTGACATACAGGTCGCCGGACTTGAACGCGTTCATCTGCTCCCCGTTCAGCTTGGCTCCGGCCGGCACGCTGTAGGTGTCGCCGCTTTTCGCGAGGGGAACGATCACGGGTCCGTTCTTGCCGACCCCGCCCATGTGGATGTGCGCCGCCGTGCCCGCCACGCCCGTGGTCGTGACGCTGCCGGAGACGGCCCCGTCGTTGGCGATCGTGATCTTGCCCTGGCCGCTGGCCGAGGTCGTAACCGCCGGCACTTCGTTCGCTCCAGCCAGCTTCACGGTCACTTCGACGCCGAGCGCGATCGCGCTGGCCAGCACGCCGATCGCCAACACGGCCGCGGTAGAAATGAGTTTGTTCGTCCTGCTCATCGTTTTCTCCTTGGAAATATGACGTCCCGACCTACATCCGAGGGGCTTGATCGACCGAAATCCCTGTGGGCCGCCCCTCGCAAAACGCGCGAGCCTACCACCCACTTGACCGCTTCGGCGTCATGGGCGTTGGGGGGTGCCGCGTCAAGAGCCCGCAGAGGCGACCAGGTGCTCGTCGTCCAGCTTCATCCGGACCAGCAGTGCACGATAGCGGGGATCGTCACGAAGGTTTCGGAAGGACCGGTCCGCTCGAATGACGGTGACTTGCGCTTCCCGGTTCTGGTAAGCCCGATCCAGCCATTCAAAGGCGGCGGCCTTGTCCGCCCGCAGCGCATAGGACTCTGCGATCGCGTAGGCCTGGACGGCGGAGTACTTGGCTTTTATCTCCTGCATGGTGGATTCCGATTCATCGCGGCGGCCCTGCGCCCATAGAACATCGCTCAGGCATTCAAGCCGGGAGGCTTCGTCGTTCTCGTCCTTCGCCGCCGACAGCGCCGCATCAACGCGGTGCTCCGCCAGAAGTACCTCGCCAAGAAACGCATGCGTTCCGGCCACGTGCGAATCCAGTTCGATCGCGCCACGCGCGACCTTTTCCGCTTCATCGAGACGATCGTCGTTGAACAGGGCAACGGCAAGATCCGATTGTGTGGATGCATCCAGTGGATCGCGCTCCGCGTGTCGCCGCGCCGCGGCCACGGCCTGCGCCGTGCGGCCGATCGCCATCGCATCGATCACATCCGAGTTTGAAGCCGCCGCGGTGGCAGGATCGAGCTCGACGGCCCGTCGCATCTGAACCCGGGCCGTCGCAAAGTCGAAGTTGTAGTTCCACTCGATCGCCCCCCGCAGGTGATAGGCTTCCGCGAGCGCGGGGTCCAGCGCCAGAGCTTTATCGATCGCTTTGCGAGCCTCCGCATAGGCCTGTCGTGGAGGCAGCCAACCCGACAGCCCTTGCTGGTTGTACCCCTCGGCAAGCTTGTCCCAGGCCAAGGCATAGGTCGGATCCAGGCGAATGGCGTCGCGGAATGCCGCAAGGGCCCTGGCGTTGTCCTCCTTCGCGTATCGCTGCAAGAAGTACTTTCCCCGCAAAAACGCGTTGTACGCCTCGGTATTGGCCCTGCCGATCTGCGGGCCGTTGCCGCTCGCCAGTGCGACCTTCAGTGCGCCCGCAACGGTGCCGGCGATCTCGTCCTGCACCTTGAATATGCTGGAGACGTTGCGTTCGTAGGTCTGCGACCACAGGTGCGTGCCATCCGAGGCCCGGATCAGCTGCGCCGTGATGCGCAGGATCTTGCCGTCCTTGCGCACGCTGCCCTCCAGCAGGTGGGCCACGCCCAGCTTGCCGGCGATCGAGCGAATGTCTTCGTTCTTGCCCTTGAACTGGAACGACGACGTGCGGGCGATCACCTTCAGATCCTGGCTGTGGGCCAGGTGATCGATCAGCTCCTCGGAGAGGCCATCCGAGAAGTACTCCTGGTCCCTCTTTTCGCTCATATCGATGAACGGCAGCACCGCGATCGACTTGTCGTTCGCGGCCACCACGGATCCGCTACTCGGCGGTGCGGCAGAGCCCGCAGCTGCCTGTGCGGAGGCTTCCTCACGCTGCGTGGCGCCCAAGTGCTTCGACAGCCAGAACTTGTCCGCCACGAAGTACACCAGCGCCAGCGACAGCACCACGATGATGGCCCGGTCCAGGCGCCGCCCCGTCTCGCGCGTGATTGAACTGGCCCGATCGACCTGGGCGGTCGGCTTCAGGCCCTCCGGGGTAAGCTCGTAGACCCACGAGAACAGCAACACCAGCGGCAGGCCCACCGCCATCAGGATGATCACCAGCCGGTTGGCCCACTCGGGAACCTCCAGCATGTGGAACACCACGTGGGTGGGCTCCAGGATCACCCAGCAGGCGATCAGGTACAGGATCGCCACCCGCGCCAGGTTGCGGCGCTTGAACTCCTCGAAAAACCGCAGACGGATCGGAAACGAGTGCCCGTGGTCAGGGGGCGGGACTGCGCCGTGCGCGCCTTCGCGCGTGGCGTCCGCGCCGGCGTGCGCCTGGGACCGCTGCCCCTCTACCTCCATCGAAGTGCCCCCGCTCCGCTCCGGCCTGCGCCGAGCCCTGCAGCGATTTCTTTGATCCCAGCCGCTGCACGCAGTCTAGCCCCGGCGACCGTGGTCGTTAAGCGGCTTTGCGCCTGCCCTTAAGAAGCAATCCGGCGCGCGCTCGCGCCACGCTGTTGAGCCTGGCTCAGGACGGCTCGAACGTGATCGGGACGTGCCCGGGCTGCGATGCGACCCGCCCCAGCCAGTCGCGCAGCGCCGGATACGGCGCCAGGTCCAGCTGTGCTTCGTGCGCCACGTGCGTGTACGCGTACAGCGCGATGTCGGCGATGCTGTAGCGGCCGCCGGCGAAGAACGCATGGGTCTTCAAGTGCGTTTCCATCACCCCCAGCGCCGCCCGTCCGCGCGCCAGCCGGTCCGGCAGCTCGGCGCGGCGTGCCGAGTCCGCCGGCAGGTGTTTCAGGATGAAGCGCGGCGTGGCCACGAAGGGCTCGTGACTGTACTGCTCGAAGAACATCCACTGCAGCGCCTGGCTCTGGGCCAGGCGCTCAGCCGGAACGAAGTCCGAGCCGTGCCCGAGGTACCACAGAATGGCGTTCGATTCGGGCAGGCACACGCCGTTGTCGAGCTCGAGCATCGGAATGCGCCCGTTGGGATTCTTTCCCAGAAACTCGGGCGTGCGCGTCCGGCCCGTCATGATGTCGCACTCCACGCGCCGATACGGCTGGCCGAGCTGCGCCAGCAGCAGCCGCACCTTGTAGCCATTGCCGGAGTCCAGGTAGTCGTACAGCGTCAGCATGAAGCCTCCCCCCAAATCAGATTCCGAACCATCCAATCGTGACACGCTCACCCTTTAAAATACACAGGTGGACGGGCTAGCGACGCCACCGGAGGAGATTCACATGTCACGCTGGTTACCGCTCGCCCTGCTTGCCTTGGCCGCCGGCGCTGCCGCGGCCGATGAACCATCGACCAAGGATTCCACCAGCGAGCAGATCCGCCAGTTGCCATGGATCGCCGGGCCGGCCGAGGCCAAGATCGGCGATAAGGCCACCCTGCAGATCACGAAGGACTTCCAGTTCCTGGATGCGCCCGGCACCAAGAAGTTCCTGCAGCTGCTGGGCAATCCGCCGTCGGACAACCACTACGCGCTGGTTCCGACCCAGGGGTCGTGGTTCGCGGTGTTCAGCTTTTCGCCCGACGGGTACGTGCGCGACGACGAGAAGATCGACGCCGACAAGTTGCTCAAGTCGATGAAGGAAGGCGAAAAGGAAAGCAACGAAGAACGCAAGCGGCTGGGCCTTTCGCTGATGTACCTGGACGGCTGGGAAGTGCCGCCGCACTACGACGCGGCCACCAAGCGGCTCGAATGGGGCAAGCGCCTCCACGACGAGCGCAACCAGCCGGTCATCAACTACACGGTGCGCCTGCTCGGCCGCACCGGCGTGATGAGCGCGACCCTGGTCGACGATCCGGCCAACCTGAGCGCCGACGTGGCCGCCTTTCGGCAGGCCCTGGGGGCCTACGAGTACGTGCCCGGCGAGCGCTACGCGGAGTTCCACTCGGGCGACCGGGTGGCCGAATACGGCCTGGCGGCGCTGATCGCGGGCGGCGCCGCCGCCGCGGCCGTCAAGACCGGAGCCGGCAAGGGACTTCTGAAGCTGATCGGGGTCGGCGCGATCGCCGTGTTCGGCGCGGTGGCGAGCTTCGTGAAGAAGCTGCGCGGCCGCCGCACGCCCAGCGCGTAAGCGTGTTCGGCCACTTCCTGGCCTTCGAACAGACGATCTGGATCGTCGCGGCCGCCCTTTACGTTCTGGACGTGTTGCGCGCGATCGCGCCCGATCAGATCCTTCTGGAGGAACGCCCCGGGCTGAGGCTGCGGGCGGTGCTGGCGCGCCGCCCGTTCGAATGGGGACGCCGTCACCTGTACCTGGTCGGAGTTCTGGCCCCGCACCGAGGGGTGCTGCTCGCATCGCAGTGGGGCGCCGCCGCCACGGCTCCCTCCTCCGCCAAGCCGGAGGGCAAGCCGGCGGCCGAGCTCGAGGCGCAATGGCGCGTCCTGGACCAGGTGCGCTCGGCGATGCGTCCGTTCCGGGTGCTGGCGGTGGTGATGTTCGCCCTGCTGTTCGTGGCCGGCCCGATCGCCACGCAGAGCATCGGGGCCGCCTCGAGCATCCTGTGGCTTGCCGCACCGGCCTATGGGCTCGGGCTGGTGAGCGCGCTGCTGATCGCGCTGCGCAAGGGCCGGCTGGCTCTGTCGCCCGCCCAGGCCGGCGCGCTGGCGCTCGAATGCCTGCTGTGCCCGCCCTACGTGGCCAATTTACCCAAGAAGATCTGCGCCCTGCAGCAGGTGCACGGCAGCGGCATCGCCGCGGCCAAGGCCAGGATGGGCGCGCAGGACTGCGCTTTGCTGGAGGAGACGGTGCGCTTTCGCGCCGAGGAGGAACACGGATGAGACTGACCGACTGGACCATCATCGCCGGGGCCGGCGCGATCGGATACATCGCAGTCTCGTTTTTCCTCGGACGCCGCACGCCCCCACCCCAGCCGCCGCAGGCCGCGCCGCCGGCAACGCCCGAGGCACGCCCAGCGCCACCATCGGACAGCGAACAACCCGCGCGACCGGCCCGCTCGGCGTGGGACCAGATGCACGATCGGCCCGCCTCGGAGGCGCAGAAGGACAAGCGGTAAGCCCGGCCGCCTATACTCGATCGATCGATCGGCGTTTCAGGCCGCGCCTTATCAGCCAAGGGAACCCATGCGCAAATTCCTCGTCCTTGTCGCCGCTGCCGCCTGGTGCGGCGCAAGCCAGGCGGCGCCGCCGACCGAAGCTTCGATCAACGCGCTGCTGGCCGCCGCCAAGACGGACAAGCTGGTCGACAGCTTCTACACCTACGTCACCCAGTCGATGCGCCAGGGAATGCATTCCGCCCTGCAGGACAAGGCGCTCACGGACGCGCAGCAGCGCGCCCTGGACGCGGTGCCGGCCAAGTTCGAGCAGGTGATGCGGCAGGAGCTGAGCTGGGAGAAGCTGCGTCCGATGTACGTGAAGATCTACCAGGAAACCTTCACCCAGAGCGAGGTCGACGGCTTGATGGCGTTTTACAAGAGTCCGACCGGCCTCGCCTTCGTCAACAAGATGCCGATCGTGATGCACAAATCCCAGCAGCTGATGCAGGAGCGCTTCGCGCCGCTGGCCGCGAAGATGAACGCGGCCGTCGAGCAGGCCATCAGCGAAGCCAGGGCCGCAAAATAGGCCTCTAGAATGCCGCCATCTGCGGCTACCCGGCCGCGCGAACCGGCATGCTCACCTTTCAGCAAACGATCCTGCGCCTGCAGGAATACTGGAACGACCAGGGCTGCGCGCTGCTGCAGCCGATCGACATCGAAGTCGGCGCCGGCACCTCGCACACGGCCACCTTCCTGCGCGCCATTGGACCCGAGCCGTGGCGGGCCGCTTACGTGCAGCCGTCGCGCCGACCCAAGGACGCCCGCTACGGGGAAAACCCCAACCGCCTGCACCAGCACCACCAGTACCAGGTGGTGCTGAAGCCCTCGCCGCCCGAGATCCTGGACCTTTACCTGGGCTCGCTGCGGGCGCTGGGCATCGATACGCTGCGCAACGACATTCGCTTCGTCGAGGACAACTGGGAAAACCCCACGCTGGGCGCCTGGGGCCTGGGCTGGGAAGTGTGGATGAACGGCATGGAGATCACGCAGTTCACCTACTTTCAGCAGGTCGGGGGCCTGGAGTGCCGGCCGATCACGGGCGAGATCACCTACGGGCTGGAGCGCCTGGCGATGTACCTGCAGGGCGTCGACAACGTGTTCGATCTGGCGTACGCGCGCTGGCGCGCGCACGGGCACGACCGCACGCTGACCTACGGGGACGTGTTCCGCCAGAACGAGGTTGAGCAGTCCAGGTACAACTTCGAGCAGTCCGACCCCAAGGTCCTGCTCGCGCAGTTCGAGGTGCACGAATCCGAGGCGACGCGCCTGATCCAGGCGGGGCTTGCCCTGCCGGCGTACGAGGCGGTGCTGAAGGCCGGCCACATGTTCAACCTGCTCGATGCGCGCGGCGCCATCAGCGTGACCGAGCGCGCGAGCTACATCGGGCGCATCCGCACGCTGGCCCGCGCAGTGGCGCAGAGCTACCTCGAGTCGCGCGAGCAGCTGGGCTTTCCGATGTTGCAGCCCCAGGATCCGGCATGAGTGCCGCGCTGCTGGTGGAGCTGCACACCGAGGAGCTGCCGCCCAGGTCGCTCAAGGCCCTCAGTGAAGCGTTCGCGCGCGAGCTCACCGAGTCGCTGGTGCGCGCGCAGCTGGCCCCGCAAGACCTGCGCGCGCGGCAAGTGTTCGGCTCGCCGCGGCGGCTGGGCGTGCTGCTCGATCCGGTCGAGGGGCAAAGCCCCGCGGTGCCGTTTCGCCAGAAGCTGGTGCCGGTGGCGGTCGGGCTCGATGCGCAGGGGCGCGCCACCGCCGCGCTGACCAAGAAGCTCAAGTCGCTGGGGATCGCGGCCGAGCCCGCGCAGCTGCAGCGCGAATCCGACGGCAAGCAGGAAACGCTGGTGTACTCGGGCGTGCGAGCCGGCGTGACGCTGGCCCAGGGGCTGCAGGCCGCGCTGGACCGCGCCTTGACCAACCTTCCGGTGGCCAAGCCGATGAGCTACCAGCTCGCCGACGGCATCACCACCGTGCAGTTCGTGCGCCCGGCGCACCGGCTGGTGGCGCTGCACGGCGAGCAGGTGGTGGCAGTGACCGCGCTGGGGTTGAGCTCGGGGCGCCAGACCTTCGGCCACCGCTTCCACGCGCCCGAGCCGCTTTCGATCCGCTCGGCACAGTCGTATCCGCGCCAGCTCGAGCAGGCGCGCGTGGTCGCCTCGTTCGATGAGCGCCGCGCCCGCATCCTGACGATGATCGAGGCGCATGCGGCGCGCCTGGCGGCCGAGCCGGTGATGCCGGCGGGCCTGATCGAGGAGGTCACGGCGCTGGTGGAGTGGCCGGTCGTGTACGAGTCGGGCTTCGACGAGTCGTTCCTGGAAGTGCCGCAGGAATGCCTGATCCTGACGATGCAGCAGAACCAGAAGTACTTCGCGCTGCGCGACAGCGCCGGCAAGCTGCTGAACCGTTTCCTGCTGGTGAGCAACATCCAGGCCGACGATCCCACGCTGATCATCGAGGGCAACGCCCGCGTGGTGCGGGCGCGGCTGGCCGATGCGCGCTTTTTCTACGAGCAGGACCGCAAGCATCCGCTCGATGCCCGGCTGCCGCAGCTCGCCCAGGTCGTCTACCACAACCGGCTGGGAAGCCAGCTCGAGCGGATGGAGCGCCTGACCGCCATCGCGGTATCCGTGGCCCGCGAGCTGGGCGCCGACGTCAGCCACGTGGGGCGCGCCGCGCGCCTGGCCAAGGCGGACCTGCGCACCGAGATGGTGAACGAGTTTCCCGAGCTGCAGGGCACGATGGGGATGTACTACGCGCGCCACGGCGGCGAATCCGACGACGTGGCCGTCGCCATCGAGGAGCACTACCGGCCGCGCTTTGCCGGCGATCGGCTGCCCTCCACGGTCGTGGGCACCTGCGTCGCGCTGGCCGACAAGCTGGAGGCCCTGGCGGGCCTGTTCGGTATCGGCGAGCGGCCCACCGGCGACAAGGACCCCTACGCGCTGCGGCGCCATGCGCTGGGCGTGCTGCGGATGCTGATGGAGGCGGGCCTGCCACTGCCGCTGCCGCGCCTGATCGAGGCCGCCTTCGAGCCGTTCGGCGAGCGCTTCGGACCCGAGCCGCGCGCGGAGCTGCAGGCTTTCCTGTTCGATCGGCTGCGCGGCCTTTTGCAGGAGCGCGGCTACTCCACGCTCGAAGTCGAAGCCGTGGTGTCGCTCGCGCCGGCCCGCATCGACCGCGTGCCGGCCATGCTGGCCGCGGTGCGGGCCTTTTCGCAGATGCCCGAGTCGGCGAGCCTGGCCGCGGCCAACAAGCGCATCGGCAACATCCTGAAAAAGGCCGACGCCGCCGGCAATGCAGCCTTTAACTCGTTCGACCCCGCGCTGCTGTACGAGCCGGCCGAGCGGGAGCTGTGGACCGCCTTCGAGCGGGTGGCCCCGCAGGCCGAGCGCATGCTGGCCAACGGCGACTACAGCGCGATGCTGCGGGCGCTGGCTCCCCTGAAGGAGCCGGTGGACCGCTTTTTCGATGACGTGATGGTGATGGTGGACGACACCCGGCTGCGCGCCAACCGGCTGGCGCTGCTGGCGCAGCTGCGCGCGCTGATGAACCGCATCGCCGACCTGTCGGTGCTGGCGGCGGCGTAATTGGCCTCCGACATGCGGGCACTGACGGCGCTGCGCTCGGCCGCCTACCTGCTCTTCCTGTCGGTCACGGTGGTTCCCTACGCGCTCGCGGTGCTGTCCTGGTCATGGCTGCCGCACACGCAGCGCTACTGGCTGGTGGTGGGCTGGCCTCGCATCGCGATCTGGGGCGCGCGCTGGATCTGCGGCATACGCTGGCGCGTGAAGGGCTGGGACAACCTGCCGCAGGGGCCGGCCATCTTGCTGTCCAAGCACCAGTCGGCCTGGGAGACCCTGTGGCTGCCGTCGGTGATGCCGCGCAAGCTGTCATTCGTGTACAAACGTGAGTTGCACCGGGTGCCGTTTTTCGGGTGGGCCTTCGCCACGATCGGGATGATCAACATCGACCGCAGCAAAGGGCAGACCGCCTTCGAGCAGGTGGTCGAGCAGGGAGCCGAACATCTGCGCACCGGCTGGTGGATCGCGATCTTCCCGGAAGGCACGCGCACGCCGCCCGGCTCGAGCCGCCGCTACAAGACGGGCGGCGCGCGCCTGGCGGTGCGCACCGGCACGCCCGTGGTGCCGATCGCACTGAATTCGGGCGAATGCTGGCCGCGCAAGGCCTTCCTGAAACACCCCGGCGAGATCACCGTGTCGATCGGCGCGCCTATTCCCGTGACCGGCCGCAGCGACCGCGAGGTCGCCGCCCTCGTAGAATCCTGGATCGAAACGCAGATGCGAGAACTGGCCCCGCACCGCTACGCGGCACCGTACGAAGCAACGACCGAGCCGGAGCAGGATTGAACACCTCATGCAAAGCGACCAGGCAAACGCCAACGCACAACTGAGCCTGCCGCTCGATCCGGCCCCGCCCGCCGCGGGCGAAGCGCCGGGCCGGCTGCGCCGGGTCGTGCTGGGCGGACAGATGTGCCACTTCCGGCTGCGCCGGGCGCGCCGCCGCACGATCGGTTTTCAGATCGACGACCAGGGACTGACCGTTTCGGCGCCGCGCTGGGTGAGCCTGCGCGAGATCGAGGAAGCGATCCTGGAAAAGGAGCGCTGGATCCGCAGCAAGCTCGCCCAGTGGCAGGACTGGCGCGCGCGCCACGGCTCGCACCGGCTGCGCTGGGTGGACGGCGCCGTGCTGCCCTACCTGGGCGGGGAGCTGGCGCTGAAGCTGCGCGCCGACGGTGGCCGCACGCCGGCCTGCGTTCGCAGCGCGCACGAGCTGCTGGTGGCGCTGCCCGCCAGCGCCAGCGAAGCCGAAGTGCGCTCGGTGGTGCAGGACTGGTTCCGCCAGGAGGCCACCCAGATCCTGGACGAGCGCGTGCAGCGCCTGGCCGCGCGCGGGCAGGTGCGGCCGTTCACCTGGAGGCTGTCGTCGGCCCGCACGCAGTGGGGCTCGTGCAACGAGGACAGCCGGATTCGACTGAACTGGCGGCTGCTGTTTTTCCCGATCGCGGTGATCGACTACGTGGTCGCGCACGAGCTGGCGCACCTGACGGAACTGAACCACGGCCCCGACTTCTGGCGCGAAGTCGAGCGCCTGCTGCCGGACTTCCAGGCGGCCCGGGACAAGATCAAGGACGAAGAGCTCGCCGCGCTGCCGCTTTGAGAAATGCACGGCGGCGCATCGAGTGGAGTAACCCCAGGAGCCCGCCATGAGAGTGCTGCACACGATGCTTCGGGTCGGCAACCTTCAGCGCTCGATCGACTTCTACACCCGGGCCCTGGGCATGCAGCTTCTGCGCACCACCGACCGGCCCGATCAGAAGTACACGCTGGCCTTCGTGGGGTATGGAGACGAGTCCGAACACGCCGTGCTCGAACTCACCTACAACTACGGCGTCGATCGCTACGAGCTCGGCGCTGGCTTCGGCCACGTGGCCGTCGGCGTGCCCGACGTGACGGCCGCCTGCCAGCAGGTGCGCAACGCGGGCGGCACCGTGACCCGCGAGCCGGGGCCGGTCAAGGGCGGGACCACGGTGATCGCGTTCGTGCAGGATCCGGACGGGTACAAGATCGAGCTGATTCAGGGGGCGTAGCGGCGGAAGAGCGCCACATACCGACTTCGGTAGTGCGCGCCCACGCTGGGCGCTTCATCATTGGCACCTTACACCGGTGCAACGCGCAACTCAGCGCACCGGTGAACCTCTACCGATTTGCACATGGAGTAGCTATGGCGCGGCTTTCACGCTTGGGTCCAGCCTTGTATGGCTCCGAAGTTGCATCGTTACGCACGAAGGTCTCTCAAATGATTGCACTGATTAGCGCAGTGGCATTGCTTGCGCCAGCCCTTGCGGTTGCTCAGACGAGTGGCGGTGACGCGGGTTCTGCGCTTTGGGGCGCGTTTCGCGCTGTGCTGTATGGCCCATGGGGGCTAGTTGGATCGGCAGTCGTTGTGGGAATCGGCATCTACATGTTCCTGGAACGTGGTTTTATGCATGCCCTCGGCGTGATGGCGGCCGGGGCGTTACTTTTTTTCGTGCCACTGATCGTTATCTCGATGCGCAACGCCGCGCAGGCTATGGGGGGTGCTGGATGAGGACAGTCCCCCATCTGATCGACAGAAGCAGCAGGATTGGTGAGTATGCGATGTGCTTCCTAGTGCCGCTGTTCATGCTGCGAACCGTGGATCCACTCTTCGCATTGGGTGCCGCCGCACTGCTGGCTGGCGTGTTCATCAAATACACATTCGGCAAGCCACCAGGCTATTTGGTTCATTTAACCTACCGCCGCGGCGTACCCCTAACCGGCTTGCTCGACGTTCGCGTTACGCGTTACGTGATCTGAAACCCACACCGCGTCGGCCCTGATGAACGACTTCGTGAGTTTGGAGCAGGCAATTCGTCGTTCGACGGTACTGGCCGCAGGAGTGTGCGCCGTACTACTGCTGATCACTATCGCAAGTGTGAGCGTAGCCGCTTGCAGCGCATGGGGTGTTCGTCAGACCTCAATGCGTATGCCAGTGTTGGTGGTGCCAGGCGCGGTTGCTGGCGTCTACTCCCCGGGTTTAACGGAGGACAATGTGCGCGCGGCGGCGCGCTATCTAGTGGGCCTGGGAACCAGCTTCAGCGGCGTTCGTGGCATGGACCAGCGCTTTGACGAACTCGAAGCATTCGCATCTCCCCAGTTTCTCCCGCGCCTACAGGCAGCTCGTTCCGTTCTGCGGCGAGATGTCGAAACGCAGAATCAAGCTCGGGTCTTCTACGGTTCGCCCGAACGTGAGCGGTTGGCGCAAACGTCTCCAGGTCGATTCGAGTACACCATCAGTGGGCGACGCATCGTCTACGCGAGCGGTCTGACGATGGATAGCCGAGGGGCCACGATCAATCTAAAGCTAGCACTGGGTCCTCCGTCCGAAAAAAACCGAATCGGCGTTCTACTTGACGGATTCGAGGTCAGCGATGCGGTTGCCGTAACGCCTGCATCGGCGATCCAATGACCCCCGAGGCAATCCGAGGCGTCGCCGCTTCGGTATTGGCCGCTGCGTTTGTAAGTGCGCAAGCGGTCGACATCGAGTGGGACGGCATTTGCTACCTTCGCGTCCCAGTTAAGCTCGGATCCGATACCCGCCTCGTTATGCCGGAGCCTTTCGATGATGCGTGGGAGCACGACGATGAAATCTCAACTACCTTGCTTGATGCACGCACACTAATCGTTCGACCACGTACAGCGAAGATCGAGCAACGCCTAACGTTACGCGGCCGCAGCAGTGGGCTCCTTTACCTGGCGCGAGTAAGCACCGCGCTGCCGTATACACCTGTGGTCATAGTACACAGCTCCAATCTAAAAAACGGCGCGCCGGGGGAGTCGAGCGATGGCTTATCGATCACAGCGCTTCTACGCGCAATGATGCTTGGAACCATCCCTCCCGGCTTCCGCGTTGAAAGGTCGACACGCGTACTGCTCGACCAGCCACCGTATCGGGTAGTTGCCGAGCACCTATGGCAATCCTTCCGCCAAGCTGGCGTGATCGCTCGCGTGACTTCGGCGTTTCCGCAGCGCACGGTCCCAATCGTTCCGGCCAACATCCAAATTCAAATTCCACAACTTGGCTCATTACGGGCAATGGCCGCCGACGAATACGAACTTGGTCCTGAGCAACTGTCTTCCCGCGTTTACATTGTCTATGGACGTTGAAAAATCGGCCAATTCAGGTCGCGAATGGCAACGATGCCCCGTGTTTCTCGTTGTTGACAGGTTATCGCGAGGAGCCACTCTCCTTTTTCTAATCGGCCACGGTTCAGCGCAGGTCGTCGCAGCTCAAGTGCCAGCCACAACTAACTCATCTGATACCGCGGCGACGAGTTTTGGCGGTGCACTCCCTAACGAACGGTTTGTACACGAATTTCAGCGGCAAGTGATCCAGCAGCTTCAGTCAACAATGAACCAAGCAAGCCGTGAGCAGGATGAACGGCTGCAGCGTTTCGAGAAACAGCAGAATCAGCGCTGGCGTGAACAATCGGAGGTATTGCAGCGCGCTGTCGATGAAATGCAGAGCCGCCAATCTCAACACTCTTTGGAAGATCCCTCTGGTGCGCCACACGTGAACTTCAGGCAGTCCCGTGACGAACCCCTTCATGGTGGTGCTTTGCCCATGGCCGACCCGACCGCGGTGGAGACACCCGCTAGGAGTGGGCAGATCAATGTGCCGCAACTCAGCCATCTTAAGACCGCTGGTGCCAACCTGTCGCCGCATGGCTTTGTTGAGGGGCGACTGCTCAATGGTGTTGTTGCAATAGTCGGAGGCTCGGAGCGCGAGAGCATCGTAGCACTAACCGGCGCCTATCATGCTGCGAATGGATTCGCCACAGACCTAGATGGTTGTTTCGCCCTAGTCCAAGGGCGTCCTGAACTGCCGGCCGGACGGATCGACTTTAAGGTGAGTCGACTGACCTGCAACTTCCCGGACGGTGCATCTAAGACGTGGGACGTATCCGGGTGGCTCGTCGATCCGGATGGAATCCGTGGTGTCCGTGCCCAGATTGTTCAAAACGCAGGACGCAAGGCGATGGTCGCCGCCGCCGGTGGTGCGCTATCCGGACTGGGAAGACGCTTGAGTCAGCAGCAGTACCAAATCAATGCGGGGCCGCTTGTTTCATCGTCAACGTTCATAGGCAACGCCACGCACGACATGATAGGAGGGTCGGCCGAGAGCGCCGCCAATGCACTGGAACAGTCGGTTGCGGATTATTACAACCTCTACTCGCCGTCGTTGCAGGTCGGTGGCGGCACGCTTGTCAGCTTAGTGATTGCCAATGAGTTGAAGTTTCCGTCAAGTGGGCATCTTTCCACTCAGACCTACGCGGCTGCCCCTTGAAGAATCGATCATTAAATCGACCCATCGGGTCCCTGCTCGCCTGCGGCCTCCTTGCCAGTTGCGCGATGCCCGCTTCGCAAGTGTCCGTCCCCACAGAATCGATGCGTGAGGCTCTGGAGCAGGCACGCAGCGGGCCGCGGGCGGAGCCGGCGAACGAAGCCCCCCTGCGGCGCTCTCTAAGGTCATCAGCCCCTCCTGGCGCCCCTCAGCCATTACTGGCGCCTCCCGATGTCCGAATGGCCTACCTATACGAGTGGGTCGATTCGGAGGGAAACAAGCACTTTGGCGGATGGGTCGCCATTCCGCTAGCAGGATTCGATTGGGTGATGAGCGATGGCTCTAGTTCGCAGATAGGTCACCCGAAGACCACTGCAACCGATCCCTCATCGTCGCGATAATGCAGGCCTCAGACCTCTTGCTCGGGCATAGGCGAAAACGCGACTCGCTTCCACTCGCGAATCTCCTTCCATACTTGGCGTGCGGCCGCGTGGGCGACTTCGAGCCCCTTCATTTGCTAGACGACGGAGCACTGGGCTTTGCTCTGGAATTCGACGCTCCGCCTGTTGACACCGAAGTCGATCGCGAGGATTCCATCTCAAGACTAATCGACCAAGCGCTGCGGGCTCTCCCCGAAGGTGTCCAGTGGCAATGGTTCGTCAAGTCGAGTTCCTTCGTCGAACCTCAACTTCGCCTCTACGGTGCACAGGAGGGGCAACACCCGATTGCTCGAGCTTGCACTTCGTATTACACGCAGCGTTGGCGCAAGGCACAGCGAGAAGGTTTCTTTCCTGGGGAACCCGACGGCAATTTCTTTCCGAGATCACAATCGATCCTAATTTCCCTTAAGTCCCCGCCTCTCCCTCCCACTCGAACACCGTTTGCAACGCTTCTTGGCCGTAGTGATGCCTCAAACAAAATCGCCTCCAGCTTCATCGAAACCGCGAGGCGCCTTCAAGCGATGCTGGCTGCCCAGGGTATACCAGCATCCGCACTTTGTGCTGATCGACTGGCTAATTGGGTCATTGACTTGTTGTTTCCTTGGCGATGTTTCGACCATCCTGCTGTATGCACGGGGCTACACAGCGTACGGGAAGCGATAGGTTCCTTCGGTAGCATCGACCCTGTTCATCTACGAGGCTTCCGCACTGTCAGCGCGGGCGCAGAAGCTCACCACCGCGTCGTTTCAATGCTCTGGCACCCACGCGCGGTGCGGCCAGGTATGTTAAACACCCTGGCCTTGCTTAGACCTTGTCTATCTGTTTCCTTGAGCGGCCGCGGCATGCCTTTGGCATCCTCTACGTTACGATTGAAGGCCCAAAGCCTCTTAAATGCACGCTCGGCCAACCGCTTTAATGAAATTGAAACGCTGGCGCGAGCGCAGGCACTGAGTGACGTCGAGCATCGATTGTTTTCCGAAGGCGAGCGATTAGTCGAAGGACGATTGCAGGTGCACGTGATCGAATCGAGTGCCGAAGAAGCGGAGGAGGCGGCCCGCGCCATTTGTACCTATCTGCAAGAGCTTGAAATCGAATCCGCCCCCGAAGAGGAAATTGGATCTTCACTAATCCTGCGAGGTTGCCTGCCCTTCACGATATATGAAGCAACCGAGCGGAAACTGCGCCGGCGCCGCCGCTTTCTGTCGCGCGACTTCGCGGACATGCATCCTGCTGGAGGCTGCTGGAAAGGAATTCCGCCATCGCGCGAGGGGTCAGACATATCTTCCCGGCCCAACGTGATGTATAGCAACTCCCACGGCGAGCCGCTGTTTCTCGACCCATCTAGAGCTGAACGCAATCCGCATGCTCTCGTGGTTGGTCAATCGGGTTCAGGAAAGAGCTTTTTCGTGCACGACTACCTTTTGCATTTGTGGCGATTACCCGATGTTCGCCTTTATTTGATATCGATTAAGCCCGACTATCGCAAGCTCGCACTGCTGCTGGGACGATATGTCGAACTTAGCTTGGATAGTGCCGAGTCGCTAAACCCGTTTGCGGGGGCACCCACGTTGGAGAACCAGGCTCGTTGGGTTGTTGCGCTCTCACTAATGATCACCGAAGGGCGATTCGACCAGCATCTTTCGCGTGAACAGCAGATTGCGCTACAAGAGTGTGCCTTGACGGCTAGTGCGCGCAACTGGGATGCCGAACACGAAAGGCCAATTCGCGAGACTATTCTGGAGGATGTCTGTCTAGAACTCGAACGGCGGGCGGGCGGCCTTGGACGCGATTTGGCATTTCAATTGCTTCCCTATCGCCGCGGGCCCTTTAGAAATCTCTTTAACGGTGAGCGCACAGTTCGCGCCGATGATCGTTTCGTA
>DATKFG010000026.1:0-16653 GCA_035511515.1 Burkholderiaceae bacterium | reverse complement strand
TGTCGTCCCGCGCCAAACGGACCCGAGTCTCGGTTGCCGGCACAGATTGTCTAGCGTGTGCTCAAACTCAGCGATGAAAGCGAAGCCGAGTTCGGCATTTCCTTCCCGCGTGTAGAACAGCGCTCCGTCGATCAGCTCGCGTTCAGCCTCAGTAGTGACATTGGGCGTCACTTCAGGGCGGTGCGAGCACGCGAAATCGCGTCGGAGGCCGGGACAACTTGGGCCCGACCAGCTTCGACCTCCGCAATCCGGCGTTCGACCTCAACCGCCCACGCCTGCTCGACTTCGGCATCTTCGGACAGGCTCGCGAGCAAGCGATCCGCCAGATGGGCTCGTTCCTCAGGCGTGAGTTTCATTGCCTCTGCGTGGAGCACTTCAACTTGAGTGGGCATCAACCCCTCCGGGCAGCGCATTGAGCATAGCACCGGGCGACCGGACAGAATCCCACGGATGGGAGTCCCGCGAACGTCGCTGACGAGGTTTCAACCACCCCCGTTCCTGGGTTGCGCAAAGCGGCCAGTCGACAATTAGTCGGGGCTCGACCGCTTCGCGATGCCGGCGGCACCGTCCAGGAACAACGCGACTGTGTCCCGCACCCAGGCGTCCAGCTCCCCGGGCGTCATCGATGCACCCAGGCCGATGGCGCGCAGCTGCGGCAGCGATACGATCATCTGCAGAAACTGGTGCGCGGCGAAGCCCGCCTGGGCGGGCGAAAGGGTCGTGCCGCCTGCATCGCGCATCAGCAGCTCGCTGATGATGGCCACCGCCTCCTTCCGGCCGCCGGCCTTCGCAACTGCAGCGGCCAGGTCCGGAAAGCGGCCGGATTCGGCCACGATCAGGCGTTGCAGTTGCAGCACGCGGGGTGTCAGCGCCGCGCGCAGGATCAGTGAACCCAGATGGACCAGGATCTGCTCGAGCCCTTCGCCCTCGATCAACGGAATGTCCGCGGGCGGTCGCAGGTTGTCGATCAGTCGACCGACCACCGCGGTGATCAGCGCCGGCTTGTCGGGGAAGCGCTGGTAAAAGGTCCGCTTTGAAACGCGCGCCCGGCGGGCAATCGCCTCGATGCTGGTTGCGCCATAGCCGTGGGTAAACAGCAACTCGGTCGCAACGTCGAGGATGCGCTCGCGCAGCAGCAAGGCCGCGTCGCGCGAAGGCCGGCCGGCGCGCGGCGCCGCGATCTTTGCAGCGGCGGCCCGATTCGGCTTCGAACTACCCGGCCGCATGCATGCAGGCGCCCCTCACTGCTGCGGGTAGTACCCCTGCGGCGCCGGGTAATACGCGGGCGGGGGCGGTGGCGGGTAATAACCCGGCGGCGGACCGTAGTTGTAGGCAGGCGGCGGCGCATAGACGGGCGGGTAGTACGCCGCGGGCGGATAGACGACGCGGGCCGGTGCCGGGTAATACCCCGGCGGGGCGTAATAAGCCGGCGCCGGGTAGTACGCCGCGGGCGGCGGCGCAGCCTCGGCGGCCGCCGCGATGATCGCCAGGGGCGCCGTTGCAATCGCCGCTGCGACGCCAACAACGGCGCCGATCGGCCCGAAGCCGTGGCCGAAGCCACGTCCGTGCCCATGCCCGAACCCGTGATCGTGCGCGAGCGCCGGGCTCATCGGCGCCAGGCTCAAGGCGACGACCGGCAAAGCCACCATCAGTGTCTGTCTGAGTCTCGGCATGGCTCGGACCTCCTGTCGAATGTGCGTCTGCTACCCATCGACTGCTTGCAGCCTAAGCCCGTTTTAAATGAAACGCAACGGTGTCGTTGCATTAATTTGTAACGAAAATATGCCCGGTACCGTAAGATCCCGGCCGGCTCGAGCGCGCGGCCACCCGAGATCACGCGGAGAAACGAGATGAGAACAACAACGCGGCTGACAGATCTATTCCTTGGGGCGCTGGCAATCCTCGCCACCTCATCGGCCTCCGGTGCCGAGCCGTCCGAGGCGCCCCGCCCCATCGTTCTGAAGGCAGCCCACCTGTTCGACTCGGCATCCGGCAAGCTCGTTGACGGCGGCGTCGTTGTCGTTGCTGGTTCGAAGATCCAGGCTGTCGGGAGCGATGCCAAGTTCCCGGTCGACGCGCAGGTCATCGATCTGGGCGATGCGACGCTGCTGCCGGGTTTCATCGATGCTCATGTCCATCTGGGGTCGGCTTCGAGCAACAACTGGTACGCGGATTTTTTCGACGAGACCATGCGGTTCCCGGCAGAGCAGGCGCTTTACGGCGCCCATCACGCCAAGGTGACGCTGGAAGCGGGCATCACCACCGTGCGAGATGTCGGTTCGACGGACTACGTTGCCGCCGGCCTTCGAAACGCGATCCGGGCGGGGATGATTCCCGGCCCGCGCATGCTCGTGTCGAACTATGCGATCGGGTCCACCGGCGGACATGCCGACCAGGCCCCTTACCCGCCGCAGCGGATCGCGCCCGCAGGACCGATCCAGGGGGTCTGCAACGGCCCGGAGGAGTGCCGGGCCGCGGTGCGGTACCAGATCAAGTTCGGGGCCGATCTGATCAAGTTCATGCCGTCGGGCGGCGTGCTGTCGCTGACCGACCCGGTGGACAACGTGCAGCTGACCCAGGAAGAGATGAACGCGATCGTTACCGAAGCTCATACGTGGGGTCGCAAGGTCGCGGCACACTGCCACGGCGACCGTGCCGCGAAGATGGCGATTGCCGCCGGCGTGGACTCCATCGAGCACGGCACCTTCCTGCAGGACGACACGCTGCTCGAGATGAAGCGCAAGCACGTGTACCTCGTACCGACCATGTCGGCGAGCTACTGGACGAGCCAGAAGGTCGACACCTATCCGCCGTTCATCGCGGCCAAGGTCCGTGCCGCCGCCGCGCAGCACCAGCAGATGCTGCAGCACGCGGTCAAGCTCGGGGTACCGATTGCGATGGGCACGGACGCAGCGGTCGGGCCGCACGGCAGGAACGCCGTGGAGTTTTCACTGATGGTGAAAAACGGGATGACGCCGGCGCAGGCGCTGGTTGCGGGCACCGCCAACGGCGCCGACCTGCTCGGCATCTCCGATCAGACGGGAACGCTGCAGCCCGGAAAGTCTGCGGACATCGTGGCAGTTGTGGGCGATCCGCTGACCGACATGCAGTCCACGCAGCACCCGATCCTGGTGATGAAGGAAGGCGTGATCTACGTGGGTGGCAAGTAGACCCGCGCGGCATCACGTCAGGGCTTCACTACCGAATCGATGCAATCAATGCGTCCGGATCGAACATCCGGCCGTTCCTGAAAACGCGAACGATGCGCGCCGCGTTGTTGATGTCCGCGGTGGGATCCGCGTCCAGCAATACGAGGTCGGCCGGGGCGCCGGCAACGATCGTGCCGGCCGGCGGTTCGCGCCGCGCTGCGCGCGCGCCCGTGACGGTGGCCGCCCGCAGCACCTGCAGCGGTGTCAGGCCGGCCTGCTGCATCAGCGCCATCTCGCGGAACACCGAGGGACCGTGCAGCGTGCCGATGTTGCCGGCATCGGTGCCCATCACCACCGGCACGCCGGCGTCGTGCACCACCTTCAGATTGCTCAGCATCATCGTCGGTGGCTCAGGCGTCTTGGCCTGCGCCATCCGCTGCACGATCCGGTCGGGAAGTTCCTCCTTGGGAATGCTCTGCAGGTCCTGCATCATCGACAGGATCTGCGGGTCCGCCAGTCGCTGCTCGGCCGGCGTCGGGCGCCACAGCCCGGCAAAGGCATATCGGTAGCCCGAAACCACCCACAGCGTCGGACAGTACAGCGCCTTGTTGCGCTTCATCAGAGCCAGGAATTCCGCGTCGACCGGCTCGTCCTGAACCGAATGCACCAGGTAATCGGCGCCTGCGCGCAACGCCGCTTTCGCGGTGGCCAGCTCGGTGGCGTGCACCGCCAGCGGCACGCCGGCCTGATGAGCCGCATCGGCGGCGGCCCGGACGATCGCCTCCTGGGCGGCCAGATCGGTTCCTTCCTGGTGAATGAACCAGACCTTGATGTAGTCCGGCTTGCGGGGAAGCTGCCGGGCGACCAGAGCCACCGCCTCCTCGGCCGAGGCGGCCTTGATGATCGGCGGATCGTCGAGCTCGAGCTTGGGGTCCGCCACCATGGAAACGAGCGGGCCCGCGACGGCGACGTAGGGCGCCGCCTCGGCTGCCTGCGCCGCCTTGCGCACCTCGAAGTTCCACATCGGTCCGCCGACATCGACTACCGTGGTCACCCCGCTCGCAATCCACACCTTGAACGTCGCGGCCAGGCGCGCCTTGTTGCGCGCAACCTCGCTGGCGTAGGGAACGCGACGGGTCAGGTCGAGGCCGTCGGGGCGGGTGTAGAAGTTTCCCGACTGGAAGAAATGGACATGGGCGTCGATCAGACCGGGGATCAGCCACTTGCCGGCACCATCGACCACCTGGGCGGCTTTCGGAACCGGGGTGGTGGCGCTCGGACCGACCGCCCGGATCCGGGAGCCGTCGATCAGCACCGTGCTGTGAGGGCGAATCGCATCACCACCATCCCGATCGGGCAACACGACCGTCGTGTCCACGATCGCAACCATGGGCGCTGGCACCTCGGCGGCGGCGACGCCCACGCAGCACGAGGCAATTGCGGCAACCAGCGATGCTGTTAACCGATCCAAAACTCACCTCCCGGATTCAATCGGTTGCAGCCGGGCCGTGAAATGGCGCAGCACGGGCGCCTGCTCCACGATGCGATAGCCCGGAAGATCCGCCTTCTGCGCAGCCACCTCGAGGATCACCTCGGCCAGATAGTCGACATGGCTCTGCGTGTAGACGCGACGCGGAAACGCCAGGCGCACCAGGTCCAGGTGCGCCATCCGCTCCGAGCCGTCCGGCTGGCGGCCGAACATCACCGACCCGACCTCGGCCCCGCGCACGCCGCCGACCAGGTACAGGCCGTTGTTCAGCGACCAGGCCGGGTAGTGCTGCGCCGGGATGTGCGGCAACAGGGCACGTGCATCGATGTAGACCGCGTGCCCGCCCGTAGGCTGCACGATCGGCACCCCGCCGGCCAGCAGCTTTTCGCCGAGGTATTCGATCGAGCGGACCCGGTAGCGCAGGTAACCCTCGTCCAGCGCCTCGTACAGCCCCTGGGCCACCGCTTCCAGATCGTAGCCGGCCATGCCGCCGTATGTGGGGAACCCTTCGGTCAGGATCTCCAGGTTGCGGCAGCGCGCCGCCAACTCGTCATCGTTCACCGCCAGAAACCCGCCGATGTTGGACATGCCGTCCTTCTTGGCGCTCATCGTGCAACCATCGGCCAGGGCGAACATCTGCCGCGCGATATCGATCGGCTTGGCCTGCTCGTAGCCGGCTTCGCGCGTCCTGATGAACCAGGCGTTCTCGGCGAAGCGGCAGGCGTCGATGAGGAACGGTATGCCGTGGGCGCGCGCGAGCGCGCTGGCACCGCGAACATTGGCCATGCTCACCGGTTGGCCGCCCAGGGTGTTGTTGGTCACCGTCATCATCACGGCCGGGATGCGCGCCGGTCCGACCTCCTGGATCGTCAGTCGCAGCGCCTCCAGATCCATGTCGCCCTTGAAAGGATGCCGCAGGGTCGGATCGCGCGACTGCGCGCACGGCAGGTCGCGCGCCTGCGCCCCCTGCCGCTCGATGTGGGCACGCGTGGTGTCGAAGTGCGCGTTGCTCGGAATCACATCGCCCGGCCTGGCGATCGTCGCGAACAGGATGTGCTCGGCAGCACGACCTTGATGCGTCGGGATCACGTGCCGGAATCCGGTCACGTCCTGAACCGCCCGCTCGAACCGGTAAAACGACGAGGCGCCCGCATACGACTCGTCGCTGGCAATCATCCCGGCCCACTGGCGCGCGGACATGGCACCGGTGCCGCTGTCGGTCAGCAGATCGATCTGCACGTCCTCCGCTCGCAGCAGAAAAGGGTTGTGGCCCGCTTGGCGCAATGCGGCTTCGCGCTGTTCGAGGGTGGTGAAGCGGATCGGCTCGACCGACCGGATGCGGAACGGTTCGATGATGGATCGTGGCTCAAACGGCTTCATCCGTTGCCCGTGGTCGCGCCTGGAAATGCACCAATATAGGACAGATGGCATTCATCCCTATCCGGCGCGCCTTCATCGCGTCCCGCCTGGTCCGCCAGAAAGCCATGGCGGCACTTGGGTCGTTTGGACCGGCCATCGTCATCGTCGAATCCGGCGATCGTGAAGGTACGACCGCGGCGTCGTAGATTCACGGTATCCAGCGGCAACTCCCAACCTTACGATGCGGCGGCGCGGTCGCCTGGGGAGCCGCGCGTCCGGAAGTATCGATCCTGTGCCGGCGCAAAAGATCAAGCCAAACCGAATCGTCCAACCGCTCATCTCAGCCTTGCTCGTCGATGACCATCGCATCGTGCGTGACGGTGTGCAAGCCGTACTCGAGCGCGAGGCGGACATGCGGGTCATCGCATCCGTCGCAGACACGGACGTGGCGCTGCGGGAGGCGGAGCGCTTAAACCCCTCGATCGTCTTGATGGAAATCACGATGTCGGGCATGAACGGGATCGACGCAACGCGGATCCTGAGCGACCGTGTTCCGGGCAGCCGCGTGCTGATCCTGTCGGCCCATTCGTCGCCCATCATCGTGCGGCGCGCGATCGACGCCGGTGCGCGCGGCTTTCTTCCAAAGGAGACCGGCGCCGATGAACTGGTGCGCGCGGTGCGGGCAGTAGCCAGCGGTGACCGCTATATCAGCCAGACCCTCGCGCAGGCCCTGCTCGATCAACGCGAGGGCGCCCGGCACCGCGAATCCGCGGTCGAGGTGCTCACCGCGACCGAGCGAAATATCCTGAAACTGGTGACCGAAGGCAAATCCAATTCGGAGGCCGGTCGCGTGATCGGGCTGTCCCGCCGGACCGTGGAGGCTTATCGGGTCAGGCTGATGCGAAAGCTCGGCATCGACAACCTGCCATCACTGGTCCGGTATGCGATTCGGCACGGAATCATTCCCCTTGACTAGCGCTGTACGCGCGCGGCTACAGCGATCGGGATTTCACGACGGGTCCAGTCGTAACGCCACGATAGGCAGCTTCGTTACTGATCCGTAAGCTATGTCCACTTCCGCCACCGGGTCGTTTCATCCCGGTGGCCAGGCCAAATCGCATCGACGAGGCACGCGTGACCGCCGATCTCGGCAGGCTCCTGTTCGAGGAGTGGCCGGAGGCCATCATCGCGACGGCGGCCGACGGCCGCACGCTCTTCTGGAATCGCGCTGCCGAATCGATCTTCGGCTACACGAGCGCAGAGGCGGTCAACCGCCTGCTGCGCGACTTGATCGTTCCGGAAGACCGCATTCACGAGGAAGCACGCATCCTGGCCGAGACGCTCGCGAGCGGGCAGTCGACCCATGAGTCGATCCGCAGAGCGAAGAACGGGTCGCTGATCCACGTCGATGCGACTAAAAAGGCGATTCGCGGTCCGGACGGTGCGCTCAATATCGTCATCTCCACCGAAAAGGACGTTACCCATCTGAAGGTCTTGCGCGACGCGAGGCTGCTGGGAGCCAGATTCGGCGATCTGCTCGAGTCGATGCCCGACGGCATCGTGATGGTCGGTTCGAACGGCCGGATCGCGCTTGCCAATTCCCGCGCCGCGCAGCTGTTCGGGTACGACCGTGAGGAGTTGCGCACGCTGCAGATCGAAAAGCTTCTGCCGCAGCGCTACCGCGAAACCCATGCGGGTCACCGCACCGGCTTCTTCGCGCAGCCGCGCGTCCGGGAAATGGGGGCCGGCCTGGAACTGTACGGACTGCGCAAGGATGGAAGCGAGTTTGCGGTCTCGATCAGCCTGAGCCCGCTGCCGGCCGCAGAAGGCGGTGCCCTGGTGCTGGCCGCGATACGCGACATCACCGAACGCAAGCAGTTCGAACGCGCGCTCGAGGAAAAGAGGGCCGAGCTGAAGCGGGCCAACCAGGCGAAGGGGCGGTTCCTGGCCGCGATGAGCCATCAGCTTCGCACCCCCCTGAACGCGGTGCTCGGCTTCACCGGCACGCTGTTGATGAAGCTTCCCGGGCCACTCACCCGGGACCAGGAAAAGCAGTTGAAGATGGTCCAGTCGGGCGCCCGTCACCTGCTTTCACTGATCGATGACCTGCTCGATCTGGCCAAGATCGAGGCCGGAACGATCGAGCTCAGAGCGGAGCCGACGCTGTGCGCCGAATTGGTCGAGGATGTGGCCGGCTCGCTGCGTCCGCTTGCCAAGGGCCGCGGACTGACACTGGAAGTCCTTACGCCCGATGAGGAGTTGTCGGTGCGAGTTGATCAGCGCGCGCTGAGGCAGATCGTTCTGAATCTGGTCAACAACGCCGTAAACTTCACCGACCACGGCGGCATCCGGATCCATCTCACGCGCGGCTTGCGCGCAGGCACCCCGACGGTCGAGATCAGCGTGGCCGACACCGGCATCGGTATCGCGGCGGAAGATCTGGGAAAGCTGTTTACCGCGTTCTCACGGTTGGACGCGGCCCGGGGCAGGCCGTCAGAAGGGACCGGGCTTGGCCTGCATCTGAGCCAGAAACTGGCCGAAGCACTCGGAGGGCGAATACTGGTGCTGAGCGAGCCCGGCAAGGGCAGCACCTTCACCCTGGTACTTCCGCAGGCGTGACGATGGCGGCACGCATCCTGATCGTCGAGGACAACAAGGCCAACCTCGCATTGGTCGAATACCTGCTGACAAGGGCGGGCCACCAAACGCTGGTCGCCACCGATGGAGTCGAAGCTGTCCGCCTGGCGCGGCAGACGCACCCGGATCTGGTTCTTTGCGACCTGCAGGTGCCGGTGCTGGACGGCTACGAGGTGCTGGAGCAATTGCGCGGCGACCCGGAGTTGAGCGGTCTGCCGGTGGTCGCGGTGACGGCCTTTTCGATGCGGGGCGACCGCGCTTATGTCCTCGAGGCCGGCTTCGAGGGCTATATTCCGAAGCCGATCGAACCCGAGACGTTCGTTGAACAGGTCGAAGCCTACCTGCGACCGGAGCTGCGCAGTCGGCGTGAATGAAGGCCGCCGAGGCTTTCCCACAGGTGCCAGCCGATCAGCGCGGGCACTCCGAACAGCACTTCGCGCATCCGCTTGGCCAGCGCCAGCCCGATGGCCAGCTGCGGGTCCAGGCCGACGGCAGCGCAGATCACCACGATACCGGCCTCCTGGGCGCCGAGCCCCGCCGGAACCGCAAAGGCCAGATTGCGCACGAACAGCACGACACCCTCGATGATCAGCGCCTGCGCGATGCCGATCGGGTGGCCGAGCAGTCTGAGCGCGAGCCAGTCTTCCGATGCGCCGGCCGCCATTCCGGCTAGTTGAACCAGCGCAGCCAAGGCGAGCCGGCCCCTGCGACGCGCCAGGGCCGCCAGCTCGGCCTCGAACAACGGCATCGACGCAAGCCAGGCGGGGGCACGCTCGCCGCCGCCGGTCACGAGCGAAGCAAGGCGACGCAGCCAGGCGACCAGCCGACCCTCGCTGATCAGCCACAGGGCGGCCAGCGGAATCGGCAACGCCAGCGGGACCGCAATGTAGATCGCGTCGAGCGATGCCGTGCCATGGGGAAACGCCAGCAGCAGCGCCAGGGCCAGTGCGGCAAACAGCACCAGGTTCACCAGCGTCAGCACGACCTCGGCGATCACGCTGGCCGCCACCGCGGCGGCATCCACGCCGCGCTGCGTCACGATCCGGATTCCAACCAGCTCGCCGCCGACCCCGGCCACCGGCAGCAGCCGGTTCACGGATTCGCGCACGATTGCCGTGGCGAAAAGCACCGGCCAGCGGGCGTGGCCGTGCGCGTCTCGCGGAGCCAGCAACAGGCGCCAGGCCACCGAATCGAGTCCGATCGGCACCGCGCGCAGCGGCACCAGCCACAACAGCGGCCAACCGGCCGTTGCAAGCGCATCCAGTACCGCGTGCCAGCCAGCGCGCGCGACCAGCGCAATGACCACCGCCAGCCCGGCCAGGCCCAGCAGATAGGCCAGGCGCTTCACGCCGCTCCGGTCCGGTGGGCGCTCATCGCATCGGACGGAATGTCCAGGAATCCGCCCACCGACGCGCGCAGCGCCTGCAACCGCTGCCGCGCCCGCGGGCTGATCAGCGCCTCCAATTCCTCGGTGGCGTGGGCGCCGACCCCGGCCGATTGCTCGCGCGGGCCGCTGCGGGTGGCCGGATGCAGATACACCTCGACAACTCCCGGGCCGAGGCGGGCCAGCGCATCGCACAGGGCGGCTTCGTTCAGCCGGCCGCTACAGCGCAACCCGAACAGGACGTCGTTGTAGGCCAGCCCCGCCGCCCGCAGTCTGCGCCGCATCCAGCGCGCACCGATCGCCCAGCCGAGCGCCGGCAGGCGAGCCGCGCGCGCGGCGCTGGCCGGCACCTCGCGCGCCAGCCACAGCGGCTCGAACGGCACGCGCACCGCGCGCAATCCGAAGGCGCTGCCGATCGACACGATCCGGTCCAGCACGAATGGATGCAGGTGATAGTGCTGATGCGCATTGGCGTGATCCAGCGTCAAGCCGGTGTCCGCGAACGCTTGAAACTGCGCGCGGATTTCCCGCTCGGCCTGGCGGCGCACGGCCGCATGGGTGGCCAGGCGCCACCCGAACGCCGGCAGGTGCGTCGGCAGCCGGCCCGCGGCATCGACCAGATCGGGAAGCTGCTGCGGCGGCAGCATCGGCGAAGCGCCGGTCAGCGTCACGTGCAGTCCGACCCGCAGGCCCGGCAGGCGGCGCGCCCGCTCGACCGCATCGCGCGCAGCCGGCTGGCCCACCATCAGGCTGGCGGCGGTCAGTACCCCATCACGGTAAGCCTGCTCGACCGCCTCGTTGATCGCCAGGTCCAGGCCGAAATCGTCGGCCGTGACGATCAGGTGCCTCACCCTCACCCCCTCCCCTCTCCCGCTTCGCGGGCGAGGGGCGACCGAGGCTCGCTCACTTGGGAGTCAGGCGGCGCGGCGATTCAGGAAGCGCATGAACTCGACCCCCTCACGCAGCCGGCGCTGCGTCATCTCCCAGCTGGTCGACATCTCGGCCACCAGCTCGAGGATCTTGCGGGGCCGGAAATAGAAGCTCTTGTAGAAGCGTTCCAGCGCGTGGTAGATCTCGTCGGCTTTCAGGTGCGGATAGCTCAACGGGATCAGCTGCGTACCCGACGAATCGACCAGTTGCGAGGGGTCCGGGTTGCTGAGCCAGCCGTTGGCGAGCGCGTCGCGGTACAGCTCCGTGCCCGGATACGGCGCGGCCAGCGAGACCTGGATCGTGTGCGGATTGATCTCCTTGGCGAAGCGGATGGTCTGCTCGATCGTCTCGCGCGTCTCGCCCGGCAGGCCCAGGATGAAGGTCCCGTGGATCGTGATGCCGAGTTCGCGGCAATCGCGGGTGAAGCGGCGCGCGAAGTCGGTTCGCATGCCCTTCTTGATGTTGCGCAGGATCTGGTCCGATCCGGTCTCGTAACCGACCAGCAGCAGGCGCAGCCCGTTGTCCTTCATGATCTTCAGCGTGTCGTACGGAACATTGGCTTTCGCATTGCACGACCAGGTCACCCCCAGCTTGCCCAGGCCGCGCGCGATTTCCTCGGCGCGGGGCAGCAGGTCGGTGAACGTGTCGTCGTCGAAGAAGATCTCGCGCACCTGCGGCATGTTCTTCTGGATCCAGGCGACTTCCTCGACCACGTTGGCCGGGCTGCGCACCCGATAGCGGTGGCCGCCGACCGTCTGCGGCCACAGGCAGAAGGTGCAGCGCGACTTGCAGCCGCGCCCGGTGTAGAACGACACGTACGGGTGCTTCAGGTAACCGATGAAGTAGTTTTCGACCTTCAGGTCGCGCTGGTACACCGGCGTCACCCACGGCAGCGCGTCCATGTCCTCGATCGGCGCGCGTGCCGGCGTCAGGACCGGCTTGCCGCCGGCGCCGCGGTAGCACAGCCCGGCGATCTGGGCCAGCGGCTTGCCCTGCGACACTTCCAGGCAGGTGTAGTCGAATTCCTCGCGGCACACGAAGTCCACCGCCGGGGCCGACTCGAGCGAGCCGAGCGGATCCACCGCCACCTTGGCGCCCACCAGGCCGACCAGCATGCGCGCGTTGGCCGCCTTCAACTGCTCGGCGACCCTGCAATCGCTGGCGAACGACGGCGAGCTGGTGTGCATGATCACCAGGTCGGCGTCCTTAACGCGCGGCATCACCTCGGCGAGCGTCAGGCCGTCGGTGGGCGCATCGATCAGCACGCTGCCCGGCACCAGCGCGGCCGGCTGCGCCAGCCAGGTGGGAAACCAGAAGGAGCGCACCTCGCGCTTGGCCTGGTAGCGCGCACCGGCGCCGCCGTCGAAACCGTCGAATGACGGGGGATGCAGGAATACGGTTTTCAATGCCATCGGATCAGCTGTCCAAGCAACGGCCCGGTGGATTCCGCAGCCGGCAGTCGTTCTTCAACCCTTCAACGGACTCAAGGCCCCGCCGCTGCGGACCCGATACCGCCGGCCCCGCCAGGAAACGCCCCGGCCGAGGAATCCGGCGATCCACTCTGCCAGCAGCAGACCGTCGCGAAGGGGGATCAGGGGCAGATCGTACCCCAGACGGGCTCCGGCGCGCCGCCGCTGCTCCAGGTGAATACCCACCCGGCCGAACAGGGCCAAGGTGGCCAGGCCCAGCGCCCACGGCGACGGCCAAGCCAGCAGCGCACCGAGCAGGGCGACCGGCAGGTAGATCGACAGTCCCATGAACGCGTATCCAAGCGGCTCGACCGTGCGGATCGTGCGCATCCAGCGCAGCTCGCGGCTGACGTGAGCGCGCAGGCCCTCGTCGGCGATTTCGGTTTCGACCACGACCGGGCTCAGCACCGTCTTCAGCCCCAGGCGGCGCACATGCGCGCAGATCAGCCAGTCATCGGCCAGGTGGTCCGCGATGACCTGCAAGCCTCCAATCGCCTCCAGCGTCGATCGGCGCAGCGCGATCGTCACCCCCGATCCGAACGACCGATCCCCCAGTGCGCGCGACACCAGCACCGAGGGAAAGAACCAGTCGTTGATGAAGAGCGCCGCCACGCGCGACCACAGTCCGGTTCCCGGGCGTCCCCGGTAAAGGCAGGTCACCGCGCCAACGTCGGACGGCGCCAGCGCCGCGATGACCGCGTCCAGATAGCCGGCCTCGACGCGCACGTCGCTGTCGGAAATGATCACGACCGCATGGCGCGCGCGTGGCAACATGTTGATCAGGTTGCTCGCTTTGAGGTTCTCGCCGTGGGCACGGCTGTCGACGACCAGATCGATGTCGAGCGCCGGAAATTGCTCCCGCAGCTGCTCGACGATCGCTACGGCCGGGTCGGACGCCTCACGGACGCCGAAAACGACCTGCAGGTCCGGGTAGGTCTGGCGAGCCAGCGAACGCAGGCATTCGGCCAGTTGCGGTTCGGCTCCGCACAGCGGCTTGAGCACCGTCACCGCAGGCCGCCAGGTGGCTGCCTGCGGCGCCGCCTCACGCCAGCGCCGCAGCAGCAGCCAGGCGGCACCTGAATACAGGGCGCCAACGGCGGTCAAAACCAGCCCGATTGCGGCGATCGTGCCGTGCATGCCTTGGTTCGATCCGACGATGAGAAGCGCAGTGTAAGCCGCTGCCCTCACCCCCTCCCCTCTCCCGCTTGCGCGGGCGAGGGGCGATCCGGTGTCGCAACTGCGTGAGTGGTCAACACGGGCACGGCTTATCGCCCCTCGCCCGCGCAAGCGGGAGAGGGGAGGGGGTGAGGGCGTCAGACCGCGCGGCGGCGGCGCGGCACGTCGCGCGCGGATTTCGGCGGCGGCAGCCGCACTTCGCGCGCCAGGTTCGGGAAGGGCGCGCGCGCGTGCGGAAACGCCATGGCGTCGACAAAATGGGCCTGGAACTGCGGCTCGATCGCGGTCTCGATCTTCTCCACGCTGCGCACGACCTGCTCGATCTCGCGCCGGCTGGCGCCCGACAGCAGCGCGATCAGCGCCCCGGTGCCGGCCGCATTGCCCGCCGAGCTGACTTTGGCCAGCTCGCAATCGGGAATCATCCCGAGCACCATCGCGTACTTCACGTCGATGTGGCTGCCGAACGCGCCGGCCAGCCGGATCCGGTCGATCCGCTCGGTGCCGATGCGATCCATCAGCAGGCGCACGCCGGCGTACAGGGCCGCCTTCGCCAGCTGGATGGCCCGCACGTCGGCCTGGGTGACGCGCAGTGCCGGCTTGCGCGCGCCGGCCTCGTACAACGTGTACGCAAACGTGCGGCCATCGGCCCGGATTCGCGGGCTGCGCCCCGCGCTGGCACCGTCGATCACGCCGTCGGCGTCCACGATGCCGGTCAGGAACATCTCGGCGATCGCCTCGATGATGCCGGATCCGCAGATGCCGGTGACCCCCACCGCCTCGGAGGCCTGCCGGAAGCCGGGATCGTCGGACCACAGGTCGCAGCCGATCACCTTGAAACGGGGCTCCAGCGTTTCGGGGTCGATCCGCACCCGCTCGATCGCGCCGGGCGCGGCGCGTTGCCCGGCGCTGACTTGCGCGCCCTCGAACGCGGGCCCGGTCGGACTGGAGCACGCCAGCAGGCGCGCTCGATTGCCCAGCACGATTTCCGCGTTGGTGCCGACGTCGACCAGCAGCGTCATCTCGTCGTTCAGATGCGGCGCCTCGGCCAGTATCATGCCGGCCGCGTCGGCGCCGACGTGCCCGGCGATGCACGGCAGAACGTAGATGCGCGCGTTCGGGTGCACGCGCAGGTCCAGCTCGGTGGCCCACAGCGTCACCGACTCGTCGGTGGCCAGCGTGAAGGGGGCCCCGCCCAGCTCGATCGGACTGATCCCGAGCAGCAGGTGGTGCATGATCGGATTGCCGACGAAGGTCAGCTCCAACACGTCGCGCAGGTCGATCCCGGCGGTCGCACACACCTCCTGCGCCAGCTGATTGACCGCGCCGCGCACCGCGTTGGTGAGGTCGCGCTCCGCGTCGGGATGCATCATCACGTACGAGACCCGGCTCATCAGGTCCTCGCCGAAGCGGATCTGCGGGTTCATGATGCCGCTGGAAGCGACCACGTCGCCCGAGCCCAGGTCGCACAAGTGGGCCGCGATCGTGGTCGAGCCGACATCGACTGCCATGCCGAAAATGCGGTCGCGGAAGCCGGGCCAGACGGCCAGGATCTGCCGGCCCTGATGCACCGCGACCGTCACCGCCCAGTTGCCGCTGCGCAGCGCCTGCTGCAGTTGCTGCAACGCGCGCACGTCGCAATCCAACCCGGACAGGCGCCATTCGAACTCCAGCGCATCCTTCAGGCGCCGCAGGTCACCGGACGGGTCGTGCATGTCGGGTCCCTGCACCTCGACGTAGTACGGACGCACCACCGGGTCGCGCGCCATCGGGCGCGCCTCGATGCCCTTGCGCACCAGCTGGCGGTGCACCTGCGACTCGGGCGGCACATCGATCACCAGATCGCCCAGCACCTGGGCCGAGCACGACAGGCGCCGGCCCTCGGCCAGCCCGCGTTCGGCGCGGTAGTGCTCCTCCACGCCCGACAACGGGCTCAGATGCGCGGCGCTGCAGGTCACGCCGTGCTTGGCGAAGTGACCTTCACTGAGCGTCACCTGGCAGCGGCCGCACATGCCGCGCCCGCCGCACACCGAATCGATATCAACGCCCAGCGAGCGCGCAGCCTGCAGCACGGGCGTGCCGAGCGGGAATCGCCCCCGACGCCCCGAGGGCGTAAACACGATCAGAGCATCGCGGTTCACGGCGTCGTCCCGGTCGGCATCAGGCCCGGCGCCGCCGGCTCTCGCGGCGTCCGCGCGCGGCTTCCGCCTCGGAGCCCGCGACGGCCGGATCGCGATAGCGCCGGATCCAGCGGGTGCACTGCGGATCGTGGCCCATCAGCACATCGGCCGCCATGATCGCCTTGATCAGGTCCTCCTGCAGCGGATTGGTGATGGCCGAAGTCATTCCCGAGGCGATCGCCATCGGCAGGAAGGCGGCGTTGATGCCCTCGCGGTTGGGCAGCCCGAAACTGACGTTGGAAGCGCCGCAGCTCGTGTTCACCTTCAGCTCGGTGCGCAGCCGGTGCACCAGGCGCATCACCTGGCGGCCAGCCTGGCCGATCGCCCCGATCGGCATCACCAGCGGATCGACCACCACGTCGCAAGCGGCAATTCCATGATCGGCGGCGCGCTGCACGATCTTGCGCGCCACCTCGAAGCGCACGTCCGGATCCTCGGAGATGCCGGTTTCGTCGTTGGAGATCGCGATCACGGCGGCGCCGTAGCGCTTCACCAGCGGCAGCACGCTTTCCAGCCGCTCCTCCTCGCCGGTGACCGAGTTCACCAGGGCCTTGCCCTTGTACACCCTCAGCCCCGCCTCCAGCGCCGCCACGATCGACGAGTCGATGCTCAGCGGCACGTCGGTGAGCGACTGCACCAGCTCGACGGTGCTCGCCAGGATCGCCGGCTCGTCGGCCAGCGGAATGCCGGCGTTGACATCCAGCATGTGGGCGCCGGCTTCCACCTGCGCGACCGCATCGGCCTTCACGCGTTCGAAGTTGCCGGCCGCCATTTCGGCCGCCAGCAGCTTGCGGCCGGTCGGATTGATCCGCTCTCCGATGATGACGAACGGCCGCTCGAACCCGATCACGACCTCGCGGGTGGCGGAACTGACGACGGTATC
>DATKFG010000025.1:0-6406 GCA_035511515.1 Burkholderiaceae bacterium | reverse complement strand
GCCAGCGACAGTTCCAGGTTCACCGGCCCGCACCGGTCCAGGTTGGCCGTCCGGGCCAGCGTTTCCTCGGACAGATCAGCGTGAAAACGCGTGCCGTCGATCGCGGTCACGGTCAGGCAACAGCCATTGACGGCGACGCTGTCCCCCACGGCCAGGCCGGCCGCATCGAGCGGCGCGGCCTGCACCACCAGGTGCGCGCCCGCCCCGCGCCGCTCGACCCGCTCGATCGTTCCCACCGCCTGCACGAGTCCAGTAAACATGAGCTATCGATATCCTCGCTACTGCACTCTTGCGAGCAAGCGCACGTCGTCGCCGACGCGCACCACCTCGCGCAGCGTCAGCCGCCTCACCTGATTCAGGCTGGTCAGCGCGGGCAGCTCGATCATCGGCTGGCCCGGCCCGATCAGACACGGCGCCAGGTAGGCCAGCACCTCGTCGACCAGCCCCGCCGCCATCAGCGACCCGTTCAGCTTTGCGCCGGCTTCCACGTGCAGCTCGTTGGTGCCACGCCGAGCCAGCTCTTTCATCAGAACCGCCAGGTCGACCTTGTCGCGCGAGTCCGCGGCGAGCTCGATCACCTCGACGTTGCGCGATGCCAGCTGCTCGGCCTTGTCGCGATCGCGCTGGGCGCAAACCACCAGCACCGGATGCCCATCGAACAGACGCGCCTGCGACGCCACCTCGAACCGGCTGTCGACCAGCACTTTCAACGGCTGCCGCGGCGTGTCCACCAGCCGCACCGACAACCTCGGATCATCGGAGCGGACCGTACCGATCCCGGTGAGCACCGCGCAGGCGCGGGCCCGCCAGGCATGACCGTCGGCGCGCGCCGCTTCCGACGTGATCCACTGCGACGCTCCGTTCTGCAGTCCGGTGCGCCCGTCCAAGCTGGCCGCCAGCTTGACCCGCACCCACGGCCGGCCACGCGTCATCCGCGAGAAAAACCCCGCGTTAATCTCGATCGCGTCCTGCTTGAGCAGCCCGCAGCGCACGTCGATGCCGGCCTGACGCAGCATCTCGAGCCCGCGCCCGCCGACCTGTGGATTGGGGTCTTCGACCGCCGCGATCACCATGCCCACGTGCGCTTCGATCAGCGCCGTCGCGCACGGCGGCGTGCGGCCAAAATGCGCGCACGGCTCCAACGTCACATACACCTGCGTGTCGTGCAGGTCGTTGCCGGAGCGGCGCGCATCCAGCAGCGCCTCGATTTCGGCGTGGTTCGACCCCGGCCGCTGCGTGAAGCCTTCCCCGATGATGCGCCCGTCGCGCACCACGACGCATCCGACGCGCGGGTTCGGGGTTGCATGAACCATCGCCTTGGCCGCGAGCTCCAAGGCCCGCGCCATGAAATGGTGATCGGCGTCGCTGTACATGCGAGCGATTTTACGCAGTCGCAGTGCACGCCCTCACCCCCGACCCCTCTCCCGCTGCGCGGGCGAGGGGCGACCGACCGCGCGTCCTTTGCGAGAGGGGTCGGGGGTGAGGGCGCGCGTGGCCGGTCGCGACAAAAAAGACGAGGCCGCAGCCTCGTCCTTGCACCCGATAGATCGCTTAGCGAACCGTCAGCCGCTTGCTCGCCGCGTGCGCCCGCTTCGGCAGCGTCAGCCGCAGCACGCCGTTTTCGAAGGTGGCGTCGGCGCCTTCTTCGGTCACCTCGGCGGGCAGCTCGAAGCTGCGGGCATAGCTGGTCGCAAAGCGCTCGGTATGAAGCACGCGCTCGCCGTTCTTGACTTCCTTTTCCGTCTTGGCATCGGCCGTGATCGCGACCCGCGACCCGTCGATGTTGACCTGGATGTTTTCCTTGCGTACACCCGGCAGATCCACCGCCACCGCGTACTTGTCACCCTGGTCGATCACGTCCGTCCGGGCGCGCACCGCGGCCGGAAGCTCGCCATTGCGGGCAGACGCAGGCCAACCGGCCCGGTTGAAAAAGTCACTGAAAAGCTCATCGACCAACGAACCGAACGGCTCGCGTCGAACGATTTGAGTCATCGTCGTCACTCCTAAGATTTAGCCAGGGGAATTGCCCCGTACAGCCGGCAGATGGGGATGGCGGGCATGATTTCAAGGCCCGCGCGGCACAGCTAAGCGCGCCGGCGCCGGGATGGCCTGACTTCCTTGACGACCTCGGCGAACTCGTCGACGTCTTCGAAGCTGCGGTATACGGATGCGAATCGTATGTAGGCAACCTTGTCCAGCCGCTTGAGCTCCCGCATCACCAGCTCACCCAGTTTCTCGCTTTTGACTTCGCGTTGTGCCGTGGACAGCAGCTTGTCCTCGATCCTTCCAATGGCGTCGTCGACCGCCTCGCGCGGCACCGGCCGCTTGCGCAACGCGAGCAGCATCGAGGCGCGCAGCTTGTTGCGGTCATACTCGGCCCGGCTGCCGCCGCGTTTGATGATCGAGGGCAGCGCCAGCTCGACCCGTTCGTACGTCGTGAAGCGTTTGTCGCAGCCCAGGCAGCGGCGGCGGCGCCGGATCGATGCGCCTTCGTCCGAGGCGCGCGAATCGATCACCTGCGTGTCGGACTTGGCGCAAAAGGGGCACTTCATCCGACCGAAGGCCTCGGGCGCACCTGTAACCAGAATGTCACCGGCCCCTCGTTGACCAGAGCGACCTGCATCGCTGCGCCAAAACGGCCCTGTGCCACCGGCGTGTACAGCGCCTGGGCGCGCGCAACCAGGTAGTCGTACAGGGCCCGCCCGCGCTCCGGCGCCGCCGCCGGCGAAAAACTGGGCCGCAGCCCGCTCGAGGTGTCGGCGGCCAGCGTAAATTGCGGAACCAGAAGCAAGCCCCCCTTCACCGCTCGCAGGCCCAGGTTCATCCGGCCCGCAGCGTCCGCAAATACGCGGTAATCCAGCATCTTTTCCAGCAGCGTGTCGGCCTGGCGCTCGCTGTCGTCGCGCTCGGCACAAACCAGCGCCAGCAACCCGGCCCCGATCGCCCCGACCACCTGCGCCTCCACCCGCACACTGGCCTGGGAGACGCGTTGGATCAGCGCGATCATAGGGACATTCTAGTTGCCTGGGGCTTGTCGGCCCCGGGTGCAGTCTGCCCGCCGGAATCGACGTTTTGTCGCAATCCGGTGGCGACCCGCTGGTGCGCTACCTACATTGCCGCCTTAGAGAACGGACCCCCCCGTTCGGTTTTGGGAGCAGACGATGAAGAGCCTGTCCGGTCGGATTTCAGAAAACGTCCTGTTTGCGGTGCTGATCGTGGCGGTAGCGGGATGGATGGCCGGCTCGGTCGCGGCCGCCTCGACTGCGCCCCAGACATCCCACGCCTGCGTGGCGACCCATGGGACCCCGTCGACCCACCCGGCCTCGATCGCGGCGGCGCCGGCAACGGCCCGGTGTATCGCCTAGCCCGCGGGACCCGCTATCCTCGCGCTAGTGCGACACAGCCCAGGTCATTTCTTTGCCGCCTTCGAGCACCACTGACGACGAGAACCATTGCACTCGCGCAACAACAGCGCGGCGCCCCTGGTGGAGCGCCGCGCTGGCGGCGATCGCGTCGGTTTCCTGCACGGTCGGCCCGGACTTCAAGCGCCCCGAGCCGCCTGCGGCGGACCGCTACACCGAGCATCCGCTGCCGGCTGTCACCGCGGCGACCGAGGCCGCGCACGGAGACGCCCAGCAATTCGCCGCCGGTGGCGAGCTTCAGCGGCAGTGGTGGACGCTGTTTCATTCGGAGCCACTCGATCGGCTGATCGAGCAGGCACTGCGCGACAGCCCGACCGTTGCCTCGGCGCAGGCCACGCTGCGGCAGGCGCAGCAGAATCTGGCCGCTGAACGCGGCCTGAACTGGCCGAACCTGAGCGGACAGCTGAACGTCCAGCGCGAACAGTTCTCGGGCGCATCGATCGGTCAGGCCGGCACGGCCATTTTCACGCTGTACAACGCCAGCGTGAACGTGTCGTACACGCTGGACGTGTTCGGCGGCATCCGGCGCCAGCTGGAGGCGCTGCAGGCCCAGGTGGACAACGCGGATTTCCAGCTGCAAGCGACCTACCTGACGCTGACCGCCAACCTGGTGACCACGGCGATCCGCGAGGCTTCGCTGCGGGCCCAGATCCGCGCCACCGAGGAAATCGAGAAATTGCAGCAGGATCAGCTCAATATCGTCGAGCGCCGTTTCAACCTGGGCGCCGTCACCAAGTCCGACGTGCTGTCCCAGCGCACCGCGCTGGCGCAGACCCGAGCGGGCCTGCCGGCGCTGCAGCGGCAGCTGTCGCAGCTGCGCCATCAGCTGGCGCTGTATGCCGGACGCACCCCGGAGTCGGCCGGATTGCCTTCGTTCGAACTGGACGGTCTGGAGCTGCCGCTGCAGCTGCCGGTCAGCGTGCCGTCGGACCTGGTGCGCCAGCGGCCCGACATCCTGTCGGCCGAGGCGCTGCTGCACGCGGCCAATGCGCAGGTCGGCGTGGCCACCGCCAACCTGTATCCGCAGCTCACGCTGACCGGCAACCTGGGCACGGAGGCGGTGGGAGCGAGCCAGCTGTTCAAATCCAATTCGGCCGCCTGGGGCCTGGGTTCCGGCGTGGTTGCGCCGCTGTTCAACGGCGGCCAGCTGCTGGCCAACCGCCGAGCGGCGGTCGCCGCCTTCGACGCGGCCGCCGCCAATTATCGACAGACGGTGCTGACGGCGTTCGCCAACGTAGCCGACTCGCTGCGGGCGTTGCAGACCGACGCGCTGGCCCTGCAGGCCCAGGTCGAGGCGCAACGCCAGGCGCAGGGCACCTTCGAGCTGGCCTCGCGCCAGTTCAACGTGGGAGCCGTCAGCTACCTGACGTTGCTGAACTCGCAGCAGCAGCTGCAGCAGACGCGTATCGCCGTGGTGCAGGCGCAGGCCGATCGATTCGCCGACACCGTCGCGCTGTTCCAGGCGCTCGGCGGCGGCTGGTGGAACAACACACGGACCCAATGACCATGGCGGACCAGACCGGAGAGAGAAAGCCTTCGATGAAACTGCGCATGACGATCATGCTGGTCGTGGTCCTGGGGTTGATCGGCACGGTCGTCGGATGGAACCTGTTTACCGCGTCGATGATCAAGAAATCGTTGGCGGCGGGCGGCATTCCACCCGCAACGGTTTCGACCATGACGGTCAAGGCACAGGATTGGCAGGACGCGGTCAGCGCGGTCGGGTCGCTGCGCGCGGTGCGCGGCGTCGATCTGAGCACCGAGATCGCCGGCCTGGTGCGCAGGCTCAACTTCGCCTCCGGCGCCGACGTCGCGCCGGGCACCGTGCTGGTCGAGCTGAACGCGGACGCCGAACGGGCACAGGTGGAGACATTGAGAGTGGCGGTCGAACTGGCCGAGATCACGCTGAATCGGGACCGCGAGCAACTGACGGTGCAGGCCGTCAGCCAGGCCACCATCGACAACGACGAGGCCGACCTGCGCTCAAAGAAGGCGCAAGTGGCCCAGATGCAGGCCACGCTGGAGAAGAAAACGATCCTGGCCCCATTCGCCGGCCGCCTGGGCATCACCACGGTCGCGCCCGGTCAGTACCTGAACGCGGGCGACAAGATCGTGTCCCTGCAGGCGATCAACCCGATCTATCTGGATTTTTATCTGCCGCAGCAGCAGATTTCCCGGATCACGCGCGGACAAGCGGTGACCGTCACCACCGACGCCTGGCCCGGGCGCGAGTTCCCGGGAAAGATCTCGGCCCTGAACTCGATGGTCGACCCGGCCACCCGCAACATCCAGGTCGAAGCGACCATATCCAATCCCGATCGAGCGCTGCTGCCCGGGATGTATGCCAAGGTCAGCGTCCAGGTCGGGGGCGTGCAGCGCTTCATCACCCTGCCGCAGGCGGCGGTCACCTACAACCCGTACGGTGCCTCCGTATTCCTGGCCCAGCCGAGCGGGTCGGCCAAGGCGGGCGCGGCGCAGCCGGCGCTGGTTGCCACCCAGACGTTCATCACGCTGGGTCCGACGCGCGGCGACCAGGTGGCCGTCGTCAAGGGCATCAAGGAAGGCGACACCGTTGTCACCAGCGGGCAGATGAAGCTGCGTCCCGGCACGCCGCTGATCGTGAACAACGCGGTGCAGCCCCGCAACGATCCGAACCCGAAGCCGCAGGAACAATAGATGAAGCGCAGCTCCGAGTGGCGTTGTTGCCTGCCTAAAGCAGTGGCTTCGGAACCGAAAAGCGGGAGGATCGGCTTCGAGTGGGGTCTGCGACCCCCCTCGAGCACCCCCCGCGGCCTTCACAAGCATCGCACTTGACAGCAGACATGAGGAACCTCACCGACCTTTTCATCCGCCGCCCGGTGCTGGCGGCTGTGATCAGCCTGCTGATCCTGGTGCTGGGGCTGCGCTCGCTGGCCGGCCTTTCGGTCAACGAGTATCCGCGCACGCAAAATGCGGTGGTCACCATCAGCACCACCTATTACGGC
>DATKFG010000024.1:0-17811 GCA_035511515.1 Burkholderiaceae bacterium | reverse complement strand
GCTAAATAGTTGTGTGCAGTGTGTTGTTTTTAAACTGTTTTACTCCAAATGTCGAAACCCGAGAACCGTGCTCGGATATCGCTCGATGGCGCATTTTTGGCTTGACTTTTGTGCATAGCAGCATAGAATTCCCTTTGTGCGGTGCACCAAGCCGCACCGCCCTGGCAAAGGGTGGCCAGTCAGATAGAGAGACACGTCGGATTTTCGGAACCACCAAAGACTCTGGAGAACAGCACATGTACGCAACGCCAGCTCAATTCGTCGAGTTGCAAAAGGGCCAGCTCGATGCGCTGAACACGCTCGGACACACGGTTTTCAACGCCACCGAAAAACTGGTGACCCTGAACCTCGCCGCGGCCAAGGCCCTGATGCAGGACGCGGCCGACACCACCCAAACACTGCTCGGCGCCAAGGACGTGCAAGAGCTCGTCGCGCTGTCGAGCACGCTGAGCCAGCCCACGATCGAGAAGGCGGTGAGCTACTCGCGCAATATCTACGGCATCGCCAGCGGCGCCGGCGCCGAGATCTCCAAGATCGTCGAAGCGCAGCTCGCCGATGGCAATCGCAAGGTCACCGAAATAATCGAATTCGCCACCAAGAACGCTCCGGCCGGCTCGGAACCCGCACTGTCGATGTTCAAGAGCGCGGTTGCAGCGTCCAACACCGCGTTTGACACGGTCAGCAAGGCTGCCAAGCAGGCCGCCGACTGGTACGAGTCGAATTTTGCCGCGGCCGCTTCGGCGACCGTCAACGCCGCCAACGCCGCCAACGACGCCGTCAAGGCCAAAGCGAAGAGGGTCGGCTGAACCTGCGGATGGCCGCTTCCAGTTACTCAATGCTGATCGTGCCTTGCTGCGCTTGAGCGGAGGACTGCCCGGCCTTCACAACGTCTCCTTGGCACCACTAGTTTGGACCTTGCGTCCAAACCTCCTTCTGTCTCCTCCTTTGGTGGTGCTTTTCAAGCCTGGTCCCAGTGACCAGGCTTTTTTTTGTCGATCAGCTGCTCGAATGCTCCAGGCCGCTTTGCTGCGCCGCGCGCCGCAGCGCCTCGAACGCGGCATCGATCTTGTCCGGCGGCCCCTTCACCCCCAGCTCGATGTGACGGCGGGCGATGCGTCCGTCCTGGCCATCGCCCAGCGACGGCAGGCTGAAGGTGCGCACGCCCGGAAATTCCCGCTCGAGCTGCAGCATCAGCGGCACCAGCGCGGATTCCGGCGTTCCGAACACCAGCAGCGAGCGCTCTGCGACCGGCTCCGAATTGAAGTGGCCGCGGTACTCCGCATCGAGCACCGCCTCGAGCATCGGCCATGCCATCGCCGGAAAGCCCGGGAAGAAGTGGTGCCGCTCCAGCGCGAATCCGGCAATGCCGTTGTACGGATTGGCAATGATGCGGGCGCCCTGCGGAAATTCCCCCATCGTCAGCCGCTGGCGATTTTCGGGTGTGGTCATGTCGGGCTGGCCGAGCTGGGCCGCGCGCGCGGCGATCAACGCGGCCGCTTCCGGATGAAGCACCAGCTCGCGGCCCAACGCTGCAGCCACCGCCTGGCGCGTATGGTCGTCCGGGGTCGAACCGATTCCGCCGCAGCTGAACACCACGTCCTCGCCGGCGAAGCTGCGCCGGAACGCCTCGATCAACGTTGCCCGCTCGTCCGGCAGGTACTGCGCCCATCGCAGGTGCAGACCGCGCGCCGACAGCAGCTCGATCACCCGGTGCAGATGCCGGTCGGAGCGCTTGCCCGACAGGATTTCATCGCCGATTACGAACAGCCCGAAACGCAGCGGCATCCTCCACCTCGCACAGTCGGCGTGGGATTGTGCACCTGAACTCGCACCCGCACGTTGCGGCACTGATGGCGCGCTTGGCGCAGAGCGGCAGTGGCGGGCGGCGCGCGGCCCAGGGCGCCGCTGTGGTGCTGCTGGCCGCGGTGCTGGGATTGAACGGCGCCGCGCAGTCCAGCGTCGACCAGGACGCCTCCGAAGCCGATCCGCCGGGGCGGGTCGGGCGCCTGAGCCTGCTGGCCGGAACCGGCACGCTGACCGACATGGGCTCGGGCCAGCGGCAGGCCGCGACCATCAACTGGCCGATCACCAGCGAGCAGAACTTCACCACGGACGCGGGCAGCCGCGCCGAAATCCGCATCGGCTCGCTGGCGGTCTGGGTCGACGCGGACACCGACGTCGATTTCGTCCGGATCGACGACGAGACGATCGAACTGGTGGTTCAGCGCGGCGTCGTGCAGCTGCACCCGCGAAATCGCGACACGCTCGCCGATATCGATCTGACGACTGCGCGCGAGCGCATCGTGTTGGACGATGTGGGGCGCTACCGCCTCGATGTCGACCGCGTTGCCGGAGTGACCTCGCTGACGGTGGCGACCGGTTACGCGCGCATCCTGACGGGCGCCTCGGCGTTCACCGTGGCCGGCGGGCAGCGTGCCGACGTCAGCGGCGAACCGATCCCGCGCGTGCAGATGGTCACTGCGCGGGCCGATGCTTTCGATGACTGGGTCGCTCCACTGGACCGGCGCGACGAGGCGCTGCGCAGCGTCCGCTACGTGTCGCCCGAGACGACCGGGGTCGAGAGCCTGGATCAGTATGGCCAGTGGCGCACCGTCGCCGATTACGGTCAGATCTGGTTCCCCGCCTCCGTGCAGGCCGGCTGGGTGCCGTACCGCTTCGGCCGCTGGGCCTGGGTGGCGCCATGGGGATGGACCTGGATCGACGAGGCGCCCTGGGGCTTTGCCCCGTTTCACTACGGCCGCTGGGCGTTGCTGAATGGGCGGTGGGGCTGGGTGCCGGGCCAGTACGCTGCGCGGCCGATGTATGCGCCCTGCCTGGTGGTGTGGCACGGCGGCGCTGCGGGCTCGACCGGGGTGGTTGGCTGGTCCCCGCTGGGGCCCGCCGATATCTATGTACCCGCCTATCGCGCCTCGCCCCATTACGTGCAGAGCGTGAATTTCCAGAACCTGCGGCGCAGTGCCGGCCTGGCGTCGCAAGCGACTGCGCCGGACGCGACGCCGCACTACGCCTACCAGCACAACGCGGGTGCGGTGACCTGGGTCAACCGCGAAACGGTGCAGCAGTCGCGACCCGTTGCGCGCACGCTGCAGCCGCCGCCCTCGCGGTGGAATTCGACGCCGGTGACGTACCTGGCGCCGGTGGCAGCGCCACAGTCGTCCGAGCCCGAGCGCTCAACCGGGCGCCCGATCCCACACAACGAAGCGGCGATCGCCGCGCCGCATCAAGCGGCGCATCCCGCCACGGTCGAGCCGGCTCAAGTGGCGCGTCCCGGCCCGGCCGAAGCGGCCGCCGCCCCGGAGGCTCACGCGGGCGCCGCGCCGTCTCATGCGCCGGCGGCCGAAGCCGAGCGCGGCCGGCCCACGCCTCGCTAGACCCGGCCGCGCCGGGATCGTATTTACATTCAACGGCCTGAAGCGGCGGCGTTTTGCGCCGATGTTCGCGCGATCGCCGCCGAAGCGAGACGCTTAGCCTGCGTGCTGATCTCCTGCACGAACAGCAAAGGACCACGATCATGTCGATTCAGGCGACGAGCGGGTACTCCAACGTCTACCAGACCCAGGCCACCGGGCACACGCACCACGCCCACGGCGCAAAGCGCACGGACAACGAGGGCGATGGCGATCGCGATGACGGCGGCAGTGGCCAAAGCGGCCAGTCCTCCGCCAGCGGCGGCATGATGGGCTTCATGGACAGCATTTTCTCCGCGCTCAGCCAGCTCGGCCTGGTGCCCGCTGCGCCGTCCGCCGGCGCGGCCGCAACGAACAGCACCAGCACGACCACGACGACCACCACGCCCCCGGCCGCGGTCACCCCCAGCAGTACCGGCACGACCGCGACGACGGCCACGGCGACCACCAGCACCTCGGGCGCCGCGCAGTCCGGCAGCGGCCAGGCAACGGCCAGCTCCAACAGCGCCATCAACGTGCTCAACGCGCTGCATTCGTTCCTGCACGACCTGTTCAGCGCGCTGCGCCAGGTCCAGTCGGGCCAGGGTCAGTCCGGTGAAGGCGACAACGACGGCGAAGGCCAGGAACACGGCCAGGGGCACTACGACAGTCTGGCGAACAGCCTGCAAGGCCTGCTGCAAAGCCTGTCGACGACGTCTTCGTCGTCCTCATCGACCTCGAGCGATAGCGCCGTATCGAAGCTGCAGCAGGACTTCCAGGCGCTGGTGAGCGCGCTGACCGGGTCCAGCTCCGCCGGCACCACGCCGACTTCGACGACGACCGGTACCGGCGCGTCCACATCGACCACGACGGCCAGCACGGCGTCCACCGGCACCACCAGCACGGTGAGCTCGACGCCGGCCACGACCACAGGTACCGATGCCGCCAGCGGCGGCTCGCAGGCTTCGCTGCAAGCCTTCCTGCAGGCGCTGATCCAGAACCTGGGAGTCGAGTCGAGCCTTGTGAGCCCGAGCGCGCAACCGGGCGCCCTGGTGCAGGCGACCGCCTGAGCCTCGACCGATACTGTCCGATCAAGAAACCGAGCGGCACCGAGGGTGCCGCTTTTTGTTTCCGATTCAGCGCCGATCCGGCTTCGGAACGCGGGGCAGGCACGCGGGCGTATCGGCCAGGTAGTACGCCAGCACCGCCAGGGTCGCCACCTGGTCTCTGAGGTTGCCCGGATCCACTTTATCGAGCGTGTCCGCCGCCGTGTGGTGATAGTCGAAGTAGTGTCGCGTATCGACCAGCGGCGCCAATCCGGGCACGCCTGCCGTCTGCAGCGGACCGATGTCGGTTCCGACCTGCCCCTGGCGCGGATCCAGCACCGTGGCGCCGAGGGGCGCGAGCGCATCGATGACCGGCTTCAAGCGAATCAGCGACTCTTTTGTGACGGCAGCCGACAGGCCCAGCACATGGCCGCCCCCGGAGTCGCTTTCGATCACGGCACACTGGGCGTCGATCTTGCCGCTGAGCGAGTTGAAATACGCTTCGCGGCCACGGGTGCCATTTTCTTCGTTGGCCCAGCCGATGAAGCGAACGGTGCGACGCGCACGCAGGTTCAGGTCGTGCAGCACCTGGATCACGCCCGCAGCGGCGGCAACGCCAACGCCGTCGTCCGTTGCCCCGGTACCCAGATCCCAGGAATCCAGATGGCCCGAGACAACGACGAACTGATCCGCAGATTCGGCTCCCGGCCAATCGGCGATCACGTTGAAGCTGTCCACGTCGGGCAGCGTCTCGGGGGTCAGCAACAGCCTCATCGTCAGCGGTCCCTGGGCGGCGAGGCGCGCAACCAGGTCGGCGTCCTCGGCTGCAAGCGCCGCCGCGGGGATGGGCGCCTGTTTGGGTTCCCACAGCGTTTCGCCGGTGTGCGGCAATCGATACTCGGCCCCTCCCACCGAGCGCACCAGGGCTGCAACCGCGCCCAATGAGGCGGCCTGCGAAGGACCGTGGAAGCGGTAGTCGCCCGCTTGCCCATAGGCCGCCCCGGCGCGCCCATTGTCCGCCAGCGTCTGATCGAAACGCACCTGGAACAGAACGATATTGCCAAGGACCTCCTGCGCCCTGGCGCGCAGTTCGTTGAAGTCGTGCACGACGATCACGCGCCGCTCCAATCCGGCCCTGGCCGTCGCCGAAGACCCGCCCAATGTGGTCAGACGCAAGCGCTGCGTCACGCCGTCCGGCCGCGCCGGATAGTCCGTGAGCTCGGCCTGCTCCTCGCCCCGCACCCAGTGCGGCACCTTCACCGGCTGCAGCGTGACCTGCGCCCCCAGGGCACGCATGGCGGCGGCGACCCGGTTGATCGCGGCGGCGTTCTGCGGCGAACCCGACAAGCGAGGGCCGATGTGATCGGCCAGGTCTTCGAGCAGCTCCCAGGCCCAGTCGCTCTTTATCGCGGTCTGCCGGATCCGGTCGAGGTTGGCGAGGATGGCCGGATCGACGGCGGCTTGTGGCGGCGTATCCGCGGCGGCACACAGACCGCAGTACACGACGGCCAGGGCCGCCACCGTCGTGCACAGGGCGCGTTTCATGCGGCCGACTTCGATCCGCCCCGGTTGCTTGCGGCCACGGCACCGAGGGCCTCGCGCGCCTGCTGCTCGCTCAGTCGTTGCGCCTGGTCCATCACCTGGCGCGGCACCCACTTGGGAAACGGGACCTCGTGCTTGACGTGATGGCCCGACCGCGTGTGCTCCTGGCGGACCTGGCAGATCCGGTCGGGCTGCAATTGGCTCGCCAACCGGGCCAGAGCCGGCCACAGGCGCCGGTGAACGAACGTCACCTTGCCTTCGACCAGGCGGCAGGTCAGTATGTCCGGCGAGTCGGCCAGTTGCTCGAAGATCGCGAAGATCCGGTGGCCGTCGGGGTGAGCCCACCAGCTGCCCTTGATCGGCGCGCCGGCGATCGCCTCGGCCAGGCACGGCGCCGGGCCTCGCGCCGATGCGAGCACGACGCCGTGCTGGCGGATGAACTCAACCGCATCGGCGGCGGTCAAGCGTTTCCTTCGACGGAGCGAGCCAGCACGAGCCCGGGCTGTGCGACGCCGTCGACCATCCACCAGGCCGATGCGAAGCCGACGGTTGCGCCGAACATCACGTAGAACGCCGGCGCAAGCGGCGAACCGGTCTCCTTGATCACCCAGGTCACGATGAAAGGAGCGAAGCCGCCAAACAGCATCACCGCGAAGTTGTAGGCGATGCCCATGCCCGTGGAGCGGATGGCCGTGGGAAACTGTTCGGCCATCGCCGTGGAAAACGGCCCGAAGAAAGCACCCACCGCGGTGCACAGGGCCAGTTGCATCAGCACGAGCCGGCCAACCGACGGCGCGGCGTACACCCACGAAAGCAGCGGATACGGCAGCACGAAATAGGCGATGGTCGCCGCGATCAGCACGGGCCGCCGCCCCACCCAGTCCGACAGGCGACCGAACATCGGGGTCAACACGATCAGCCACGCCAGGGCGATCACCTGGGCGAGGAAAGCGTCCCCGAGCGGCAGGGACAGCTGGGTCTTGGCGAACGTGGGCATGTACAACAGCACGATGTAATAGGCCGTGGTCCCACAAACCACCAGGCCGAACGACGCCGCCACCGCACGCGTGTGCTCGAGCAGCAGGACGCGAACGGCAACGCGGCGCGTCGGCGCAGGCGCCAGGGCCTTGAATGCGTCCGTTTCATCCAGGTGGCGGCGAATGTACAGGCCGACCGGGCCGATCAGCAGGCCCACCAGGAACGGGATGCGCCAGCCCCAAGCATCGATCTGATCCGAAGTCAGGCTTCGCGTGACCAGCGCGCCGGCCAGTGCGCCACCCAGCGCCGACAGGGCCTGGCCGACCATCTGCAGCGAGCCGTAAAAGCCGCGCCGGTCGCTGGGCGCGCACTCGACCAGGAAGCTGGTGGCGCTGGAGAACTCCCCGCCCGTAGCGAAGCCCTGCAGCGACCGTGCCAGCACCATCAGCAGCGGCGCGCCCAGTCCGATTGCCTGGTAGGTGGGCGCAAACGCCATCATCGCGACCGCCACCGTCATCAGCCCGATCACGAGCTGCAATGCCGCTTTGCGTCCTTTGCGGTCGGCGTACAGGCCGAGCACGATGGCGCCGACCGGGCGCATGAAAAAGCCCACGCCAAAGGTCGCCAGCGTCAGCAGCAGCGAGGCGTACTCGCTCGTCGAGGGAAAAAACAGCCGCGAGATGACCACGGCGAGGAAGCCGTAGACGACGAAGTCGTACCACTCGAGCGCATTGCCGATGACCGCGGCGATGACCTGCCGGGTACGTGGAGCGGGTTCGTCCATGGCCTCACCCTCCCAGCGAAACCTCCAAGTTCAGTGTACGGAGGTCGGAAGGTCGCAACAATAGGCGTGCGGGGGTGGCCCTCACCCCCTCACCCCCTCCCCTCTCCCGCTCGCGCGGGCGAGGGGCGATCGAGCAGCGCCTTCTAAGCGTTGACGTCAAGCGGGCGCCGACCGGTCGCCCCTCGCCCGCGCAAGCGGGAGAGGGGAGGGGGTGAGGGCAACCCACCGCGGACCTCACCCCTTGACGCTGTTCCACACTTTGTGCAGGCGCTTCACGCTGACCGGCATCGGCGTTTTGAGCTCCTGGGCGAACAGCGACACGCGCAGCTCCTCCAGCAGCCAGCGAAACTCCTCCAGCCGCGGATCGGGCACGCCCTTTCTGGCCGCCAGCGCCCGCGCGTGCGCCGTCTGCAGCGGTCCGAGCTCGGCCATCAGGGCCTTGTCGCGCGCAGGATCGGTCTTCAGCTTGTCCAGCCGGGTGGCGACCGCCTTCAGGTAGCGCGGATAGTGGGACAGTTGAGCAGCCGGCGTCTCCACCAGGAAACGCCTCGGAAACAGCCGCGCCAGCTGCTGCTCGATGTCGCTGCAGGCCGCCGCGAACGAACGGCTGGCGGCGAGCTTCTTGGGCAGCGCCGCCGCCTCCTGCACGATCGCCGCTGCCGAGCCTGCGATCTGCTGGGCGATCAGGCTCAATTTTCCGCGCGCCTCGTCCTTGCGCGCCAGGAACCCGGCGCGGTCGGTCGGCCAGGGCTCTTCCAGGCAGGTGCGATCGATGGCAGCGGCCACCACCTGGTCGCGCAAGTCCTCCAGGCTCGGCAGCGCCGCGGCCAGCACAGGCACCACCGAGGCCTGCAGCCGCACCGCCGGCAGAGACGGCAGCGAGCGCTCCAGGTGCTGGATCTGCTGGCGCAGTTGCAGGCGGAACAGCCGCCGCAGCCCTTCGCGATGGCGGCTGCGTGCCACCTGCGGATCGTCGAACACCTCGAGCGTGCAGTGGTCGTCGTGATCGACCAGCGCCGGATAGCCGAGCAGCGTGTGGCCGTCGCGCTCGATGCGGCGCTGCGGCGCGAGCTCGCCGAAGTCCCAGTCGGTGATCGGCTGCTGCGGCGGCGCCGGCGCCACCTCCAGCAGTTGCTGGAACTCGCGGCGCGCCTGTGCACCGAGCTCGCCCTGCAGCTGCGCCAGGTTGCGGCCCATCGCGAGCTGGCGCCCCTGCTCGTCGACCACCTTGAAGTTCATCGTCAGGTGCGCCGGCAACGACTCCACCTTGAAGTCGGCGGGCGCACACGCCACACCGGCCTGCTCCTTCACGTCCCGTATCAGCGCGTCGATCAGTCCGATGGGTGCGCCCTCCTTCGCCAAGGCCAAGCGTTCGACGAAGCCCTGGGCGTACTCGGGCAGCGGCACGCAATGGCGCCGCAGCTTCTGCGGCAGCGACTTGAGCAGCAGGTGGGCCTTTTCCTTCAGCATGCCCGGCACCAGCCATTCGCAGCGGACCGCATCGACCTTGTTCAGCGCATAAAGCGGCACCGTCAGGGTCGCGCCGTCGCGCGCGCTGCCGGGCTCGAAGTGGTACGACAGCGCCATGTCCAGGCCGCCCATCGCAATCGCTTTCGGATACAGCGACGCGGTGACGCCGGCGGCCTGGTGGCGCATCAGCTCCTCGCGCGACAGATAGAGCCGATGCGGATCGGCGCGCTCGGCTTCGGCGCGCCAGCGTTCGAATTCGGCACCGCCCGTCACCTCGGCCGGCACGCGCGCGTCGTAGAACGAGTAGATCAGGTCCTCGTCGACCAGCACGTCGGGGCGCCGCCTCTTGTGCTCCAGCTCGCGAATCTCACCGATCAGCTTGCGGTTATGCGCCATGAACGGGGCGCGCGTTTCGAGCTCTCCCTTAACCAGCCCCTCGCGGATCAACAGGGCGCGCGCCGCGGCCGGATCGATCGGCGCGTAATCGACGCGCCGCTGCTGGTACACCAGCAAGCCATAGAGCGTTGCGCGCTCGAACGCCACCGCCCGCGCCGCGCGTTTTTCCCAGTGCGGCTCGCTGTGGCTGCGCTTGAGCAGGTGGTCGCCGGCCTGCTCCAGCCAGGCCGGCTCGATGCCGGCCACGGTGCGGGCGAACAGGCGCGAAGTCTCGATGAGCTCGGCTGCGACCACCCAGCGCCCCGCCTTGCGCGCCAGCGGCGAGCCGGGCCATATGAAAAAGCGGATCGAGCGCGCCCCCAGGTAAGGCGGCTCGGCCGGGTCGACCTCGGAAGACTTGGTGCCGACGTTTCCCAGCAGCCCCGAGAGCAGTGCCAGGTGGAGGTGCTCATAGATTGGCGGCGAGGCATTCTCGCGCCAGCCCAGCTCGGACACGATCCGGTGCAGTTGCGCGTGCACGTCGATCCATTCGCGCAGCCGCCGCGGGCTGATGAATTCCTGTCGCAGCTCCTCGGCGAAGCGGCGATTGGACTTCTTGTGCGCCAGGCGCTGCTGCAGCGCGTCCCACAGCTTCACCAGCGAGGAAAAATCGGACCGCTCGTCGGCGTAGCGGCGGTGCGCCTGGTCGGCGGCCTCCTGGGCGTGGGGCGGGCGTTCGCGCACGTCCTGCACCGACAGGGCCGAGGCGATGACCAGCATCTGGCGCAGGCAGTTGCGATCGCGCGCCGCCAGCAGCATCCGCCCCAGCCTCGGATCGAGCGGCAGGCGCGCCAGCTCGCGGCCGAGCGCCGTGAGCTCGTTGCGCTCGTCGACCGCGTTCAGCTCCGCCAGCAGCTGGTAGCCGTCGGCGATGGCACGGGCCGGCGGCGGCTGGACGAACGGAAAGGCGGCCACGTCGCCCAGTGCAAGCGACTTCATCTGCAGGATGACCGAGGCGAGCGAGGAGCGCAGGATCTCCGGATCGGTGAACGGCGCCCGGCGCGCGTGATCCTGCTCGTCGTACAGGCGGATGCAGATACCGTCGGCCACGCGTCCGCAGCGGCCGGCGCGCTGGGCGGCGGCGGCCTGCGAGATCGGCTCGATCTGCAGCTGCTCGACCTTGTTGCGATAGCTGTAGCGCTTCACGCGCGCCAGCCCCGAATCGACCACGGTGCGGATGCCCGGCACCGTCAGCGACGTCTCGGCGATGTTGGTGGCCAGAATGATCCGGCGCGCGCCGCCCGGCTTGAACACGCGCTCCTGCTCCTCGACCGACAGGCGCGCGTACAGCGGCAGGATCTCGGTGCCCGGCGGGTGGCGCTTGCGCAGCGCCTCGGCCGCCTCTCGAATTTCGCGCTCGCCGGGCAGGAACACCAGCACGTCGCCACGGCCGGCGAGCGCCGCCTCGTCGACCGCATCGGCGATGGCGTCCATCAGCGTGCGGTCGTCGGCATCGTCCTGCTCGCGCACCGCCCGGTAGCGCACCTCGACCGGGTACAGGCGGCCCGAAACCTGCACCACCGGGGCCGGCTGCTGCGCCGATCCGAAGTGGCGGGCGAAGCGGTCGGCATCCAGCGTGGCCGATGTGATGATCAGCTTCAGGTCGGGTCGCCTGGGCAGCAGTTGCCGCAGGTAGCCGAGCAGGAAGTCGATGTTCAGGCTGCGCTCGTGCGCCTCATCGATGATGATCGTGTCATAGGCCAGCAGCTGCGGATCGTGTTGCGTTTCCGCCAGCAAAATGCCGTCGGTCATCAGCTTGACGGCCACGCCCTCGCGCGTGCGGTCGGTGAAGCGAACCTTGTAGCCGACCACTTCGCCCAGCGGCGTGGCCAGCTCCTCGGCGATGCGCCGCGCCACGCTGGAGGCGGCGATCCGGCGCGGCTGCGTGTGGCCGATCATCCGGTCGACGCCGCGGCCGATCGCCAGGCAGATTTTCGGAAGCTGGGTGGTCTTGCCCGAGCCGGTCTCGCCGCACACGATCACGACCGGGTTGGCGCGGATCGCCTCGGCGATCTCATCGCGCCGGGCGCACACCGGCAGCTCCTCGGGAAACACGATCGGCCCGGCAGGCCGCGCGCGGACGACTCGCAATTGAACTCGCCAAATCAATGACTTGCAGGGCCGCGAAGTATACTTTTGGTTGTGCCCATGGACGATCGCATCGCTGCCCCCGCGGCTACGGAGGCCTTGTTGAGCCACGCTCAATTCGTGTCGTGGTTGCGCGAGGTTGCCCCCTACGTGCATTCGCACCGGGGCCGCACCTTCGTGATCGCGTTCGAAGGCGAGCTGATCGAGGCCGGCCGGCTCACGGCGCTGGTGCACGACCTGTCGCTGCTGCACGCGCTGGGCATCCGCCTGGTGCTGGCGCACGGATCACGGCCGCAGGTTCAGGCCCAGCTGCAGCTCAAGGGGCTGCAGACCTCGTTTTCGGGCGGATTGCGCATCACCGATGCGGCGGCGCTCGCCTGCGTGAAGGAAGCCGCCGGCGGGACGTGGCTCGACATCGAGGCCGCTTTTTCGCAGGGCCTGCCCAGCACGCCGATGGCCAACAGCAAGATCCGCGTGGTCAGCGGCAATTTCGTGGTGGCGCGGCCGGTCGGGATCGTCGACGGCGTCGACTTCCAGCACACCGGCGTGGTTCGCAGGATCGACACCGAGATGATCGAGCGCACGCTGCGGGCCGATGCCCTGGTGCTGATGTCGCCGCTCGGCTTCTCGCCCACCGGAGAAGCGTTCAACCTGAAGGTGGAGGATGTCGCCACCAGCTGCGCGATTGCACTGAAGGCCGACAAGCTGATCATGATCGGCTCGCCCGATGGCGTGCGCGATCGCAGCGGCCGCCTGCACGGTGAGTTGTCGCTCGAGCAGGCCGAGCGGATGCTGGCCTCGCGCGACGCCCCCGAGCAGACCCTGTCGGACCTGAACTACCTGGTGCGCGCGTGCCGCGGCGGAGTCGCGCGCGCCCACCTGATCCCGATGCGGCTGGACGGCGGGCTGCTGCTCGAACTTTTCACGCACGCCGGCGTTGGAACGCTGGTGTCGACCGAGAACCTGGAGGCGCTGCGCGAAGCCACCAGCGACGACGTGGGTGGCGTCCTGAAGCTGATCGAGCCGCTGGAGGCCGACGGTACACTGGTGAAGCGGCCGCGCGAGCTGATCGAGCGCGAAATCGGCCAGTTCAGCCTGTTCGAGCACGACGGCTTCATCCAGGGCTGTGCCGCGCTGTATTCATTCGAGGAGGCCGCGATGGGCGAGCTCGCCTGTCTGACGGTGCACGGCGAGTACCGCGAAGGGGGCCTGGGCGAGCGGCTGATGAAGCGGATCGAGGCGCGGGCGCGCGCCGCAGGGCTCACGCGCCTGTTCGTGCTGACCACGCGCACCTCGCACTGGTTCCTGAAGCGCGGCTACACGATGGCGAAGGTCGAGGATCTGCCGGTTCAGCGGCAGCGCATGTACAACTGGCAGCGCCGCTCGCAGGTGCTGATCAAGGCACTTTGAAAGGAATCGAGGCAATGGCAAGGATGATCCACTGTATCAAGCTGGGCAAGGAAGCCGAGGGGCTGGACTTCCCGCCCGTTCCGGGCGAGTTGGGCAAGCGGATCTACGAGAGCGTGTCCAAGGAAGCCTGGCAGCAATGGCAGAAACACCAGACGATGCTGCTCAACGAGAACCGGCTCAGCCTGGCCGATGCGCGCGCGCGCAAGTACCTGCTGCTGCAGATGGAACAGTACTTCTTCGGCGCCGGCGCCGACATGCCGTCCGGATACACGCCGCCGCACTGACGCGCGCAGCACCGCTTCCATGCTGCATGCAGCCTTTACGCTGCTGGGGACGAGCGTCACCTGGCTCGAGGCGGTCGCCTTCGCCTTCGCGCTGGCCTGCGTGGTGTGCAACGTCTACGAGATCCACTGGGGCTGGCCGCTGCTGGTGATCTCCAGCGCGCTGTACGGGTGGCTGTTCTTCACCAGCCGGCTGTACGGCGATGTGGCGGTGCAGGTGTATTTCGCCCTGTCCTCGCTGTGGGGCTGGTGGGAATGGGTGTACGGGCGGCGCGGCTCCGGCGACAGCGGCCAGGCGCGCGCGGCGGCCACGCTGCGGGTTGCGCGGCTGGCGGGCCTGGCGCGCATCGGCCTGCTGGCGCTGTGGCTGCTGGCGTGGCCGCTGCTGGGAACGTTGCTGGCGCGCTATACCGACACCGACGTGCCTTACTTCAACGGCTTTCCGACCGCCGGCAGCTTCATCGCGCAGGCCCTGATGGCCCTGAAATACATCGAGTGCTGGCCGGTGTGGATCGTGGTGGACCTGACCGCCGCGGTGCTGTATGCGACCAAGACGCTGTGGCTGACTTCGGTGCTGTCGTTGATTTTCACGACGCTGGCGGTGATCGGCTGGAGGCGCTGGCAAGTCAAGGCGCCCGCGTGAAGCGACCCACGTGACGGCAACGGCCGCAACGCGCTGCATCGCGGTGGTTGGCGCCGAGTGCGTCGGCAAGACGACGCTGTGCCGGCAGCTGGCGCAGGCGCTGCCGGGCAACTGGCTGCCCGAGTACCTGCGCGAATTCTGCGAACGCCTCGGCCGCACCCCACGCCCCGACGAGCAGTTCGACATCCTGCAGACCCAGATCGCGCGGGAAGCGCAGGCACAGCAGCAGGCGGCCGCCGACGGCATGGGCTGGCTGCTGTGCGATACGGCGCCGATCATCATCGCGGTCTACAGCCGGATCCTGTTCGGCGATTCGTCGCTGATCGCCCCGGCGCTGCAGCACCATCGGCGCTACCAGACCACGCTGCTGCTGCAGCCCGACCTGCCCTGGGTCGCGGACGGCTTCCTGCGCGACGGTGCGCACGTGCGGGCCCGCTGCCACCAGGAACTTACGCAACAGTTGCAGATGGCCGCCATCGCAGCGCACCCGATCCAGGGCAGCGGCGAGGCTCGGCTGCGCAACGCGCTGCGGGCGTTGAACGCCGGGCGCGAAATTGGAACATAATGCGGCCCATGCGCTAGGGGTCCCGTACAAATCCACCGCTGCTGTGGCGGTGGTCCGGGCGACCGGACGGGTGAGACAGTCCCTTGGAACCTGATCAAGTTAACACTTGCGCAGGGAAGCGTCCGCCTCGGCCCGTCAGCTGATCGCATCGGTCCTCAAGGCGCCCCGCTCCCTGCCATCTTCGCTGGGGGGCGACGATGGCAAGAAGACACTTTCACCCAAGCGGGCGTGCCCGCACCTTTGCCGCGTTGGCGGCCCTGTCGCTGTCGCCACCTTGCTGGAGTCAGACCATCGCTGCTGATGCAGGCGACCAGGGGCCGGTCTCGCGCATCGTGATCGAGGCGCAGAAGCAGGATTCCGGGTACGGCCACGGCAGCATCAACGAGCTGTCCGACGCGCCGCTGTCCGAAACGCCGATTTCGATCAGCGTGATCGGGGCCGACCAGATGAAGGACCGGGGCGTGAACAGCCTGTCGTCGGCGATCCGCGACGTGCCCTCGGCCGGCGACGACTACAACACGTTCGGCTATGTCGAGACGATCCAGGTGCGCGGCTTTAACCTGGACCCGCTGCTGAACTTCCGGCGCGACGGCCTGCCGCTGACCAACCACGTGCCGATCGCGCTGGAGAACAAGCAGGCGATCCAGATCGTTCAGGGCGTCTCCGGCGAGCTGGGGGGCGATGCCGCCCCGGGCGGCGTTTTGAACTACGTTCTGAAGCGCCCCACCGATACGCCGCTGCGCGAGATCAGCGTGCAGTACTCGGAGCGCGGTTCCAAGCTGGCCCAGGGCGATTTCGGTGGACGCCTGGACGACGGCCGCTTCGGCTACCGGATCAACCTCGCCGGCGAGGACCGCCACCCGGTCTTCGACAACGCGTGGGCGCGACGGGTCTTCGGCAGCGGTTTTTTCGACTGGCGGGTCGCGCCCGGAACGCTGGTCGAGCTGGAGTTCGAGCACCAGGGCGTGCAGGAAATCAGCGTTCCCGCATTCGGGCTGCTGGCCGTGAACGGCAGCAGTGTCGCCACGGTGGTGCCGCCCGCGCTCGATCCGCGCATCAACCTGAACGCGCAGCCGTGGACCCAGCCGTTCCAGAACCGCGAGACGACCGGTTCGCTGCGGCTGACGCAGCAGCTGGCGCCGCGCTGGGAGCTGGGCGTGCGGGCGCAGCAGCAGCGCACGGTGACCAACGACCGGATCGCGTTCCCGGACGGGTGCAGCGCCTTTCCCACCTATGTGTATCCGGGGCTGTGCGCGATCAGCCCGCACGACTACGAAATGGACGTGTACCAGTACATCAGCGACAACGAGCGGCGCGATACCGAGGTGCTGGACGCCTACGTGCACGGCAACCTGACCACGGGCGAAGTGGACCAGGAGCTGCGCCTCGGGCTGCGCACCACGCGCTACCAGGAGCGCTATCCGCCGTTTCAGACCTACAACTTCGTCGGCACGATCAATATCTTCGCGCCCACCCCACTGCCGCCCAATACGACGCCCATGACTGCGAACACGGACACGGACCTGCACATGGACGAGGTGTCGCTGTTCGACGTCGCGCGCTTCGGGCAGGGCTGGTCGACCTGGCTCGCACTGCGGGGAACGCGGCTGACGCAGTCGAGCCACCTGGACGCGCCCGATGCGCCGCTCGCCCAAGGCGGCTCCTTCGAGCCGGTCTCTCTTTCGCAGGATTTCGTCACGCCCTTCGCCGCGCTCGGCTACCAGCCGTGGGCGGGAGGCTTCGCGTACGTATCGGGCGGCGAAGGCATCGAAATAGAGCAGGTGCCGAACAAGCCATCGCTGTTCGTCAATCCGGGCCAGGTGCTGCCAGCCCATCGCAGCCGCCAGGTCGAGGCGGGCTTCAAGCAGGCCGGGGAGCACGGCGAGGCGTTCACCGCGGCGCTGTTCCAGATCGAAAAGCCGTTCTCGGACGATCTGCCACCGGACAGTTCCGGCCGCTCGCTGCGCATCGGGGGCGCGCGCGTGGCACGCCATCGCGGGCTGGAGCTGTCAGGATCCTGGCTCGCCAGCAGCGCCTGGCGGCTGGAGGCGCGCGCCACCTGGCTGGATGCGGTGACCACCGAATCGCTGCATCCGACCTGGGTCGGGCACGCCACGACCAACGTGCCGCACCTGGCCGCCGCGCTGCGCGCGGCCTGGCAGCCGCCGGTCCTGCGCGGCTTGACCGTCAGCAATCAGTTCACGTATGCCGGCCACAAGGCGGTGCTGCCGGACGGCTCGGCCGACATCCCCAGCGCCTGGCAGTGGGACTTCGCCCTGAACTACGTGTTTGTCGCGGCTCGCACCACCTGGATCTGGCGCGCCGGCATCGACAACGTGACCGACCGCCGCTACTGGCGCGAAGCGCCCACCGCGCCGTGGAACGCGCAGTACCTGTTCCCCGCGATGCCGCGGGTGGCGCGGGTGGGAGTCAGCGTGGATTTCTGACAGACTCCGGCGCTACGCACCGGGGACCGCGCAGAGCCAGGCCCGCGAGAGCTCGGCCTGCAGGAAACGGCGCACGGCCGGATCGGATTCGAGGCCGATGGCGCGCTGGTACGCCTCGGTGGCCGCTTGCGCGTTGCCCGTGCGCGCGAGCAGCGCTGCGCGCGCTGCCCAATAGGGCTGATACTGGGCAAGCTGGGCGTCGTCCTTCAGCGCTTCCAGCGCCGCCAGGCCTTCGGTCGCGCCGCTCGGGCCGTTCAAATAGGCGGCCAGCGCGACCGCGCGGTTGATCGCGATCACCACCGAGCCGGTAAGGGCCAGCAGCGCATCGTAGAGTCGTACGATCGCCGCCCAGTCGGTTTTGCCGGTCAGGCGCCGCGCCGCATGGGCCGACTGCACCGCCGCTTCGAGCTGGAAACGCCCGGGTGCGCCCATGCGGCTGGCGCACAGCAGCAGCGCCTCGGCCTCGTCGATCAGCGTGGCATCCCAGTGCGCCGGGTCCTGCGCATCCAGCGGCACGAACTCGCCTTGCGCATCGCGGCGCGCCGCGCGGCGGGCCTCGGTGTGCAGCATCAAGGCGAGCAGCCCCAGCGCCTCGGGCTGCTGCGGCAACAGCGATGCCACCAGCCGCCCGAGCCAGATGCCCTCCTCGGCCAGGCCGCGGCTGCGCGCCTGGGTTCCGGCCGGATCGGACCAGCCTTCGGCGTAGACCGCGTAA
>DATKFG010000023.1:0-9359 GCA_035511515.1 Burkholderiaceae bacterium | reverse complement strand
TCGGTTGCCTCGAGGGCGTCGCACAGGGCCGCGAGGCGCGGATAACCGCCCTCCGGAAGCATGGGCGCCGCCCTCAACTTGAGATAGAAGACGAGGACGGCCGCCGAGATGTCGGCCTGGGTGAGCGCCGGACCGCACAGGCGGCCGTCCCGGATCTGCCCGTCGAGCCATGAGAGTGCGCCGGCGACCTGCGCCTGGTAACGCGCGAGCATCTTCTCGCTGCGTTGGCCGGGCGGGTGGAAGTGGCGCTCGTAGACCCAGGCTCCGGCCTTATCGATCGCGCCGGTTGCCATCGCGGTCGCTTGCAGCACGCGGCGCCGTGGTGCCCCGGAGAGCGGCGTCAGTGCGCGACCTGCTCCCACCAGCTCGTCGAGCGTGTCGAGGATCGCCCCGCTGTCGATCAGCGTCTCGCCGCTGTCGAGGACCAGCGACGGGATGCGCACCAGGGGATTGATCCGCGCCATCTGGTCGGCATCGGCGAACACGGAGATTGCGTTGCGCGTGAACGGTATCCCATACAGATGCAGCGTGACGGCGACGCGCCGCACGAAGGGGGAATCGTACTGACCGACCAGGATCATCGAATGCTCCTGCCGTGGTTCGCGCTAGGCCGGGCCGAACCGGCGCGCCAGGCGAGCCGCCAGGATGCGCACCACCTGCGCATTGTGCGGCATGGTGACGTGCCGGCCGCTGACCTCGATATTGTCGTCGGACGAGGCGCTCGGGTCGAGGCAGTGCGTCCAGCGCACGATGCCGTCGTCGCGCGAGTAGATGCAGGTCGACGGCACCGGGGGCGGTGCGGCGATTTCGGCCGCCAGCGCGCGCAGATCGACCCCCGGCCACAGTCCCAGGACCGGTTCCAGCGGGATCCACACGCTGCGCGCCGGCTCGACGATCGGGCTGCACACCGTGATCACCTGACGGACCTGTGCCGGATCGCGGGCGGCCAGCAGACGCGCAAAAAGGCCCCCCATGCTGAACCCGACCAGGCTGACCGCCCCGTGCCGCGCAGCGAGTTCGGCCAGCCGCTCGGCGGTTCCACGCACCATCGGCGCCGTCGGGCCGAGGTCGACCCCCAGGTCCCAGCCGTAAGCGGCATAACCCAGTCCGCCCAGGAAGGCACGCAGCCGGGCGGTCTGACGATCGCTTCGGAAGCTGGCAGGCAGGACCAGCACCCCGTGGCCGTCACCGCGCGCCAGCTCTCGCAGGGTTGCGGCGTCGAAAACCGGAAACGGGGAAGGCGACGCCAGGGCCACGACCTCGGCCGTCAGGTGCTCGAAGCGCAGCCGGCCCCGCTCGGGACGATTCACGTCGCCTACGCCGACGGCAGCTTGTGCAGCTGATCGGTCAACTTGCTCAGCGTCGAGCGGTGCTCCGCCAGGCGCTGGCGCTCCTGTTCGACCACCGGGGGGCGGGCGCGCTGCACGAAGGAGTCGTTGGCGAGCTTGCCTTCGGACTTGCCGATCTCGCCCTGCAGTCGCGCGATCTCCTTGCCCAGCCGCTCGCGCTCGGCCGCCACGTCGACCTCGACCTTCAGCATCAGCCGGTACTCGCCGGCCACCGCCACCGGGGCGGGCGTTTCGGAAGCCGGCAGCGCGTCGACCCGTTCGACCGCCGACAGCCTGGCCAGCGCCGCGAGGTATGGAACGAAAGGCTCGGTGCGCGCATCGCGCGGCGTCAGCACCAGCGGCACGCGGGCCGCGGGCGACAGGTTCATCTCGCCGCGCAGGTTGCGGCAGGCGTCGACCAGGCGCTTGAGCAGCGCCAGCTCCGCGTCGGCCTGCGGGTCGATCCGCGCCGGATCGGGCTGCGGGAACGGCTGCACCATCACCGAAGTCTCCTCGGACGGCTGCCGGCGCCCGGCCAGCACCGAGACGCGCTGCCACAGCTCCTCCGTGATGAACGGGGTGATCGGGTGCAGCAGCCTCAAGGCCGCTTCCAGCACTTGCAGCAGTGTGCGGCGCGTGCCGCGCTGCACGTTCGGATCGCCCGAAGCCAGCTGCACCTTGGCCAGTTCCACGTACCAGTCGCAGTACTCGTCCCATACGAAGCGGTAGATGGCCTGCGCCACGTTGTCGAGGCGGTAGTCGGCAAATCCGCGCTCGGCCTCGGCCACGGTGCGCTGCAGCTCCCCGGCGATCCAGCGGTCCGCCAACGTCAGGGCCACCTCGCCCCCCGCGAGTCCGCCATCGTGGCCTTCCGTGTTCATCAGCACGAAGCGGGTCGCGTTCCACAGCTTGTTGCCGAAATTGCGGTAGCCCTCGCAGCGCTTGAAATCGAAGTTGACGTTGCGGCCGAGCGTGGCATACGCGGCCATCGTGAAGCGCAGCGCGTCGGCGCCGTAGGCCGGCATGCCGTCCGCAAACTCCTTGCGCAGCCGCGCCTCGATCTTGGGCGCGTCCTGCGGCCGGCGCAGCCCGGTCGTGTTCTTCTTGATCAGCGCATCCAGCGAGATGCCGTCCAGCAGATCGACCGGGTCGATCGTGTTGCCTTCCGACTTGCTCATCTTCCTGCCCTCGGCGTCGCGCACGATGCCGTGGATATAGACGTCGCGGAACGGCACCCGGCCGGTGAAATACCGGGTCATGAAGACCATCCGCGCCACCCAGAAGAAGATGATTTCGTAGCCGGTCACCAGCACCGTGGAAGGCAGGTACAGGTCGTAGGCCTCGCGGTCGGCGCCGGCCAGGTGCGGCCAGCCGAGCGTGGAAAAAGGCAGCAGCGCCGACGAGTACCAGGTGTCCAGCACATCGGGGTCGCGCCGCAGCGTCCGTCCGGGGGCCATGGCCTGCGCCTCGGCCTCGGAGCGTGCCACCAGGATGCGGCCCTGCTCGTCGTACCAGGCGGGAATCCGGTGGCCCCACCACAGCTGGCGCGAGATGCACCAGTCCTGGATGTTGGCGAACCACTGCCGGTACACGGTGAGCCACTGGTCCGGGAAGATGCGTACCGCGCCGCTGTCGACCGCCTCCAGCGCGATCTGTGCCAGCGATTTGCCGGCGTCGGGTCCGTCCGGGATGGGCCGGCTCATCGCGACGAACCACTGGTCCGACAGCATCGGCTCGATCGCCTCGCCGGTGCGGCCGCCGCGCGGAACCACCATCCGATGCGCCCGCTCCGCCACCAGCAGGCTCGCCGAGCGCAGGTCCTGCAGCACCGCCTTGCGCGCCGCGTAGCGGTCCAGACCCCGGTACTGCGGCGGCGCGTTCTCGTTGATGGTGGCCGTTACGGTCAGGATCGGAAGGGGAGTCAGCCCGTGGCGCTGCGCGACGGCAAAGTCGTTGAAATCGTGGGCCGGCGTGATCTTCACGGCCCCGGTGCCGAACTGCGGATCCACGTACGAATCGGCGATCACCGGGATCGTGCGGCCGGTCAGCGGCAGTATCACCCTGGCGCCGATCAGCCCCTGGTAGCGCGGATCGTCGGGGTGCACCGCGACCGCGACATCGCCCAGCATCGTCTCGGGGCGGGTCGTCGCGACCGTGACGCCGGCGCTGCCATCGAGGCCCGGGTAGCGGATCTCCCAGATGCGGCCGTCTTCCTCCTCGCTTTCGACTTCCAGGTCGGACACCGCCGTCTGCAGCGTCGGGTCCCAGTTGACCAGGCGCTGGCCGCGATAGATCAGTGCCTGTTCGTACAGGCGCGCGAAGGTGTCGACCACGACGCGCGACAGGCGTTCGTCCATCGTGAAATAGGTGCGGCTCCAGTCGCACGAGTCGCCCAGGCGCTTCATCTGCTCCAGGATCGTGTCGCCCGAATACTGCTTCCACTCCCATACGCGCTCGATGAACTGCTCGCGCGTCATGCGGGCGCGCGCAAGTCCCTGCTGTTCCAGCTGGCGCTCCACCACGATCTGGGTGGCGATGCCGGCGTGGTCGGTTCCCGGCAGCCACAGCGTGTTGTAGCCCCTCATCCGGTGATAGCGGGTCAGCGCGTCCATGATGGTCTGGTTGAACGCGTGCCCCATGTGCAGGATGCCCGTGACGTTGGGCGGCGGCAGCTGGATGCCGAAGGCCGGCCGGCCGGGTTCGAGGCCGGCGCGGAAATAGTCGCGCGCCTGCCACACCGGGTACCAGGTGCGCTCGACGGCGGAGGGCTCGAAGGTCTTGGGCAGCGCGCCGGCGCGTTCGGATTCGCTGGACCGCATGGGTGGTGCGAGGCCGCCGCGCTCAGCGCTTCAGCGTGCGCAGCCGGCCCAGCTCGGTGCGCACCGCGTGATCGACGATGTCGCGCAGCGACGCCGCCAGCGCCAGGCGCGTCTCGGCGGCCAGCTGCTCGACCAGCCGATCGATCGCTTCGTTCATCCGGCTGCGCACGATGGCGTCGACTTCCTGCGGCAGCGCATCGGCCACCGCCTGCAGGATCGAAGAGCGCAATTCCACTTCGATCCGGGTCCAGTGCGTGCCCGCGGTGACGGCATCGGCGCCGCTCGCCGGCGTCGGCGCGACCGGTCGCGGCGGGACCATCGAGGCGGCCGCAGGCGGCGCCACGGTGGGCGCCGCCGCGGGCGGCACGGCGCGCTGGGCGGGCGCCTGGCGCGGCGGCTCCCGGGGCAGCGCCGTGTCGATCGTCAGCGTCATATCCGGGGGCAGCGTCGTATCCAGCTCCAGCGGCGGCAGCGTCAGCCGCTCGGTCAGCACCGGGATCGAGGCGTCGTCCGGCGGGATCTGTTCCGGCGCGTCCGCTTTCTGGGTCGATGGGCTCATGGCGCGGCGATCTGGTGAGAGCGCGGAACAAAGCCCCGGTCGCGGTAGGCCTTGAATCGGGCACGCGCGTGGGCGCGATCGTCGTCCTCGTTGGAGACGATTTCGATGACCCGCTCGAAGCGCTCGAACCAGCGCTCGAAGTCCGGCGCGACTTGCTCGTCCAGCAGCAGCAGCACGTCGCGCTCGCGATCGGGAAGGGGGGTCATCGACAGCCACACCGGAGTTCGATCGGCCAGCTCGGAGTCCGCGTACACGTGCGGCAGGAAATCGAGCGCCGAGAATGTCCACAGCGCCGAATCGAGCCGCGCCAGCCGCTGCGCATCGCGGCTGAATGCCAGCACCGAGCGCCCACTGCCAAGGGCCTTGCGCACGACGCGACAGGCGTGGATCACCGGATGGTCCACGTTGAAATGAAAGTCGATTACGACCCGCGAAATCGAAGCGGCCGGGGCGGTGGCGTCGTGCATCGGGTGGGCGCAAATTCACGGTCGGACAGGCCGAATTATGGTCCAGCCGGGCCCCGCGCGGGTCTGCGGATGTTGCGCGCGGGCGCGCGCCGCCCGGCTCAGGCGCCGGCGCGCGCCAGCAGGAAGTGGGTCAGCAGCGGCACCGGCCGCCCCGTGGCGCCCTTGGCACTGCCTCCCCGAAACGCCGTTCCGGCCACGTCCAGGTGCGCCCAGCGCATGCCCTTGGTAAAACGCGCCAGGAAGCACGCCGCCACGATCGAGCCGGCGTTTCCCCGCATGCCGATATTGGCCATGTCGGCGAAGTTCGACTTGAGCTGCTCCTGGTAGTCGTCGTCGACCGGCATGCGCCAGGCGCGATCCGCGGCCTGGCGGGCGGCCTCCATCAGCTCGGCAGCCAGCTCGTCATTCGGGCTGAACAGCCCCGAGTGGATCGACCCGAGCGAGACGATGATGGCGCCGGTCAGGGTGGCGATGTCGACCACCGCGGACGGCTTGAACCGCTGCACGTAGGTCAGGGCGTCGCACAGGATCAGCCGGCCCTCGGCATCGGTGTTCAGCACCTCGATGGTCTGGCCCGACATCGACGTCACGATGTCTCCCGGCTTGTTGGCGCGGCCCGACGGCATGTTCTCGCAGGTCGGAATAACCCCGACCACGTTCACCTTAAGTTTCAGCTCGGCGGCCGCCCGCAGCGTCCCGAGCACCGAAGCGGCGCCGCACATGTCGAACTTCATTTCGTCCATCTCGGCAGCCGGCTTGATCGAGATCCCGCCCGAATCGAACGTGATGCCCTTGCCGACCAGCGCGATCGGGTCGGCGAATCGCCCGCGGCCGGCTCCCTGGTACTTGGCCACGATCAGGCGTGGCGGCTGGTCCGATCCCTTGGCCACCGACAGGAATGCGCCCATCTTCAGCGCCTCGATCTGCCCGCGGGCGAGCACCTGCACGCCGATGCCCCAGTCCCTTTGCAGCTTGCGGGCCTGCTGGGCCAGGTATTCGGGCGTGCAGACGTTGGCCGGCAGGTTGCCCAGCCGCTTGGCCAGATCAACCCCGTTGGCGATGGCGCGCCCCTCGGCCAGTCCCTTCTCGACGGCCGCGTCGCGCTTGTCCAGCAGCAATTGCACGCGGGCAACGCGGGTGGCGGCCTCGTCCTTCTTGGTCTTGAGCTCGTCGGCGCGGAACGGCACCTCGCGCGCCGACACCACGAACATCGATGCATGCCAGCGTGGATCGCGCCCCTTGACCTGCCACTCGGACGCGGCCACGGCGAGCGAGCCGCTGCCGGGTCCGGCCCCCTTGATGGCGGTGCGCACGGCCTCGGCGTAAGCGCGGTCTCCGAACTCGCCGGGCGTACCCAGCCCCACCAGCAGCACCCGGCTGCTCGCCACCCCCGGCAGTTGCCTGAGCAGCAGCGACGTGCCGCGCGCGCCGGTCATGTCGCCGCTGGCGACCGCCGAGCGCACCGCTCCGCGCGTGATGCTGTCGATGCGGCGCGCCGATGCGGTCAGCCCCCCCTCCTCGAATACGCCCACTGCCACGCAGTCGGCCTTGAAGGTCTCGGGCAATGCGATCTTCGTGTTAAATTCCATCGGCTTAGACGTTATCTTGTTCTTGCGGTGGGAAAACGGACCAACTCGGTGGAAGCGGCGCAGTATAGCGGCCGTACCGCCCGATGATCTTCCGGCGCGCGATCGCCCGGGAATTGAGCAGCACGGCCGGAGCCGTCTTCACGGTGCTGTTCTGCATCCTGTTTTCGGTCGGGCTGGTGCGCATCCTGGGTGAGGCTGCCAACGGCGAGATCGACAGCGGCGCTGTGGTCTCGATACTGGCGTTGTCGGCGCTGACCAACCTGCCGGTCGTGCTGACGCTGACCGTGTTCGTGTCGGTGCTGATGGCGATGTCGCGCGCCTTCCGCGACTCCGAAATGGTGGTCTGGTTCGCCTCCGGCCGCAGCCTGCTGGCGTGGGTGCCGCCCGTGATCCGCTTCGCGGTGCCGCCGGTGCTGCTCATTGCGCTGCTCACCTTCCTGGTGGCCCCCTGGGCCCAGGCCCGGATGGCCGAGAGCCGGGCCCGCTTCCAGCAGCGCGATGACTTGAGCAAGGTGATGCCCGGGCGGTTCGCCGAGTCCACCTCGGCCGATCGCGTCTTTTTCGTCGAATCGGTGGACCTGGACGGGGCGCGCGTGCGCGACGTGTTCGTCAACCACCGCGGGCCCGAGCGCGAAAGCGTGATCGCCGCCGCCGAAGGCCAGATCCAGATCCAGCCGGACGGCACGCGCGTGCTGACCTTGGAGCGGGGCCGGCGCTACGAAGGCCGCCCGGGCGTGCCCGGGTTCCGCGTGGTGGAGTTTGCACGCTATTCGGTCCCGCTCGATCAGCCGGCGCAGGCCACGTTCTCCCCCTCCACGGCCCGCGCGCTGCCCACGATCGACCTGCTGGTCGAGCCGACCCCGCTGCACCGCGGCGAGCTGCTGTGGCGGTTGGGCCTGCCGATCGTGGCGATGATGCTGGCGCTGCTGGCGGTGCCGCTGGCGTTCATCAATCCGCGGGTGGGCCGCTCCGCCAACCTGATCGTCGCGGTGCTGCTGTTCGTGCTGTACCTGGACGGGATCCAGATCACGCAGGCCTGGGTGCAGCAGGGACGGATCGGCTTTGCCGCGGCGGCCTGGTTCGTCCACCTGACGGCGGTGGCGCTGACCGTGCTGCTGTTCGTCCGGCGCGTGTACCTGCAGCGCTGGCTGCCGCGCTGGTTGCTGCCGTTTTACTGGCGGGTGCGCCCTTCGTGAAAACACTGCGCAACTACGTCTGGCGCGAGGTGGCCGCCTCGACCGCGTTCGTGCTGCTGGCGCTGGTGGCCCTGTTTGCGCTGTTCGACCTGATCAAGGAGTTCGACGACGTCGGCCACGCCGGCTATCGGGTCGGGCACGCGCTCGCCTTCGTCGCGCTGCTGACGCCTTCGCGCACCTACGAGCTGATGCCGATCGCGGCGCTGATCGGCACCATCTACGCGCTGTCCAAGCTCGCCGCCAATTCGGAGTTCACGATCATGCGGGTGGCCGGGCTGAGCACGCGCCGACTGGCCCTCACGGTGGTGCAGATCGGCGCGGCCTTCACGCTGCTCACCTACGTGTTCGGCGAGGCGGTTGCGCCGTCGGCCGAGGACCTGGCGCGGCGCCTGAAGCTGCGCGCATCCGGATCGCCGCTGGCGCAGGAGTTCCGCTCGGGGGTGTGGCTGCGCGACGTGATTGCCGACGGCGCAGACGGCGCGCCCCGGCTGCGATTCGTGAACGTCGTTCACGTCAACACCGACACGTCGGTGGACCACTGGAAGATCTACGAATTCGACAAGGAAATGCAGCTGCGGTCGGTCAGCACGGCGGCCAAGGGCCGCTATGTGCGCGGTGTGGGGTGGGACCTGTCCGACGTGGTCGAGACCTCGATCCCCGCGTTGGTCGCCAGTGACGTGTCCCAGACGTCGCAGCACACCGAGGTCACGAAACAGGCGCAGCGCCTGTGGCATTCGGGATTGACGCCGGAGATCTTCGGCGCGCTGCTGCTTCAGCCCGAAAGGATGGGGGCATTGAACCTGTCGCGCTACATCCGCCACCTGGCCGAGAACCGGCAGCGCACCGACCGGTTCGAGATCGCGTTCTGGAGCAAGATGTTCTATCCGCTGGCGATCCTGGTGATGATGGCACTGGCCCTGCCGTTCGCCTACCTGCACGTGCGCAGCGGCACGATGAGCTTCAAGGTGTTCTCCGGCATCATGATAGGGGTGATCTTTTACGCGATGAACAAGCTGTTCTCGCACCTGGGCCTGCTGAACACCTGGCCGCCGATCGTGGTGGCGGCGATACCGGGCCTGCTGGTGTTGACGGTGGCGCTGACCGCGCTGTATTGGGTCGAAAGGCGCTGAGCCATCACCCCCTCCCGTCTCCCGCTGCGCAGGCGAGGGGCGATCGAGCGGCGCAAGCGCTCAGATGTTCATAGGGGCACGAAGTATCGCCCCGCGCAAGCGGGAGAGGGGAGGGGGTGAGGGCTCAGCGCCTTTCTACCCAATACAGCGCAATCAGCGCCACGGACAACACCAGCAGGCCCGGCAGGGCCGCCACCACGATCGGCGGCCAGGTGTTCAGCAGGCCCAGGTGCGAGAACAGCTTGTTGGACGCGTAGAAGATCACTCCGAT
>DATKFG010000022.1:0-47851 GCA_035511515.1 Burkholderiaceae bacterium | reverse complement strand
TGGCGCGCTGGTTGCGCTGCCCCTGGTGGAAATCGACGGCGTGGTCTACTGGCGCCCGCCGCGGCAATCCTGACGGCCCTCACCCCCGACCCCTCTCCCGCTGCGCGGGCGAGGGGCGATCGGGCGTCGCATGGCTCGATGCTTCACGCAGGCACGCCGTATCGCCCCTCGCCCGCGCAGCGGGAGAGGGGTCGGGGGTGAGGGCCGTCAGGATTGCCGCGGCGGGCGCCAGTAGACCACGCCGTCGATTTCCACCAGGGGCAGCGCAACCAGCGCGCCATGCCCGGCACAGGGGCCGCCGGCGCAGGCTCCGGTGTCGGGCTCGTACAGGGCGCCGTGCGCGGCGCAAATCAGCCAGCGCCGCTCAGAGTCCAGAAAGCGGCCCTCGATCCAGTCCAGCTCCAGCCCCGCGTGCGCGCACCGGTTCAGGTATGCAAACGCCTTGCCCCCGTAACGCACCACGAAGGCGTTGCGCTCGATGCCGTGCGTGGTCACGCTGAAGCGGACGCCATCGCCGCGCTCGCTCAGCGCGGCCGACTCACAGACGCGGATCAGAGCGGGATCAGCCACCGCTGCAGCTCCTGGAGCGAATCAAGCACGGCCAGTGCAGGGGCCTGCCGCAACAGCCCGGGTGGATGCGCGCCGTGGGTGACGGCCACCGCCGCCGCGCCGGCCGCCGCGGCCATCTGCAGGTCGTGCGTCGTGTCGCCCACCATGATCATCCGTTGCGGCGCGGTCTGCAGCAGGTCGGCCAGCTCGAGCAGCATCTTCGGATGCGGCTTGGGCTCGGTTTCGTCGGCACAGCGGCTCGCATCGAACTGCGCGGCCAGTCCGAGACCGTCCAGGGCGCGCGCCAGCCCCGCGCGCGTCTTGCCGGTCGCGATCGCGAGGCGCCGTCCGCGCGACTTGAGCTCGCTGAGCAGCTCGCGCGCATGGGGAAACAGCTGCAACCTCGATTCGGCGGCCAGATAGTGAACCCGGTATCGAGCCGCGTATTGAGCCGCCCGCTCGGCCGGCAGCCCGGGCACCGTGATCGACAGCGCCTGCGACAGCCCCAGCCCGATGACGCTGGAGGCCCGCTCCTGCCCCGGATCGGGCAGATCCAGGTCGGCGGCGGCACCTCGAATCGCGGCGACGATGGCCGCGGTCGAATCGAGCAGCGTGCCATCCCAGTCGAACACCACCACATCGAATCGGTCAAGCATGGCGCAGCGCCTCCAGCAGCGCCTCGCATTCGGCCGGAAGGCGCAATCTGAATTCGATCGGCGCGCCGCTGACCGGGTGCCGCAGCCGCAACTTCCAGGCGTGCAGGAACATCCTCGTCAGCCGGGGGCCGAATTGCCCGCGTGCCACCCGATGGTTCAAGTCGTGGCTGCCATAGCGGTCATCGCCGACGATCGGAAAGCCGATATGGGCCAGGTGAACCCGGATCTGGTGCGTGCGCCCGGTCCGCAACTCGGCATCCAGCAGGGCGAATTGCTCGAACCGCTCGCGCATTTCGAACACGGTGTGGGCGGCCGCGCCGCCTTCGGGGTCGACACGCACCTTGCCGGCGGCGCCGGCGCCGCCCCGGGACAGTGCGAGCTTGACGTGCTGGCGATCATTGAGCCAGCGCCCCGCCACCAGCGCCAGATAGTGCTTCTCGACCTCGTCCTGTCGCAGCATCGCGTGCACCTTCAGCAGCGCGCGGCGCGATTTCGCCAGCAGCATCAGGCCCGAGGTATCCCGGTCGAGCCGGTGCGCCAGTTCCATGAACGGCTGGTTCGGGCGTGCGGCCCGGATCGTTTCGATCACCCCGAATGAGACTCCGCTGCCGCCATGGGCCGCCATCGCCGGCGGCTTGTCCACGACGAGCAGGTGCTCGTCCTCGAACACGATCGGCAACCTCGAGGCGGCCGCCGCCGGCGCAACGGCACTGCGGGCGCTGGTGCGCATCGGCGGAATGCGGATTTCGTCGCCGGCCGACAGGCGCTGATCGGCCGCCGCCCGCCCGCGGTTGATCCGCACCTGGCCGCTGCGAACGATCTGGTAGATGTGACTTTTCGGAACCCCCTTGTTGAGCCTGATCAGGAAGTTGTCCAGCCGCTGACCGGCGTATTCGGGGTCCACGGTCACATAGCGCACGCTTGCGGCGCCTTTGCGTTCGACCCCCATGTTGCCTATACTTAACGAGTTTGTAATGGACTGCGCCCGATTTCGCACCCGGGTGGCTTGTGCACCCTCACGGGGCGGAGGGCCGACCGAACTCCGGTCGCCCAGCCTCTGCCGGCTGAGGTTACTGCGGGGGCCACTGCGGGGATCATCGCGGGTTCACTGCCGGATTCAGTGCGGCCTTCGCTGCGGCGTGGTCCTGTTGGCTGCAATTCTAAGCGGCACCGCCACGCCGAGTCTGACGCGAGGTGTGCCGGGTGGTCGGATTGTGCAGCCAAAAGGGTGCGTGGCGCGCCAGATGCGCGCTGCGCGTAGGAAAGGAAGGGTCGACGATGCCGGCGCGGCATGCACGGACCTTCCGCAATTGAGGGCGCCGTTGCCAGTCAGATGGGCGGCGCCAGCCGAATTCGGATCTTGGCTGGGCCGCTTGGTCGACCACCACGCGGCAAGTTTGCACCAGGCATTTGACCAGGCTTAGCGAGTGGACGGGCTCACCGTGAACCAGACGGTAAACGACAGGCGCGCGGAACCGCGAGCAGGTGGCGTTATGCGCCGCCCGCGCGGTTGCGTGCGTCCGGCAGCGCGCCGGCGCGCCGCCCGTTGCGGGCCCCACGCGAACGCCGGCGCCTGAGCTCGGATCCGGATCGGCACACGAGCGCCCGCAAGGGCGCGGGGAGTGCTGATGAAACGGATGCTGTTCAACGCGACTCACGCGGAGCAGCTGCGCGTCGCCATCGTCGACGGCCAGAAGCTGCTGGACCTGGATATCGAAACGGCCGGTCGCGAGCAGCGCAAGTCGAATATCTACAAGGGTCTGATCACCCGGGTCGAGCCGAGCCTGGAAGCCTGCTTCGTCGATTACGGCGAAGAGCGCCACGGCTTCCTGCCGTTCAAGGAGATCTCCCGGCAGTACTTCAAGCCGGGCGTGGACGTGGCGCGCGCCAGGATCCAGGACGCGATCTCCGAGGGCCAGGAGCTGATCACCCAGGTCGAAAAAGAGGAGCGCGGCAACAAGGGCGCGGCGCTGACGACCTTTGTCTCGCTGGCCGGACGTTTCCTGGTGCTGATGCCCAACAACCCGCGCGGCGGCGGGGTGTCGCGTCGCGTCGAGGGCGAGGATCGGCAGGAGTTGCGCGACGCGATCGACCAGCTCGACCTGCCGCCCGGCATGAGCGTGATCGCGCGCACGGCTGGACTGGGCCGGGCCGTCGAGGAGCTGCAATGGGACCTGAAGTACCTGATGCAGTTGTGGAAGGCGATCACCGACGCGGTCCAGCAGGTCAAGGCGCCTGAGCTGATCTACCTGGAGTCGAGCCTGGTGATCCGGGCCATCCGGGACTACTTCAGCCCGGAAATCGGCGAGATCCTGATCGACACCGAGGACGTCTACAACCAGGCCAAGACGTTCGTGGACCTGGTGATGCCCGATGTGTCGGCCCGGGTCAAGCGTTACCGCGACGACGTGCCGCTGTTCTCGCGCTTCCAGATCGAACACCAGATCGAGACGGCCCATTCGAGGCAGGTGCCGTTGCCCTCGGGCGGCGCCATCGTCATCGACCACACCGAGGCGCTGGTGGCCATCGACGTGAATTCGGCGCAGGCCACACGCGGCTCCGACATCGAGGAAACAGCCCTTCGTACCAACCTGGAAGCGGCCGATGAAGTGGCCCGACAGCTGCGCCTGCGCGACCTGGGCGGGCTGATCGTAATCGACTTCATCGACATGGAAGACGCCCGCAACCAGCGGGCCGTCGAGCAGCGGCTGAAGGACGCCCTGCACCATGACCGCGCCCGCGTCCAGATGGGCAAGATCTCCCGCTTCGGCATGATGGAACTGTCGCGCCAGCGGCTGCGGCCGGCCTTGAGCGAAGGCAGTCACGTGACCTGTCCGCGCTGCAACGGCGTTGGCCAGGTGCGCGATACCGACAGCTCTGCCCTGCACATCCTGCGCATCCTGCAGGAGGAGGCGATGAAGGAGAACACGGCCGCCCTGCACGCGCAGGTCCCGATCGACGTGGCCACGTATCTGCTGAACGAGAAGCGCCCCGATCTGACCAAGCTGGAGGCCCGGCTGAAGGTCTCGATCGTGCTGATCCCGAACAAGTTCCTCGAGACGCCGCACTACAGCATCGAGCGACTCAAGCACGACGACGAGCGACTCGACCAGGCCAAGCCAAGCTATGACCGCGTGACGGCCCCGAGTCCGGATCAACCTTATTTGCCGGGACGGCCCGACGAGGCGCGCAATCGGCGCCAGGAAGCGGTGGTCAAGGGCGTGGTTCCGGAGACCCCGGCCCCGGTCGTTCCGGTGGCAGCCGTTGCGGCGCCGGAAGTGGCCGCCGGCCCATCGCTGTGGTCGCGCATTCGCAGCTGGTTCGCGGTCGAGCCCGAAGCCGCACCGGCGGCCCCGCCACGGGGCGCGGAGGCAGCCACGCCGGGCCGCAGCAGCCGGCCCGATCGCGACCGGCGCCGGCGCGGTGAGCGCCACCCGGAACGGGGCGAGGCGCGCACGGAACGCGCCGGTTCGGAACGGGCGGCGCAGGGACGCGGCCAGCGCGCCGAGCGATCCGACCGTGGCGAGCGCGGTCGTGACCAGGTGCAGCGCCGCGAGCGTCCGGCGGGCCCGGCCCGTCCGGAGCAGACCGAGGAACAGCGGCAGGCCAAGCGAGAACGAGGCGGCGATGGGGCGCGCCGTCCGCCCCGTGACGGCCGCAAGCCGCCCGAGGCGCCGCGTGAAGTGGCCGCCGCAAGCGAATCGCTGACGCCGGCGCTTACCGCCGAGGGTGCGATTGGATCGCCATCAACACCGGCCGTGGAGGCCGCAGCTGGAGGCGAGGAGCGGCGTGGGCGCCGGCGCCGGCGCCGCGGACGCGGCTCCGAGCGTGGCGAACGCGGCGCGGGCGGCGCGCCGGTCGAATCCGCGCTGAACGAGCCCGAATCGGAACAGCCGCAACGCGAGGCGACCGAGTCGACACCGCAAAGAGAGCCGACACCGGCGCGGGCACCGCAAAGGGAGCGGCCACAAAGAGAGCCGGCTGTGCAGAGGGAGCCGGCACTGCAGAGGGAGCTGGCGTTGCAGAGGGAGCCAGCACCGCAAAGCGAGCCGGCACCTCAGCCTGCCGTGCTGCGCCACGAGTCGCCCCTTGAACGCGCCATCGAACCGGCGCCCATGGCGATGGCCGAATTGCTGCCGATGGTGGAATCGTCCGGGATGAAGCTCGCTCAGACCGACCCGGAAAAACTGGCCGCCGCGCAGGCCCGCGCTGCTGCGCTGCAGCCGCCGCCGGTGCGGGTCGGACGCGAGCGACCGGTGTTGCCGCCAGTCGAGGAGGCGCCGCTGACGCAGGTTGAAACGCGCGGCCAGCCTTGATCGGAACGGCCGTTGGGAGCTGGCGGAGGGTCGATGAATTCCCGCATTCCGGCCGCGCCCTGCGGCGGGCCAAGGGCGCGTACGATCTGCCACAGAGTCGAAGTGGCTCGGTTGTCGCTCGCTTGAGCAGCGCCCAATAAGATGTCGGAACGCTTCATCCCCGTGCTCGATGCCCGCGTGCGCCGCCCGGCGCTGCCTGAGCTCGGGCAGATCCGGCCGGCGCTGGGTCATTTGACCGATCGGCTGCAACGGCCGCTGCACGATCTGCGCGTCTCGGTCACCGACCGTTGCAATTTCCGCTGCACGTACTGCATGCCCAAGGAGGTGTTCAACCGCGAGCACCGTTTCCTGCCGCATTCGGATCTGCTCAGTTTCGAGGAGATCACGCGCCTGGCGCGGGTGTTCGTCGCGCACGGCGTCGAGAAGATCCGCGTGACGGGCGGCGAGCCGCTGCTTCGCAAGGACCTGGCTCGCCTGATCCGGATGCTGGCGGAACTGACCACGCCGGACGGCCGCGGCATCGACCTGGCGCTGACGACCAACGCCTCGCTGCTGCGGCAGCACGCGGCGAGCCTGGCGCAGGCCGGGTTGAATCGCATCACGGTGTCGCTCGATGCGCTCGATGATGACGTGTTCCGGCGCATGAACGACGTCGGCTTTCCGGTAGCGGCCGTGCTGGACGGAATCGAAGCGGCCGCGCACGCCGGGCTGCCGGTCAAGATCAACATGGTCGTGCAGCGCGGCGTCAACGAGCACCAGATACTGCCGATGGCGCGCTTCTTCAAGGAGCGCGGTCATGTGCTGCGGATGATCGAGTTCATGGATGTGGGCACCACGAACGGCTGGCGCCTGGATCAGGTGGTGCCGGCCTCTGAAATCGTGGCAAGCATCAACGCCGAGATGCCGCTGGAGCCGGTCGATCCGAATTATTCCGGCGAAGTGGCCCAGCGCTGGCGTTACCGCGACGGCCGCGGCGAGATCGGCATCGTGGCCAGTGTCACCCAGGCGTTCTGCCGCACCTGCACCCGCGCCCGCCTGTCGATCGAAGGACGCCTGTTCCTGTGCCTGTTCGCCTCGCAGGGCTACGACCTGCGATCCCTGCTGCGCAGCGGCGCCGCTGACGCGCAGCTGGCAACCGTGATCGGGCGCATCTGGAGCGAGCGGGTCGACCGCTATTCGGAGTTGCGCGGCCACAACGGCAGCGAGGGCGCCAACCGGGTCGAGATGTCCTACATCGGCGGTTGAAGACCGCACGGCTCACGGCCGTCGCTACGAAATACTAAAGAGGCACCAACCGGGTTCTTGGCCAGGCATCATCACCGGCGAGAACCACTCCGACCTGCAGATCGCGGGCCGATCACCTCCAGATCAAGCGCCAAGCAGGCGCCGCGCCAACAGCGATTGCATATCCCTGCGGCCATCGACGATGAGGTAGACGTAGACGCGCTGGCCGTGGACGCGGTAAACCACACGATAGGGCTTGAAGAAGGTTTGCCGATAGTCCTTGATGCCCAGCGCCAGCAGCTCCTTGGGATGACTGCCACGCTCGGGAGAGGTCGACAGTCCATTGACGGCTCTCATCAACCGGTCCAGGACGTGATCCGCACTGGCCGGCGAGTCGAACGCGGCGATATAGTCGTGGATAGACTCCGGGTCGCGCTCGGCGCCCGCCGTGAGGAAGACCTCGTAGTGGTCAGTCGCCATCAGCCGTCTGCGCGCCCGGCCCGCAGACGTGCGACGACTTCGACCACCGACTTCACCTTGCCGGCTTCGATGTCCTGATTGCCCAGCGCGAGAATCTTCAGCAACGCCAGGGTCTCCTGCGTTTCCTCGAAGCTCGCGACATCTTGAATTACCGCCTTCGCTTCGCCGTTTTGGGTGATAACGAGCGGCTCGCGATGCTCAGCGAGTTGTGCCAACACTTCGGCAGCGTTGGCCTTCAAATAGCTGATCGGTTTGACTTGGGACGAATAGCGCACAGCGGTACCCGATGGACCGAATAAAGACTGAATATAGTCCGTAGGGCAGGGGTTGGCAACTGGCCTCCGGGCTCGATGGCCTCGGATCAGCGTGGAGGCGCAGCCCTTGCAAGCCACTGCTCAGACGTTATCCCGTAGGTCGCCACATCCCGTTCGTACCAGCTTTCGATTCCTCGATACTGCATGCCAAGCCGCTTCATTAGCGCAGCCGACGCAGCATTTTCAGGGTCGCACACGGCCAGCAGCGTCTCGGCCCTCAGGTTCTGAAACGCGAAATCAGCCATGGCGACGGACGCTTCATAGGCCAGGCCTTGATGCCACCGGTCGCGCCGCAGTCGCCAGCCTATTTCCAACGGATAAGCCGGGTCCGGTTCCGATCCGCTCTTGCGCAGATGCTGGATGCAGCCTGCCCCAACGATTTCTCCGGTGGTCAGCTCGATGAAGCTCCACCAGGAAGCCCCCCACTTGGCCCAGCGCGCCTTGACACGCTCCACCGATGCGATGGTTTGCTCCCGCCTCTGCGCTCCGCCGGGGATGTACCGCATCACCTCCTCATCGGAGTTCATCGCATTCAACCCGTCGACATGGGCATCATCGAATGGCTCGAGTCGAAGGCGGGCAGTCGTAAGAATGCTCATGTCGGGCTTCAAGAAGACTGAGCCTGTTAACCCACCCATCGCCTCGCGTTGCGAAACACCCTCATCCAGGGCGAATCCTCGCCCAGCCCAGGCGGCTGCCACGACATCTGGACGGTGCGGCGCACCCGCTCCGGGTGCGGCATCAGGATCGTGAAGCGGCCATCGGGCGTGGTCAGGCCGGTCACGCCGTCGGGCGAGCCGTTCGGATTTTCCGGATAGCGCTCGGTCGGGCGCCCGTCGGCGTCGACGAATCGCAGCGCGACGATGGCCTGGCGGCGCGCTGGTTCGTCTTCGAACGCGGCGCGGCCCTCGCCGTGCGCGGTGACGATCGGAATGCGACTGCCCGACATTCCCTGGAAGAAGATCGATGGCGATTCGACCACTTCGACCATCGTCAGCCTGGCTTCGAATTGCTCGGATGCGTTGGGCAGGAAGCGCGGCCAGTGGCGGGCGCCCGGAATGATCGAGCCCAGCTGACTCATCATCTGGCAGCCGTTGCACACGCCCAGCGCGAACGCGTCGGGGCGGCCAAAAAATGCCGCAAACTCATCGGACAGCCTCGGATGAAACAGGATCGACTTGGCCCAGCCGCCGCCGCCGCCCAGCACGTCTCCGTAGGAAAACCCGCCACACGCGGCCAGGCCTTTGAAGCCCGCGAGCGAAACGCGCCCGGCCAGCAGGTCCGACATGTGAACGTCGACCGCGGCAAAACCGGCCCGATCGAAGGCCGAAGCCATCTCGTACTGGCCGTTGACGCCCTGCTCGCGCAGGATGGCGATGCGGGGGCGGGCGCCGCGCGCGATCAACGGCGCGGCCACGTCGTCGTCGGGCTCGAAGCTCAACGACATCGAAAGCGGCCCTCGCTGGCCCAGCTGCTCGTACTCCGAGTCGGCGCACTCCGGATTGTCACGCAAGGCGGCCATGCGCCAGGACACCTCGCTCCAGGCCCGCAGCAGCGCCTGGCGCGGATGGCGCACGACCGGCTTGGCGTCGTACCAGGCTTCGATCGAGTCCTGTCCGTTCGGCGAGCCGACCACGTGGCTGCATGAGCCCAGACCCGCCTCGCGCAGCGCGTCCATCACGAGCGAGCGCTCCGCGCGGCGGACCTGGATCAGGCACCCGGCCTCTTCGCTGAACAGCGCCTTCAGTACTGCGTCGGTGCGGCGGGCTTCCAACTGCTGCGCGCGGATACGGAAATCTCCCGCGTCCAGCGCGAGCGGGTCGACGGCCAGCACGTCGACATTGAGCGTCACCCCGCAGCCCGCCGCGAAGGCCATCTCGCACGCGCAAGCCCACAGGCCACCGTCGGATCGATCGTGATAGGCCAGGATGCGCCCGGCCACGGCCTGCTGCCGGATCACCGACAGCAGCGCGCGCAGGCGGGCCGGCTCCTCGACGTCCGGCACCTCGCGTCCGAACTGGCGCGCAATCTGCGCCAGGATCGAACCGGCCAGCCTCAAGCGCCCAGCGGACAGGTCGACCAGGATCAGGTCGGTCGGCCCGACGTCGAGCCGCAGCTGCGGCGTCAGGCTGCGGCGCACGTCGCCGACCGCGCCGGCGGCGCTGACGATCAGCGACACGGGCGCGCGCACCCGCTTGTCCTCGCTGCCGTCGCGCCACTGGGTCGACATCGACAGGGAGTCCTTGCCCACCGGAATTCCGATTCCCAGCTCGCGGCAGAATGAGGCCGCCGCCTCTACCGCGCGGTACAGCGCGGCGTCCTGTCCGGGCTGGCCGCAGGCGGCCATCCAGTTGGCCGACAGCTTCACACGCGCGAAATCGACATCGGCCGCCGCCAGATTCAGCAGCGCCTCAGAGATGGCGACACGACACGCGGCCGGCGCGCTCTCGATCGCCAGCGGCGCGCGCTCTCCCATCGCCATCGCTTCGCCCGCGGTCCCTTCGTAGTCCGCCAGCGTCACCGCACAATCGGCCAGCGGCAGCTGCCAGGGCCCCACCATCTGGTCGCGGCTGCACAGGCCTCCGACGGTGCGGTCGCCAATCGTGATCAGAAACGACTTGCTGGCGACGGTCGGATGCCGCAACACCTCGATCGCAGCTTGCGACGGATCGATCGCGTCGGTATCCAGCGGCGCCAGCGGCACCGGCACCGTGTGCGCGTCACGGTGCAAGCGCGGAACCTGTCCCAGCAGCGTACTGATCGGCAGATCGACGGCGGCGCGCTCGCCGTTGCGCGCGACCAGCAGCCGGTCCTGCGCCGTGGCGACCCCGATCACGGCGTACGGACAGCGCTCGCGGTCGCACAGCGCGGCGAACTCATCCAGCCGCGCCGGCTCCAGGGCCAGCACGTAGCGCTCCTGCGACTCGTTGCACCAGATCTCCAGCGGATTCATCGCGCTGTCCAGCACCGGGATGGCGGCCAGGTCGACCCGCGCGCCGCGGCGCGCGGCGTGCACCAGCTCGGGCAAGGCGTTGGACAGGCCGCCCGCCCCCACGTCGTGTATCGACAGGATCGGGTTTGCGGCTCCCAGCGCCACGCAGCCGTTGATCACTTCCTGCGCCCGGCGCTGCATTTCCGCGTTGCCACGCTGCACCGAATTGAAGTCGAGGTCCTCGGCGTTGGCACCTGCCTGGATGCTCGATGCGGCCCCTCCCCCCAGGCCGATGCGCAGCCCCGGCCCGCCCAGCTGCACCAGCAGCGCCCCGGCGGGCAGCGCCTGCTTTTCGACCAGCTCGGCGCGAATGCTGCCGACGCCTCCGGCAATCATGATCGGCTTGTGATAGCCGATCCGCTCGCCTCCGACGTTCTGCTGGAACGAGCGGAAGTAACCCAGCAGATTGGGGCGGCCGAACTCGTTGTTGAAGGACGCCGCGCCGATCGGACCTTCCAGCATGATGCGGGAGGCTTCGCAGATGCGGGACGGAAAGCCGTAGTCGCCCGCTTCCGCCTCGCCCTGGCCGCGCGATACGTCGCGGTCGCTTTCCCACGGCGCCTGCATTCCGGGCAGCCTCAGATTCGATACGCTGAATCCGCACAGCCCCGCTTTCGGCCGCGCGCCGCGACCCGTGGCCGACTCGTCCCGGATCTCGCCACCGGAGCCGGTCGCCGCGCCCGGGAACGGCGCAATCGCGGTCGGATGATTGTGGGTCTCGACCTTGAAGACGACGTGCTCGACCTGGCCGGCGACCTGGTACAGCACGGCCGCATCGTCCACCGATCGGCGCGGGGCCAGCTGTCGCACCGGGCGGCCTTGCAGCACCGCAGCGTTGTCACGATAGGCGACCAGCGTTCCCTCGGGCGCAGCGGCGTGCGTGGAGCGGATCAGGTCGAACAGCGACTCGGTCTGGATGCTGCCGTCGATCGTCCAGCCGGCGTTGAAGATCTTGTGGCGGCAATGCTCGGAGTTGACCTGCGCGAACATCATCAGTTCCGCGTCGGTCGGATCGCGGCCCGCGCGCGCGTACGCCTGCGCCAGGTAATCGATCTCAGCGGCCGACAGCGCCAGCCCGAATTGCACGTTGGCGCGCTGCAGGGCCGCGCGCGCATCCTGGCCCAGCGCGATGCTGGCGAGCGGCCTGCGCTCGGCCGCCTCGAACAGCCGTTGCGCGGCGCCTTCCGGATCGATCACCGACTCGGTCATCCGGTCGTGCAGCTGCGCATGCAGCGCCTCGAGGCGCCGCTGCGCGGCCAAACCGGACCGCGGCGGATCGCCAAAGTGCAGCCGGACCAGTTGCCCGCGCTCGATCCGCTCGACCCACTCGAATCCGCAGTTGCACGCGATGTCGGTGGCTTTGCTCGACCAGGGCGACACCGTCCCGGGCCTGGGAACGATCAGCGCCTCGAGCCCGCCGTCGCGGCCGCTGCCTTCGAACGCTTCGCCGTACTGGAGCAGGCGGCCCAGCCGCGCCATCTCGGCCGCGCCGGGCGCACGACGGGATCGAACGAAGTGCCGGTAACGCGCCTCGAGCGCGACCAGCCCCGGATCGATCGACTGCAGTGTCGCCAGCAAGCGCTTGCCGCGCGAGCGGGTCAGCGCGGCCGGGCCGTCGAGGAAGAAACAGAGGGTTTGGCTGGACATGGGCCCGAGTGCATGCACATTATAGTGCGCGCGCTCGGGCTGCCCTCACCCCCGCCCCTCTCCCGCTGCGCGGGCGAGGGGCGATCGACTCTCGCTTCGGTTGTGCGTTCTAGATGTCGGCGTCGAGCAGCTCGGCCGAGGTCATCGACTTCAGCAATGCCTCGTTGCAGCGGCCGGGCGGAAGGGCCAGCAGGTCGGACTGCTTGCGGATCACGATCGGGTCGCTGCGCTCGATCGCTTCGATCAGCGTCAGGTAGGGCGCATAGGGTCCATTGCGCCCGACGATCGCATCGATGATGGTCTCCGACAGCGAGATCAGCTCGAACAGGTGCTCGAACGGGGCCCCGGTGATCTTGTCGAGCAGCGAGAACGCGCCGGTGATGAACAGCTCGTCGCGCAGCTCGGTCTGCTGCTCTTCGGCGCCGATGGTTTCCAGGAACATCCCGCGCCGGATCGACGCGTGCATCAGCGGGAACGTGTTGCTGTCCTTCGATGCAGTCGCCAGCAGCAGCGACAGCCAGCGCATCAGCTTCTTGTAGCCGAGCATCATCACGGCGTGCTGGAACGAGGTGATCTGCACCGGCAGGCCGAACGCCGCCGAATTGACCAGGCGAAGCAGCTTGAACGCCAGTGCCGGGTCGCGCTTCAATGTCGTGTCGATCTTCGCAATGTCGGCGTCGTCGCGCACCAGCCGCAGCAATTCCAGCACCACCGCCTGTCCCGGCTGCAACGGCCGGGCCGATTTCTGGCTGACGTCGTCCAGCGGCCAGCCCACGCTGGCGGCCGCACCGCGCTCGTAGGCCCCGTCCACGTCGGCCACGGTCTGCACGCCGGTGATGATGAACGGGATGCGCCGCGTGACTCCGTTCGGCGGGCCGCCGTCCGGGCCACGGCGACGATCGTCGCTCAGATGGATCAGCGCGTATTCGAAACAGGCGAGCAGCGCCGGCGGCAGCGCCACTTCGGGGCGATTGCGCAGCGCGAGCCGCTTGCCGTCCCGGAACAGAGCCTGGGCCACGGCCTGCGTGCGCGGGTCGAGCAGCGCCGTGCTCGGAAGCTCCAGCAGCGCGTTGCCCGGAGCATCCCAATCCAGTGCCGACTCGTCGAAGGTCGCGTCCAGCGGCGCGACCAGGATCGGCGCGCCCGATTCGGGCCACACCGTGTTCAAGGCTTCCAGCACCTGCCCGATCGGCGGGCGGTCCTGGGGATTCGCGGCCAGCATCGTCAGGCGCGTACCGATCGCCTTGCGCTTCTTGTCGATCAAGGGCGCGTAGCAGATCGACATGGTGCCAAGCACGCCCAGCGCGGAGTTCGCAATTCGGTCTGGCGCGTTCATGGGTTTCGATACAGAGGAGGCTGACGCAGATTAGCGACAACCTGCCGCCCGGCAGTCGGCCGATATGCCGGCGGCCACAGGTGGAATTCCATGCTTAGGGTATCGTTCACGTGCATCCGGAGCGCGTGGATTGGAGCGTGTCGATTGCGTCGTTATAGGGGCCGGGGTGATCGGGCTCGCGTGCGCCCGGGCGCTCGCGATGGCCGGCTTGCAGACCATCGTGCTGGAAACGGAGCCACGGATCGGCTCGGGTGTGAGCTCGCGCAGCAGCGAGGTGATTCACGCGGGCTTGTATTACCCGACGGGCAGCTTGAAGGCGCGCCTGTGCGTGCAGGGACGCCGGTTGCTGTATCGCTACCTGACCGAGCGGGCGCTGCCGCACCGCAGGCTCGGCAAGCTGATCGTCGCGACCGACGACTCGCAGCTGGCAGCGCTGGCCGAGCTGCAGCGGCGCGGCCTCGCCAACGAAGTCGAGCGCCTCGAATGGCTCGATGCGGGCGAGGTTGCCTCGATGGAACCGGGCCTGCGCTGCCGTGCTGCCGTCCACTCGCCCGACACCGGGATCGTCGACTCCCACGCACTGATGCTGGCGCTGTCCGGTGATCTGCAGTCCCACGGGGGATTGATCGCGCTGCGCTCGCCGATGCAGCGGGCCGAGCGGCACGACGGCGCCTGGCACGTCAGCACCGCGGGCGATGAACCGTACCGGATCGGCTGCGACGTGCTGGTCAACGCCGCCGCCCTGTCCGCGCAGGCCGTCGCCTCGGCCATCGAAGGTTACCCGCCGGAACGGATACCGGCGCTGCGACTGGCACGCGGCTGCTACTTCTCGCTGGCGCAAAGGGCGCCGTTCGGACGGCTGATCTACCCGATGCCGGCCGACGGCGGACTGGGCGTGCACCTGACGCTCGATCTTGGCGGAACGGCCCGGTTCGGGCCGGACGTCGAGTGGATCGATCGGATCGATTTCAACGTCGACCCGGGCCGCGCCGAATTGTTCTATCCGAGCATCCGCACCTACTGGCCGCAGCTTCCGGACGGCGCACTGCGGCCGGCATACGCGGGGATTCGGCCCAAGCTGTCCGGCCCGGGCGAACCCGCGCGCGATTTCGTGATCGATGATCCCGGCGGCCATGGCCTGCCCGGCCTGATACAGCTGTTCGGCTTCGAATCGCCCGGGCTGACCAGCGCGCTGGCCGTCGGCCAGTGGGTCACGCGCCTGGCGGCGCAAGGCCGGGGGTAAGTCCAGAGCCGGGCGCAGCGGGATCGACGATCGATGGGAGCCTTGTACCGAACCGAAGAACTGCGGCGCATCGAGCGCGAGCACCAGGGCCGGCTGCCGCCCGGCACGCTGATGGAACGTGCCGGGCGCGCGGCAGCGCGCTGGCTCGATCAGCGCGCTCCCCTGCGGCCCGCATCCTTTCTGGTGCTGTGCGGACCGGGCAACAATGGAGGCGACGGCTATGTGTGTGCGGGCGCGCTGCGCGAGCTCGGTCACACCTGCGTCTGCTGGGCGCCATTGCCGCCGGCAGCCCAAGACGCGCGTGCTGCCCATGCGGCCTGGGCCGCCGCAGGCGGCGAATCGATTCCGACCCTGCCGGACCAGGCCCGCTTCGACGTGATCGTCGATGCAATGTTCGGAATCGGGCTCAGCCGCCCGCTTTCCGGCCCGTACCTGCAGGCCTCCCAATGGGCCGACGAAAGCCGCACCGAGGTCGTCTCGATCGACATTCCAAGCGGCCTCGACGCGGACTCCGGCGTCTGGGTCGGCAATGTGGCCGGCGTGCACGCGCGCGCGACCGTGACCTTTCTCGGGGACAAGCCCGGTTTGCACATGAGCGATGGCTGCGATGCCGCCGGCGCGGTTCATGTCGACACGCTCGGAATCGAACCGGGACAATCGCCCGGCCGCCTGAACGGGCCGGAACACTTCGCCCAGATTGCCAAACCGCGGCGCCGCAATTCGCACAAGGGCCTGTACGGCAGTGTGGCCGTGATCGGGGGCGACGTCGGGATGATCGGGGCCGCGTTGCTGGCCGGCCGATCGGCACTCAGGCTGGGCGCGGGCCGGGTCTACGTGTGCTGCGTGGGCGATCCGGATCTGAAGGTCGATCCGCTCTGCCCGGAGTTGATGATCCGGACCGTGGAGCGGCTGCCGCCGGTTCAGGTGGCCGTGATCGGATGCGGTATGGGAACCTCGGATTCCGCGCGCCGGGCGTTGCGGCAGGCACTGGGACAGGAAACACCGCTCGTGCTGGACGCCGACGCGCTCAATCTGATGGCCAGCGACGAGCGCCTGCGCCAAGCGCTGCTCGCGCGCAGCGCACCGAGCGTGCTGACGCCTCACCCGGTGGAAGCGGCGCGGCTGCTGGCCGATGTGCCCGCGATCCACGTGAACGCCGACCGCATCGCAGCGGCGACGCTGCTCGCGCAGCAGACGCGTTCAGCCGTCGTATTGAAGGGCGCGGGCAGCGTGATCGTGGATCGACCCGCGGACCGCGAGGCGTACTGGATCAATCCCACCGGCAGCCCGGCTCTGGCGTCCGCCGGCACCGGAGACGTGCTCGCGGGAATGATCGGCGCCCTGATCGCGCAGGGCTTCGGTCTTCTGACCGGCACGCTGGGGGCGGTCTGGTTGCATGGCCGGGCGGCCCAGGCGTACGGCGCCGACGCCGGCCTGCTCGCGTCCGAGGTGCCGCAGCTGGCCGCGCGCGAGCTGGCGCGGCTGCGAGGTGGCCAGCTAGACCGTTAACGCCGGCTCGGACACGATGCGTCCGGCATGCAGCTCCACGCGGCTGGCGCACCGGGACGCGACGTCCGGGTCGTGCGTCACCACGACCAGCGTGGAGCCGGATTCACGATTCAATTCGAACATCAGCTCGATCACGGCGCTGCCGGTGGCCGAGTCCAGGCTGCCCGTGGGCTCATCGGCGAACAGGATGGCCGGTTGCGTGACGAACGCGCGCGCCAGCGCGACGCGCTGCTGTTCGCCGCCCGAAAGGGTGCGGGCCTCGTGGCCGATCCGTGCGCCCAGTCCCACCCGGTCGAGCAGGTGCAGCGCCCTCGCCCGCCCCTGGGACCCCGCCGGCGTGGCGGCGATTTCCAGCGGCAGCATCACGTTTTCCAGCGCGGTCAGGTGTTCCAGCAGCTGGAAGGACTGGAACACGAAACCGACCCGGCTCGCACGCAGTTGCGCCCTGCCGTCTTCGTCTAGCGCCGTCAGATCCTGTCCGAACAAACGGACCGTGCCGCTGGTGGGCACGTCCAGTCCGGCCAGCAGACCGAGCAGGGTTGATTTGCCCGATCCCGATGCGCCTCGAATCGCCAGCGTCTGGCCGACCGTTACGGCCAGGTTGATATGATCGAGAATCGTCAAGCTGCCCGTCGGATCGGGAACGATCTTGGACAGATCCGACGCCTCCACAGCGAAGGCAGACGGAAACTGGGCTTGTTTGCCGCTCTCCGATCGCGGATTCACCGGTGCCTGTGTGCGCTGTCTGTGCTCATTGCGGTGGGCTCGGTGGCCGTGCACGCCGCGCCGCCGACCCACACGGTCCTCGTGGTCGGCGACAGCCTGTCGGCCGAATTCGGGCTGCCTCGCGATACCGGCTGGGTCAGCCGCCTGTCGGAACGCCTCTCGAGGCAGGAGCGGCAGTATAGCGTCGTCAACGCGAGCATCAGCGGCGACACCACCAGTGGCGGACGCGCCCGGCTGCCGAAGCTGCTGCAGACGGTCGAGCCCGACATCGTCCTGATCGAGCTGGGCGGCAACGATGGCCTGCGGGGACTCGACCTGGAGCAGATGCGGGACAATCTTCAGGCGATGATCGACGCATGTCGCGCGGCGCACGCCAGGGTCCTGCTGGTCGGGGTACGGATTCCGCCCAATTACGGGCGCGATTACTCGGAGCGGTTCTTCCAGACGTTCGCTTCGCTGGCCGCTCGCAACCGGATCGAGCTCGTCCCCTTCCTGATGGAAGGATTTGCCGATCGCATGGACCTGTTTCAGCCCGACCGGATTCACCCCAACCAGCAGGCCCAGGAACGGATGCTGGACAACGTCTGGACCCGGTTGCAGCCGATGCTGCGACGCCCGGCTGCGTGAAGCGTGCACCTGAAGACGATCACGTGTGACGATGCGCTGGCGGACCTGAAGCGGTTCGATACGGTCATCGACGTGCGCAGCGAGTCGGAATTCGCGATCGACCACCTTCCCGGCGCCGTCAATTGCCCGGTGCTGACCGACGCCGAGCGCTCCGAGATCGGAACGATCTACAAGCAGGTTTCACCGTTCGACGCGCGCCGCGCCGGCGCCGCCCTGGTGGCCGCCAACATCGCGCGGCACCTGCGCCACTGCTTTCCCGAGCGGCCGCGCACCTGGTCGCCGCTGGTGTACTGCTGGCGAGGCGGAGAGCGCAGCGGATCGTTCGCGCACGTGATGGCGCGCGTCGGTTGGCGGGTCCAGCAGCTGCAGGGCGGCTATCGCGCGTTCCGGCGCATCGTGGTCCAGACGCTCGAAACACTGCCGCAGCGATTTGACTACCGCGTGCTGTGCGGCGCCACCGGAAGCGGAAAAAGCCGCTTACTGGGCCACCTGGACCGCCTGGGAGCGCAGGTGCTCGACCTGGAATCGCTGGCGGCCCATCGCGGCTCCGTGCTGGGCGGTCTGCCGGGTTGCCTCCAACCGAGCCAGAAGCAGTTCGAAACGCGCCTGTGGTGGGCGCTGAGCCGCCTCGATCCCGGCCGCGCCGTGTTCGTCGAATCCGAAAGCCGCAGGATCGGAGCCTGCCAGCTGCCCAGCGCCCTGCTGGATGCAATGCGACGGTCGGACTGCGTCCGACTGGACCTGCCGGTGCCGCAGCGCATCCGCCTGTTGCGCGACGAGTACCGCCACTACGAGCGCTGTCCGCAGCAGCTGTGCGAGCAGCTCGACTTCCTGACCACTCTGCACGGTCAGGCCACGGTGCAGCGCTGGAAGTCGATGGTGACCGATGGTCAGTGGGATGCCCTGGTCACGTGTCTGCTGCAGGAGCACTACGACCCGGTGTACCTGCGCTCGATCCGGACCAACTACCGCAACGCCGGGCAGGCGCGTCACGTGCTCCTCGACGGCGCCGACAGTGCGGACTTCGAACGGGCGGCGTGCGAGCTGGTGCAAGGCGCCGCTTGAATCCGCACGGCGAGGCCGTCCGGGCCCGACCCGACCCCGCTCCTACTGCGGCTCTTCCTTGGGGGGCGCCGCCGGTTCGCCGCGGACCACCTTAGCGCCCAGGCGCTGCCGCAGGCCCTGTACGAAGCTTTGCTCGTCGGCCGCGGACAGTTGCCGCAACCACTGCTGCGAGGCTCCTGCGATCGCATCGGCCGCGGGCGCATCGGCCGGACGGGTCGACAACACGTGCAGCACCAGGTAGCCGCCGCCGGGCGCATCGGCGCCGACAAACGCGGGCAGGTGATCCGGCGCCAGCTGCATGACCGAGTTGAGCGCGGCCGGGGGCAGCTGCTGCTGAGGATCGTCGCGCCCGACCCAACGCGGTGCTTCGAAGCCATCGTCGCCGGGGGACTTGAGCAGCTCAGCCAGCCGGGCTTGCCCCGCCTTGCGCGCCATCTCGGCGGCCGCTGCGCGCTGCAGCGAATTCTTGATCTGCGGCTGCACCACCTCCAGCGGAATCGGCGCTGCCGCGTGGTAATCGAGCACACGCGCCGACACGAGCGCATTGGCGCCGATATCGATCGCCTTCGTGTTGCGCCGCTTCTGCAACGAATCCGGAGCAAAAACCGCTTCGATCAGCGCGGGGGTGAACACGCCGGACGCATCCCCCTGCGCTACGCCCCTGCGCGTGACACCATCGACTTCGTGCAGCTCCAGCTTGAACTTCTCGGCGGCCGGCTTCAGGCCATCGGCCTGCTCGTAGACGAAATTGCTGAACTGATCGGCAATCTCGGAAAAACGCTTCTCGGCGGCCTGCTGCCGCAACTCCGCCTCGATCTGACCCTTGACGTCTTCGAACGACTTGATGCGGGCCGGCTCGATCCCGGTGACCCGGATGATGTGATAGCCGAAGTCCGACTCCACCACGCCGCTGGTCTGGCCGTCCTTCATCGAAAAGACCGCATCCTCGAACGGCTTGACCATCATCCCGCGGCCGAACCATCCCAGATCGCCGCCCTTCTGCGCCGATCCGGGATCCTTCGAATATTCCTTGGCCAGCCGTGCGAAATCGGCCGGATTCGATCGCTCCTTGGCGAGCACCGATTCGGCCACTTTTTTTGCCTGGGTCTTATCCGCTGCCGAACCGCCCGCTCCGACCGTGATCAGGATATGACTGGCGCGCCGGCGCTCGGCCTGACCCCATCGTTTCATGTTGTTGTCGTAGAAGGCGCGCACATCCTGCGGCGACACGGGCATCTGGGCCGCGAGGTCGGCGACGCGCAGAACGATATATTCGGCGCGCACGGTTTCCGGCGTCATGTAGCGCGACTTGTTCTTGTCGTATTCGGCCTTGATCGCCTCGGCGCTGACCTCGGTTTTTGCAAGGTAGTCCTCGGGTCGGAACGCCTGCTGGCGCACTTCGCGCTTTTCGTGCTGAAGCTGCCATAGCCGGTCGGAAACCGACTTCGGAACCATGGCCGTATCGGAGACCGCCCCGATCACCGTCTGCCGGACAAGGTCTTCCCGCAAATCGGCCTCGAACGAAAGCTCGTTCAGATTGCGCGCCGCCAGCAGCGCCTTGTACGTGTTGTAGTCGAAACGGCCGCCCTGCTGGAAGGCGGGCGTCGATTCGATCACCTGCTGCAGCTTGCGGTTGGTGACCAGCACGTGCGCGCGCTGAGCCTCGAGCTTCAAGGCGCGCTCCGACAGCAGCGCATCGAGCGTGGCCGCGCGCGCCTGAGGCGTGTCGAATACGCGCGCGTCGAAATTGGCACCGAGCATCTGGGCCATCCGCTCCAGCCGCTCTCGAAACGCCAGATCGAGGTCCTGCTGACTGATGCGCTCCGATCCGACCTTGGCGATCGACGTGTCGGTGGCGAAAAACTGGTTGTAGCTGTAGACACCCGTGAAGATGAACGGCACCCCGAACAGCAGCGTGATGGCAATGGCGAAGAAGCGGTGGCGGGATCGGATCGTGTCGAACATTCTTGGTCTGGCCGCGGGCTTGCGAGCGCGTTGCCTATCGAAGAGGATCCGTCGAAGAAGAAAAAAGGCGAACTTCGGTTCGCCTTCGCATCAATCGTGTTTGGCGGAGTGGACGGGACTCGAACCCGCGACCCCCGGCGTGACAGGCCGGTATTCTAACCAACTGAACTACCACTCCGCGCCGGCAGCCCGTCGAAAAGTAAGTGAAAACTTGCTTAACCGCCGTTGACCGTGGTGGGTGCTGAGAGGTTCGAACTCCCGACCTACGCCTTGTAAGGGCGCCGCTCTACCAGCTGAGCTAAGCACCCGCGCGCGCCCGCTGCGTGCAAAGGCACCGCACAACGAATCAGTTTACTGCATCCTTCAGGGCTTTTCCAGCCCGGAACTTCGGAACCCTGGCCGCTTTGATCTTGATCGGCTGATTGGTGCGCGGATTGCGGCCCAGGCGCGCGGCCCGCTTTCCGACCATGAAGGTTCCGAAGCCAACCAGCGTGACGGAGTTGCCCTTTTTCAGGGACGTACGAATGCCGCCGACGATCGCTTCGAGCGCGCGCCCGGCCGCTGCTTTCGAGATATCGGCCTGACGGGCGATATGCTCGATCAGTTCGGTCTTGTTCACTGCCACCCCCTCCCTGCCGGTCTCGACGGCCTTTTCGTTTTGAACTTGCGCGACTATTCAACCGCGCCGCTTACGCAGTGTCAAGCGGGCAGTGATCGCGCCGGATCGTGACAGGCGCGCGCACGGCGCAGGCAGTATCAATACCCGCGCCGTGCCGCAGACTTCAGTGCTTGACGAATTCGCCCGGCCCGGCTTCCGGCTTGACCGCTTCGGCCGGCGCGGCCTTGGGGGTGGTGGCCACGGCCGCCTCTTCATCCGAGAGCGGGATCGGCTGGCGCGTCAGAGCCACTTCCAGCACCTGGTCGATCCACTTCACAGGGACGATCTCGATCCGGTTCTTAACGTTATCGGGGATCTCGGCCAGGTCCTTGACGTTTTCCTCGGGAATCAACACCGTCTTGATGCCCCCGCGCAGCGCCGCCAGCAGCTTTTCCTTCAGGCCACCGATCGCCAGCACCTCGCCTCGCAGCGTGATCTCGCCGGTCATCGCCACGTTGGGGCGCACCGGAATGCCGCTGAGCGTCGAGACCACCGAGGTCGTGATGGCAGTGCCGGCGCTCGGACCGTCCTTGGGCGTGGCGCCTTCCGGCAAGTGGACGTGGATGTCGCTCTTTTCGAATATCTCGTCTTTGATCCCCAGGCGCCGGGCACGCGCGCGCACGACCGTGCGCGCGGCTTCGACCGACTCCTTCATCACGTCGCCCAGCGATCCGGTGCGGATGATGTTGCCCTTGCCCGGCATCGTCGCACTCTCGATCGTCAGCAGCTCGCCGCCGACCTCGGTCCAGGCCAGTCCGGTGACCTGCCCGATCTGTGCCTCTTTTTCGGCGACGCCGAAGTTGTAGCGGCGCACGCCCAGGAACTTGTTCAGGTTGCCCGGCAGCACGCGCACCTTGCCGCCGCTTTCCTTGATCAGCGCGTTCTTGACGACCTTGCGGCAGATCTTGGAAATCTCGCGCTCGAGCGAGCGCACGCCGGCTTCGCGCGTGTAATAGCGGATGATGTCGCGGATCGCCGCGGCCGTGACCTCCAGCTCCTGCTTGAACACGCCGTTGTTCTTCATCTGCTTGGGCAGCAGATAGCGCATCGCGATGTTGACCTTCTCGTCCTCCGTATAACCGGACAGGCGGATGACCTCCATCCGGTCCAGCAGCGGCGGCGGGATATTCATGGTGTTGGCGGTCGCCACGAACATCACGTCCGACAGGTCGTAGTCGACCTCGACATAATGATCGACGAACGTGTGGTTCTGCTCCGGATCCAGCACTTCGAGCAGCGCCGATGACGGATCGCCCCGGAAGTCCATCCCCATCTTGTCGACTTCGTCCAGCAGGAACAGCGGGTTGCGCACGCCGATCTTGCTCAGGTTCTGCAGGATCTTGCCCGGCATCGACCCGATGTAGGTGCGCCGGTGCCCTCGGATCTCGGCCTCGTCACGCACGCCACCCAAGGCCATCCGCACGAACTTCCGATTGGTCGCACGCGAAATCGACTGCCCCAGGGACGTCTTGCCGACGCCCGGCGCACCCACCAGGCACAGGATCGGGGCCTTGAGGCGGTCGACGCGTTGCTGCACCGCCAGGTACTCGACGATCCGTTCCTTGACTTTTTCCAGCCCGTAGTGATCCTCGTCCAGCACGCGCTGCGCGTTGCCCAGATCGTTGTTGATCTTGCTTTTCTTCTTCCACGGAAGATTGACCAGCGTGTCGATGTAATTGCGAACGACGGTCGCCTCGGCCGACATCGGCGACATCAGCTTGAGTTTTTTCAGTTCCGATTCGGCCTTCTGGCGCGCCTGCTTGGGCATGCGCGCCGCCTTGATCTTCTTGTCGAGCTCGTCCAGGTCGGCACCCTCTTCGCCCTCGCCGAGCTCCTTCTGGATCGCCTTGACCTGCTCGTTCAGGTAGTACTCGCGCTGGCTCTTTTCCATCTGCCGCTTCACGCGGCCGCGGATCCGCTTCTCGACCTGCAGGATGTCGATTTCGGTTTCCAGCTGTCCCAGCAGATGCTCGAGGCGTTCGTTCAAGCCCGACATTTCCAGGATCCGCTGCTTCTGCTCCAGCTTCAGGGGCAAATGCGCCGCGATCGTGTCGGCCAGGCGCCCGACTTCGTCGATGCCCGCGATCGAGGTCAGGATCTCGGCGGGAATCTTCTTGTTCAGTTTCACGTACTGGTCGAACTGCGCGACGATCGCCCGGCGCAGCGCCTCGAGCTCGGCGTTGCCGCCGGCTTCGGGCGCCATCGGCGTCAGGTCGCAGGCGAAGTGCGTGCCCAGGTCCTCGATTCGATGAATGGTGGCACGCTGCGCTCCCTCGACCAGCACCTTCACGGTGCCGTCGGGCAGTTTCAGCATCTGCAGGATGTTGGCCACGCAGCCGATCGCGTAGATGTCGTCGGCCGACGGCTCATCCTTTGCCGCGTTTTTCTGAGCAACCAGCATGATGCTCTTGCCGGCCTCCATCGCCGCCTCGAGCGCCTTGATCGACTTTGGCCGGCCGACGAACAAGGGAATGACCATGTGGGGAAATACGACCACATCGCGCAACGGCAGAAGCGGCAGCACGGTGGGTTCCAATGGCAACATTGCGGTGGACATTAGGCAATCCTGACGGCTCAATGCCGTGGAAATGGGGACAATCCGGGCCGTTTCAAGCCCAACCCGGCCAGCCACCCAAGGCAATTCCACTCTAACACGCCAGTGAACCGGCGATCGCCCGTGCAGCGGGCTCACTTATGCGCATTCTGTGGGGGCAACCCTACTAAACGCTGCTTGCAGGAGCCTGAAAACCGTCCTGAGCAGGCCCGAATTGGAATCGGGTCAGTACGACCTGCCGCTCGAACGCAGCAGGCTTTTGCCTGCGCATCAGCGCGGCGCGCCGGCGACTTTGGGCTGGTCCGAATAGATCAGGATCGGGCGGCCTTCGCCGATCGAATTCTCGTCGATGACCACTTTTATCACGTTGTTCATGCTGGGCAGGTCGTACATCACGTCGAGCAGCACGCTTTCGACGATCGAACGCAGGCCGCGCGCGCCGGTGCGGCGCTTCAACGCGCGCCGGGCGATCGCGTCCAGCGCCTCGGTGCGCACTTCCAGCTCGACCCCCTCCATCGACAGCAGCCGCCGGAACTGCTTGATCAGCGCGTTTTTCGGCTCCACCAGTATCTTCACCAGCGCCTCTTCGCTGAGCTCGTCCAGCGTGGCAACCACCGGCAGACGCCCAACCAGCTCCGGAATCAGCCCGAATTTGATCAGGTCCTCCGGCTGCACGTCCTGCAGCAGATCGCCGACCGAATGATCCCCGGATACGGCGATTTCCGCGCCGAAGCCGATCCCGCTGCGCTGCGAGCGGTTGCGGATGATCTTTTCGAGGCCGTCGAAAGCACCCCCGCAGATGAACAGGATGTTGGTCGTATCGATCTGCACGAAGTCCTGGTTCGGGTGCTTGCGGCCCCCCTGCGGCGGCACGCTCGCGATCGTGCCCTCGATCAGCTTCAGCAGCGCCTGCTGCACGCCTTCGCCCGACACGTCCCGCGTGATCGACGGGTTGTCGCTCTTGCGTGAAATCTTGTCGATCTCGTCGATGTAGACGATCCCGCGCTGGGCTTTCTCGACCTCGTAGCTGCAGTTCTGCAGCAGCTTCTGGATGATGTTCTCGACGTCTTCGCCGACGTAGCCGGCCTCGGTCAGCGTGGTGGCGTCGGCGATCACGAAGGGCACGTTCAACAGCCGGGCCAGCGTCTGCGCCAGCAGCGTCTTGCCCGAACCGGTCGGACCGATCAGCAGGATGTTGCTCTTGCCCAGCTCGACGTCGTCCTTGGTCGCCAGGTGCTTGAGCCGTTTGTAGTGGTTGTAGACGGCCACCGACAGGATGCGCTTGGCCTTTTCCTGCCCGATCACGTACTGGTCCAGGATCGAGCAGATCTCCTTCGGTGCCGGCAGGTCCGAACGGGGACCGTTACCGGCCGGCTCTCCGGAGGCCTCGTCCCGGATGATGTCGTTGCACAGGTCGATGCATTCGTCGCAGATGAACACCGACGGACCGGCAATCAGCTTCTTGACCTCGTGCTGGCTCTTTCCGCAAAAGGAACAGTACAGAAGCTTTTCGCTCGCTCCCTTCCGGTCCGTCATCGTGCGTCCGCTCCCCCCGTCGAAGAAAGGCGCTCAGAGCCTGCGCGACCGGCGGTCGGTCACCCGCCCTCGCCGCCGCGCTTGACGAAGATCTTGTCGATCAAGCCGTAGCTTACTGCATCGTTGGCCGACATGAAGTTGTCCCGGTCCGTGTCGCGCGCGATGCGATCGACCGGCTGGCCGGTGCGTTCGGACAGGATCCGGTTGATGCGCTCCCGAAGGTACAGGATCTCGCGCGCCTGGATCTCGATGTCCGAGGCCTGCCCCTGCGAGCCGCCCGAAGGCTGGTGGATCAGGATGCGCGAGTTCGGCAGCGCGTAGCGCTTGCCTTTGGTGCCCCCCGCCAGCAGGAATGCACCCATGCTGGCCGCCATTCCGACACAGATGGTCGAAACGTCGGGCTTGATGAACTGCATCGTGTCGTAAATGGCCATCCCGGCGTAAACCGACCCGCCCGGCGAATTGATGTACAGCGCGATCTCCTTGTCGGGATTTTCAGATTCCAGGAACAGCAATTGCGCAACGACCAGGTTGGCCGTCAATTCGTTGATCGGCCCGACGATGAATACGACGCGGTCCCGCAACAGACGCGAGTAGATGTCGTAGGCGCGCTCGCCCCGGCCGCTCTGCTCGATCACGATGGGCACCATGCCCAGTCCAGTGGGCTCCAGCGGCCCGGTGCCGGCCGCCCCGCTGGTCGCCGCAGGCACGCGCTGATTCACTTGCGTCCTCCCATCAGTTCGTCGAACGGCACGGGCACCTCCGTGACCCGGGCCCGTGCCAATGCCCAGGACACCACGTTGTCCTCGGTCAAACCCGCCTCGATTTCGGCCAGACGTTCACGGCTGCCAAGGTACCACTGAATGACTTCCGACGGGTTCTCGTAGTTCTGGGCGATCGACTCCACGGCCTTGCGCACCTGATCCTGGCGTGGCTGAAGGCCGTGCCGCGCCATCAGCTCTCCGATCAGCAGACCGAGCCGCACGCGGTGCCGCGCGGCCTGCTCCAGCTGCGCATCGGCCGGGGCGGCTTCGCCCGGGGCGCCGCCGTGCACGCTCTTGGACAGCCGCTGCAGTTCCTCGTCGACCAGGACCTGGGGTACCTCGAAACGCGCCGCCTGCAGCAGGGCGGTGAACACGTGGTCGCGCGTGCGCACGCGCAACCGGCTCGCCACCTCGCGCTCCAGATTGGCCCGGACGTCGGCGCGCATCTTCGACAGGTTCCCGTCCTTGATTCCGAGCGCGCGGGCAAAATCCGCGTCGAGCGGCGGCAATTCGATCTGCTCGACGCGCTTGACCGTCAGCGAGAACTGCGCGCTGCGGCCGGCCACCTTGCTGGCGGGATAGTCGGCTGGGAAAACCACTTCGAATTGCACCGGCTGGCCCGGCCGCAGGCCGCGCACCGCCTGCTCGAAGGCCGGCAGCATCCGGCCTTCCCCCAGGTTGAACGAGAAGTCCTTGGCCTCGCCGCCTTCGAAGTCCTGTCCATCGATGGTGCCGCGAAAGTCGACGCTGACCCGGTCGCCGTCGGCGGCTGCACGATCCACCGTCGACCGCCCCGCTCGCTGGCGTCGCACGATTTCGACCGTCTGGTCCACGTCGGACTCCGACACGCTGCACGTGAAGCGAGGCAGCTCGACCTGCGAGACATCGCCGGGATCGATCTCCGGATAGACCTCGAACGTCGCGCTAAAGCCGATCTGGTCGGTGTCCGCCACCGGCAGCGGCTCCAGCCGCGGCGCGCCCGCCACTCTGAGCTTGCTCGCATCCAGCGCCGACGAGAGCTCGCTGCCGAGCTTTTCGCGCATCACCTCGGCCTGGACCTGGGAACCATACGACGCCGCCACCAGCTTGATCGGCACTTTGCCGCGGCGAAATCCAGGCATACTGGTTTGCCGGGCAAGGCGCGCCAGCCGCTGCGATACTTCCGCCGCAATGTCGCTCGCCGCAACGGTCAGATCGATCCGCCGCTGCAGTCCGCCAAGGTCCTGAATATCGGTGTGCATCCGCAAAAACCGTTCGAGTCGTTGGTTATGGCGCGCGCGGGCTGCTGATTCGCGGCGCCCGTGGTGCGAAGGGGGGGACTCGAACCCCCACGCCGGTGAAGGCGCCAGGACCTAAACCTGGTGCGTCTACCAATTTCGCCACCTTCGCTCCGGCGTCGCCACCCTCGCCCGGCATCTCAATTCTAATCGAACGCAATGAGCCCGGACCAATACTGTCTTCAAAAGCTCGCCTCAATCGGATCCAGCGCCCACTACAGCCTGCTGTTCCTGCCGCTCGAGCGCCGGCGCGCCGCCACCGCGCTGTACGCGCTGCGCCGCGAGTTGGACGAGGCGGCCGAACAACCGTCCGATCCGGCGCTGGCGCGCGCCGCGCTGGGCTGGTGGGCGCAGGAGATCGGGCGGCTGTTCGAGGGCTCGCCCCAGCATCCGACCACGCGTGCGCTGGCGCCCCACGTGGCTGCGTACGGATTGACGTCTGACCCGTTAGAGCGCTTGCTGCAGGCTCGCGTTCAACTGCTGGAGCCGGTCCCGTTCGCCGATTTCGACGCGTTCGCGCAACACTGCTATCTTCTGACCGGCCCTTTCGCCGAGATGGCGGCTGGTGTGTTCGGTCCCTCGGGGCCGTCCACACGGGCGCACGCACGCGAACTGGCCCTGGCGGTGCAAATGATCCGGATGATGCGTGATGCCGGCCGCTACGCACGCAAAGGGCGGGTCGTCCTGCCTGCACAGGACCTTCAGGACTTCGACGTGACAGCGGACGATCTGTACTCAGCCCGCTATGTGAAGGGCTTCACGCCGCTGCTTGCGCGGCAGGCGGCCCGTGCGCGCGCGGCCTTGCACAGCGCTGCCGAGCAGCTGCCGGCGCCGCAGCGGCGCGCGCAAGCGCCCGGCATCATCCTGGGTGCGCTGTACGAGGCGCTGCTCGGTGAGCTGGAACGCAGCGATTTTCGGGTGCTACACCAGCGCATTGCGTTGACGCCCTTGCGCAAAATGCTGATCGCGTGGCGCACCTGGGTGTTCGGGCCACCGCGCGGCCGCGCACTGACGCGATGACGGCTCAGCAAGGGACCCTTGCCCGCTGGGTGGTGGTCGGGGCGGGCTGGTCGGGGCTGGCGTGCGCGGTCGAGGCTGCTCGGCTGGGCGTTGCCGTCACGCTGGTGGATGCGGCGCCGGCCATCGGCGGCCGCGCCCGCCGCGTCGATCTGCGCATCGGCGATCGCGACTTCACGGTCGACAACGGACAGCACCTGTTGCTGGGCGCTTGCACCGAAACCATTGCGCTGATGCGACGGCTCGGCGTCGATCCGGAGCAGGCGCTGCTGTCGCAGCCGTTCACCATCCGGTATCCGGACGGATGGCGCCTCGGGGCCGTCGCCCTGCCCGCCCCGCTGCACCTGGCCGTGGGACTCGCCCGCGCGCGCCGCGTGCCGTGGCCCGAGCGCTTCGCGCTGGCCGCCTGGATCGCGCGCCAGCAGCGCAACGGATGGCAGATCGAGGTCGACTGCCCGGTTGCGACCTTGCTCGCAACCCAGCCCGCAGCGCTGGTGCGCCGGCTGTGGCGGCCGCTGTGCATCGCCGCCGTGAACGCGGAACCGGCGCAGGCCTCCTCGAAGCTGTTCCTGAATCTGCTGCGACTGACGCTGGGAGCTGCTGAGCCGGACAGCCGCCTGCTGCTGACCCGGCGCGATCTTTCCGCCACGATGCCGGAGGCGGCACAGCGCTACCTGGCGCGGGCCGGCGCCACCGTGGTGCTGCGCCAGCCAGCGGTCGGGCTGGCCCGATCGGGCCAGGGCTGGAGCGTTGCGCTGCGCGACCAGCAACTTCAGGCCGACCGCGTCGTGCTGGCCATTCCCGCCGAGCCGGCGGCGCGGCTGCTGGAGTCGGCCTCGATCGAGGCGCTGCAGCCGGCCATCGACGAGCTGCGCGGCCTGCAATACGAACCGATTGCCACCGTCTATTTGCGCTACCCGAACGGAACACGCTTGCCCGAACCCATCTACGCGCTGCTCGACGATCCGGCCCAGGCTCGTCCGGGTCAATGGGTATTCGACCGCGGGAGAATCGATCCGGCGCACCAGGCGATCTTCAGCGTCGTGATCGGGGCTCCTACGCTTCGGACCGAAAGCGACCGGGGGGTGCTGTGCAGCGCCGCCGACCGCCAGCTGTCCGGCGAATTCGGCCTGCCGCCCTCGATCGCGCAGAACATCGTGATCGAGCGGCGCGCCACGCTGTTGCCGGCGGTCGGGCTGCGGCGGCCGCCGCCGCGGCTGCCGGTGGCGGGTCTGTATCTGGCCGGGGATATCGCCGACAGCCCGTTTCCGTCGACGCTGGAGGGCTCTGTGCGGGCCGGGCTGGAGGCGGCGCGGCTTGCGCTTTCGGACGCGCCGAGGTGACATGGCCTCAGCGAGCGCCCTTATCCGCGGCGCTGTCCTGCTTTGCGCGACCCTCACCCCCCTCCCCTCTCCCGCTTGCGCGGGCGAGGGGCGACCCGTCGTCGCACGGGCAGGCCGTATCGCCCCTCGCCCGCGCAGCGGGAGAGGGGCAGGGGTGAGGGCGCCTACCGAAGCCTCAGTTCCGAGATCGCTTCCGTCAGCGATTCGACCGCGATGACCTCCAGCCCCTCGATCGGCTTGCGCGGCGCGTTGGCCTTCGGGATCAGCGCGGTTGAAAAACCGATCTTGGCCGCTTCGCGCAGCCGCTCCAGGCCGCGCGCCGCGGGCCGGATCTCGCCGGCCAGGCCCACCTCGCCGAACACGGCCAGCGCACGCGGCAGCGGGCGGTTGCGGATCGACGACAGCACGGCCAGCGCCACCGCCAGGTCGGAGGCGGGCTCGTCGATGCGGACGCCGCCGACCGCGTTGACGAACACGTCCTGGTCGTAGCTGGCAACGCCCGCGTGGCGGCTCAGAATCGCCAGCAGCATCGCCAGCCGTTGCGGATCGACTCCGACGCACAGCCGCCGCGGGTTCGGCACGTGGGCGGCGTCGACCAGCGCCTGGATCTCGACCAGCATCGGTCGGCTGCCCTCCTGCGTCACCATCACGCAGGAGCCGGGAACGAGGCCGCCCTTGCCGTCGCCCTGCTGCGACAGGAACAGGGCCGACGGGTTGCTGACGCCGCGCAGGCCGCGGTCGGTCATCGCGAACACCCCGAGCTCGTGAATCGCGCCGAAGCGGTTCTTGAAGGCCCTCACCAGCCGGTACGCCGAGTGCGTATCGCCCTCGAAGTACAGCACCGTGTCGACCATGTGCTCCAGCACCCGCGGCCCGGCCAGCGCGCCTTCCTTGGTCACGTGGCCGACCAGGATCACGGTGACGCCACTGCGCTTGGCCAGGCGCGTCAGGCTGGCCGCGCATTCGCGCACCTGTGACACCGATCCGGGCGCCGAGGTCAGCGTCGGGGTGAACAGCGTCTGGATCGAGTCGACCACCACCACGCGGGGCTTTGCGGTTTCGATCACCGCGATGATCGTCTCCAGCTCGATCTCGGCCAGCACCTTCAGGCGCGGCAGCGCCGACACCTCGATCGACAGGCGCTGAGCGCGCAGCGCCACCTGCGCGGCCGACTCCTCGCCGCTGACGTACAACACCGCCTCGGCCGCCGCGACACGCGACAGCGCCTGCAGCAGCAACGTCGACTTGCCGATCCCGGGATCACCTCCGATCAGGACCACGCCGCCGTCGACCAGCCCGCCGCCCAGCACGCGGTCGAATTCCTCGATGCCCGTGCACAGCCGCTTCGGCTCGGCGGCCGTCACGTCGCTGATCGCTACGGCACCGGCCGCGGAAGCGGCGGCCGCGCGGCGTCGCTGCGGGCCTGGCTCGGTACGGGTCTCGATCAGAGCATTCCACGCGCCGCAATGCGGGCACTGCCCCTGCCATTTGACGGCCGATCCGCCACAGGCGCTGCAGACGAATTGCGTTCGGGGATTGGCCACGTGGCGGGCGTCAGTGCGCGTCACTGACCCGCACACGCGGATTCAGGCCGCACATCAGCTCATAGGCGACCCGCTGCGACTGGCGCGCCACCTCATCGATCGCAACGTGCTCGCCCCACAGCTGCACCGGGCTGCCGATCCCCGCATCGTCGATTCCGGTCAGATCGACGGTCAGCATGTCCATCGACACGCGCCCGACCAGGGCGGCGCGCCGCCCCGCCACCCACACCGGCGTGCCGTCCGGAGCGCTGCGCGGGTAGCCGTCCGCGTACCCGCAGGCCACCACGCCCAGCCGTGTCGGCACCGGCGCGCTCCAGCGGCTGCCGTATCCGACCCGGCCTGCGGTCGGAACGGTTCGCACCGCGATCAGCTCCGAATTCAACGCCATCGCCGCACGCAGCCCGAGCGCGGCGGCGCTGGCCGACTCACCCGGCGAAGAGCCGTACAACGCGATGCCAGGGCGCACCCACCCATCGCCCAGGTCGGGGTGCAGAAACAGCGCCGCCGAGTTGCACAGGCTGGTATCCCCGCCGAAGCCGCCGCACAGCTGCGCGAATACGCGCCGCTGCGAGGCCACATCGCATGGGCCCGGGTCGAGGCGGTCGGCGTTGGCCAGGTGGCTCATCAGCGCGGCCAGCCGCACGCCGGCAACCGATTCGAGCCGGCGCCGCGCCCCGGCAGCCTGCCCGGCCGTAAATCCGAGCCGATTCATCCCGCTGTCCAGCTTCAGATAGACGTCAAGCGGCGCCCGACCCGAGCGGCGCTCGATCATCTCGATCTGTTCGACGCAGTGCACCACGCACGTCAGACCGAGCCGGGCGGCCTCGTCCAGTTCGCCCGGGTCGAACACGCCTTCGAGCAGCAATATGGGCTTCTTCCATCCCTTCTCGCGCGCCCGCTGCGCCTCTTCGACTTCGAGCAGACCCAGGCCGTCGGCATCGGCGAACGCGCGCACCGCCCGTTCCAGGCCGTGACCGTAGGCGTTGGCCTTCGCCACTGCCCAGATCCGGCGCTGGCCGGCCCGCGCGCGCGCCGCGGACAGGTTCGCGCTCAGCGCGCGATCGTCGATGCGGGCGACAAGAGGTCTGGGCACGTGCTTCTGACGGATCGCCGGGGAAGTTCCAAGAATACCGGCTAACGCCGCCGGTCCGTCAGCGGCCTCGTGCTATAAACCGCGCCGCTCGATCCGTTCCGTCGATTGCCGTTCTTGGTCCCGACGCCCGCTTCCGCCACCGCCGCCACGCGCGGATTCTTCCTCGTGATGGCAGCCCAGTTCTGCTCGTCGCTGGGCGACAACGCGTTGCTGATCGCCGCCATCTCGCTGCTGGGCGAGATGCATGCGCCGCAGTGGATGACGCCGATGCTGAAGCTGTTCTTCTTCATCTCGTACGTGCTGCTGGCGGCGTTCGTGGGCGCGCTCGCCGATTCCATGCCCAAATGGCGCGTCATGCTGGTCACCAACGGCGTCAAGCTCGTGGGCGCCCTGTTGATGCTGGTCGGCACCCACCCTCTGCTGGCTTATGCGGTCGTCGGGTTCGGCGCGGCGGGCTATTCGCCGGCCAAATACGGCATCGTGACCGAGATGCTGCCGCCCGAGCGGCTGGTGGCCGCCAATGGATGGATCGAAGGTCTGACCGTGGCCTCGATCATTCTGGGCTTCGTAACCGGAGGCGTGCTCATTTCGCCGTCGGTCAGCGCGATCCTGCTGGCGGTCAACGTCCCATACATCGAGCCGCATCATGTGGGCAACGTGGGGGAAGCGGCGATCGCGGTGATCTGCGCGATCTACGCGGTCGCGGCCGTCATCAACATCTGGGTGCCGGACACCTGTGTCCGCTATCCGAGACAGGAGCACACGGTCTGGCGGCTGTTGCGCGACTTCGGACATTGCATGGTCACGTTGTGGAAGGACCCGCTCGGCCAGATATCGCTGGCTGTCACCACGCTGTTCTGGGGCGCCGGGGCAACGCTGCAGTTCATCCTGCTGCGCTGGTCGGCCGATGTGCTCGGTATGGATCTTTCGCACGGCGCAGTGCTGCAGGCGCTGGCCGCGGTCGGCATCGCGGTGGGCGCGGTGCTGGCCGCGGCCCGCGTTTCGCTGAAGCAATCGCTCAGCGTGCTGCCGGTCGGCGTGGCGATGGGGCTGACGGTGACGCTGATGTCGCTGCTCGATCTGACGCCGCTGACGCATTCGGGTCCCATCTTGTACGGTCACACGGTGTCGTGGGCACTGCTGGTTTCGGCCGTCGCGATGGTGCTGATCGGCGCGATGGCCGGTTACTTCGTGGTGCCGATGAACGCGCTGCTGCAGCATCGCGGCTACGTGCTGCTTTCCTCGGGGCACTCGATCGCGGTGCAGAACTTCAACGAGAACCTGGGAATCCTGGTGATGCTGGGCGTGTACTCGCTGCTGATCGTGGCGGGACTCTCGGTCACCGCGACCATGTGCCTGTTTGGCATGTTCGTGGCGGCCACGATGGGGCTGGTGATCCTGAAGCACGCGGCCAATCAGCGCCGCTTCGACGCGGTTGCGCAGATCGGCGAGGCGCGCCGCGGTCGCGGGCCGGACGATCAGCGCGGCCCACTCGCCCGCTGATGAACCTCGCGCGCGAGGCACAGGTCGGCCCACACCTTGGCCTTGTCGGCCAGGTTGCGCAGCAGATAGGCCGGGTGATAGGTGACGATCACCGGAACCGCCCTGCCGGCAACGTCCATCCGGTGCGCGCGCCCCCGCAACGCAGCGATGCTCGCGTCCGAGCCCAGGACCGCCTGCGCCGCCACGCGCCCCATCACCAGGATCACGCGCGGCGCCAGCAATTCGATCTGCCGCCTCAGGAAGGGCTCGCACCGGGCCGCTTCGTCCGGTTCCGGATTGCGATTGGCCGGCGGCCGGCATTTGACGACGTTGGCGATGTAGACGCCCGACGGCCCCGAACCGGATCGGCCCAGTCCGGCTGCGGCCAGGATGCTGTCCAGCAGGCGGCCCGCCTGACCGACAAACGGTTCCCCCCGCAGATCCTCCTCCGCACCGGGCGCCTCTCCGATCACCATCCACTCCGAGGCGTGGCTGCCGACTCCGAACACGGTGTTGGTCCTGGTCTTGCACAGGCCGCACGCGGTGCACCCCGCCACGGCCCGCTCGAGTTCGTCCCAGTGCATCCGGGCGACCGCGGCGTTCGAGGCCTCCGAAGCCTCGGCGAAGGAGGCCGAGGCCTCCGAAGCCTTGGCGTAGGAGGCCCCTTCTTGCGTCCCGCGCACAGCCCACACCGGTCCCAGGCCGAGGCGGTTCCACAGTCGGGTTCGGCGCGCATCCAGGCTCAAAGCGGCACCCTCATCACGACGGCGTCTTCGCGACCACCCGCCGCCGGGTAATACCCGCGGCGCACGCCAATGCGTTCAAACCCGTAGCGGTGATACAGCCGCAGTGCGACCTCGTTGCTTGGACGCACCTCCAGCAGCAGACTGCGGGCCCCGTAGTCACGCGTGCACTGGGCCACCCACTCCAGCGTCTTCCAGCCGTACCCCTGCCGCTGATACGCCCGCGCCACGCTCAGGTTCAGCAGATGGGCCTCGTCGACCGCGAGCATCGCGATCGCGTAGGTCACCATCGACTGCGCGCCATCGAACAGCGCCCAGGCCGTGTGGCCGGCCCGCAAGGCGTCTTCGAAGTTGCCGCGCGTCCAGGGAAACGGATACACGTCGACTTCGATCCGCATGACCTGATTGAGGTCCTGCGGCAACAGCGGCCTGAACTCCGGCTCCTCGGGCCGCCTGACGGCGCTCACGACGACCGCCCGCTGTGGCTCGCGCGCTGCGCCACCGTCAGTGCGACCTGGTCGCGCACGTAGTCGGGCGCCGCATCCCGGGCCCGCACCGTACGGCCTGCGGCCAGATCGCTCCGGGCCAGTTGCGCGACCGCCGATGCATCGGCGCCCAGCTGCGGCCACAGCGCCGCACCGCGTTGCGCCGGCCAGGCGCTTGCGAAAGCGTTCAGGGCGTCGCCGGCGATCACGTCCGGTTGCCAGCGCGCCACCAGCTCGGCCACCTGAGCGGGCGATGCCAGCGCCGCCGCCGCGAGCTCGCGCGCGGCGCCTGTGCCCTCGTATACAGCCCAGTAGATCTGACCCATCCGGGCGTCCGTGGCCGCCATCACGCGGGACCGAACATCGGACGACGCCACATCGGCCGTCCGGGCGCGGGCGAGCGTGCACCGGGCCGCACCGAACGCCAGGGCCCGCAGGCTGCCAACAGGGACCACCGGCCGGTCGCACGCGAACGCCAGACCCTGGACCAGGCCGCAGGCCACTCGCAAGCCGGTGAACGCTCCCGGGCCGCTGCCGAATGCGAACGCATCAATCTGGTCCAGGCCCAGCGATTGATCCGCCAGCAGGTCAGCGATCATCGACACCGCGCACTCGGCGACGCGGTCGCCGGCGACCTGGGTGCGCTGAACAACCGCCTCCGGATGCGCCAATGCCACCGAACACTGCCGGGTCGAAGTTTCGATCGCGAGGATGCGCACGGGAAAGGAGGGAGGCTCACCGCATTTTATTCAGAACGGCGGCGCGCCGGCCAGCGCCGCGGCCCGCCTTGCCGTCAGAAGGGCCGGCCGCCGGGGCGGCTGCGGTGAGCGTCGCGGATCTGCTCGCGCAGCCGCCGCCGCTCCTCCGGGCTCAGTTTTGGCCCGGGTCCGGGAGGGGGAGCGGCGCGCTGCTCCGGGGTCAGGCGCTCGCGAATGGCGCGCCGCTGCTCCGGCGGCAAGCGCGCCCAGATCTTGGCCCGTTCCTCGGGTGTGAGTCGCTGCCACAGCTGCTGCCGCTGCTCGCCGGTCAGGTGGCTCCAGATGTCGGCGGCCCCATTGGGCGGCTCGCCCGGGGGTGCGGGCTGAGGCGACACGAAAGGCGGCGCAGGAGGCGGCCCTGTCTGCGCCGTAGCGGCGCCCCAGAACAGACATGCTGCGGCGACCGCGGCAATCAGGACTCTCATCGAATTCGGTTCGCGCTCCGTGTACTCGATCTTGTCATTCGACACTCGCCGGCGCCAGCGTGGTCTGCGAAAAGTCCGCGAAAGAGGCGTAAATTCTGTAACACTTTGTGCCTCGTGTGGGGTGTGTGTCGGCCCCGGCGATACGATCGCCGTCGCCGGCCGGCGACTGCCTTAAATGTCCAAAACGCCTTCACAGAAGATCCTCGTCGTCGACGATGACCAGCGGCTGCGTGATTTGCTGCGCCGCTACCTGAACGAAAACGGCTTTACCGTGTACACGGCCGAGGGCGCGGCGGCCATGAACAAGCTGTGGTTGCGCGAACGCTTCGATCTGCTGATCCTGGACCTGATGATGCCCGGGGAGGACGGCCTTTCGGTGCTGCGCCGGCTGCGCGGCGGCAACGATCCGACCCCGGTGTTGATGCTGACCGCGAAAGGCGAGGACGTCGACCGCATCGTCGGCCTGGAGATGGGCGCGGACGATTACCTGCCCAAGCCATTCAACCCGCGCGAACTGCTGGCGCGCATCAACGCGATCTTCCGCCGCAAAGCGCCGGCCGAACTGCCCGGAGCCCCATCCCAGGAGGCCAGCAGCGTCGCGTTCGGGGAGTTCGTGCTCGATCTGGCAACGCGCACGCTGACCCGGGCCGGCGAACCCGTGGCGCTGACGACCGGCGAATTTGCGGTTCTGAAGGTGTTCGCGCGCTTTCCCAAGGTGCCGCTGTCGCGTGAAAAGCTGATGGAAATGGCGCGCGGCCGCGAATACGAGGCGTTCGACCGAAGCCTGGACGTGCAGATCTCGAGGCTGCGCAAGCTGATCGAACCGGATCCTTCCAAGCCGCGCTTCATTCAGACCGTCTGGGGCCTGGGGTACGTCTTCATACCGGACGGCGCCGGTTGAGGCTGCGGTCGCCGCCGCTGTTCTGGCGGACATTCCTGCTGATCCTGCTGCTGTTTGCCGCCTGCATGGCGGTCTGGTGGCCCACGGTGCGGGCCTTCGAACGCGAGCCGCGCGCTCGCCAGATCGCCCAGCAGGTGGCCTCGATCGTCAACACGACGCGCAGCGCCCTGGTGTTTTCGGACCCGGAGCGGCGCCGCTACCTGCTGAACGACCTGGCCGAAAACGAAAGTATCCGGGTGGTGCCGCTCGAGCCCGGCGACCAGACCGTTGCGTTGCCCGACGACCCGACGATCCGCCTGGTCACGCGCAACGTCCGCGCCAAGCTCGGCGCCGCCACCCGACTGGCCTCCGAGGTCAACGGCGTGCCCGGGTTTTGGGTCAGCTTCTCGATCGATGACGACGCTTACTGGGCCTTCATCGACCGCGACCTGTTCACCGGCAACGTCGGGCACGAATGGGTCGCCTGGGCCGCGCTGGCCGCGATCAGTTCATTGCTGATCGCGGTGGTCATCGCCGGGCTGGTCAACCGCCCGCTGGGAGAACTGTCGCGGGCCGCGGCCGAGCTGGGCGGCGGCCGCACTCCCAGCAGCCTGCCCGATCTGGGGCCTCCGGAGATCCGGATGGTCAACCGCAGCTTCAACCGGATGGTCGAAAGCCTCGACCGCCTCGAACGGGAGCGCGCCATCCTGCTGGCCGGGATCTCACACGATCTGCGCACCCCGCTCACGCGCCTGCGGCTGGAACTGGAAATGAGCGGCCTGCCCGGGGCGATGCGCGTCGGCATGATCGGGGACCTCGATCAGCTCGATTCGATCGTGCGGCAATTCCTCGACTACGCGCGGCCGCCGGCCGCGCGTCCCGCGCAGCCAACCGACCTGTCGGCGCTCGCGCTCGATGCGCTCTCGCGCAGCCGCATCGACGCCTCGGCGCACAGCCGTGTCGATCAGGATATCGAGCCCGGCGTGCGCGTGCTGGGGCACCCGATCGAGCTGGCGCGGGCGCTGGACAACATGATCAGCAATGCGCTGCAATACGGCCGCAACGCGGCGGGCGATCTGGATCTGCGTCTGCAGGTGCGCCGCGACGGCCCCGACGCGGTCGTCGCGGTCACCGATGCGGGACCGGGCATCGCCCCGGACCAGATCGAGCGGCTGCTGCGGCCATTCGAACGAGGCGACACGGCCCGCTCGGGCTCCGGAGGAGCCGGCCTCGGTCTGGCCATCGTCGATCGGATCGCCCGCGCGCATCAGGGGCGCCTGCAGCTGGCGGCCAATGGGCCGTGCGGCCTTCGCGCGGAACTCAGAATTCCCGCAGCACCCTAGCCCAACGCGACGGCGGGCGAGCCGGCCTGAGCTCAGGATCCCCGCGATGGGGTCGGATCCCTGACCAGGGTCCGCCGCGCTTTTTCCGCCTGCTCGATCGCGTGCGCGGCGTCCGGCGGCATGTAGTTCTCGTTGTGCTTGGCCAGCACCTGGGAAGCGTGGAACACGCCGCCCGGTTCGATCCGGCCCTCCGCGACGACGCCCTTGCCTTCACGAAACAGGTCCGGAAGGATGCCGTCGTAGGCCACCATGATCGTGCTGGCGGTGTCGGTGACCCGGAACACCACGCGAACGCCTTTGCCTTCGCGGTGCACGCTGCCGTTCTCGACCAGTCCGCCGATCCGGAACGTCTGGTTGGCCGGCACCTTGTTCGCCGCCACATCGCTGGGCGTGTAGAAGAACACCAGGTTCTGCCGAAAGGCCGACAGGATCAGCGCCGTGGCGATCCCGAGCACGGCCACGCCAGCGACGATCAGCGCCGCGCGGCGATGTCTGGGTTTCATTCCGCTTCCTTGTTCGACCAGTGGGAGGCGCGCCGCGCCGCTTCGCGCGCGCGCCGCAGGCGCGCCCGCAACAGCATCATTTCGGCCGCCAGTGCCAGCGCCACCATGCCATAGGCGCCCCACACGTACCGGGCCGCGCCGCCCATCGCCCAGAATTCCTGCCAGCTCGCCCAGTGCATCGCTACTCCAGTGCCGCCTGTTGGGCCCAGCCCGTGCGCTTCTCGCGCTCGAGCAGGATCGCGCGCGCGCGCGCCAGCGAGGCGGCGATGCTGTACATCCAGAACGCCAGCGTCATCACCAGCATCGCCTCCAGCATCGTGGCGGCCATCGTCGGGGCCCGCGTCAGGCTGATCGACGCGCCCTGGTGCAAAGAGTTCCACCACTGCACCGAGAAATAGATGATCGGCAGGTTCACCACGCCGACCAGCGCCAGCACGCCGGCGGCGCGGTCGGCGCGGCGCGGATCGTCGATCGCGCCGTGCAGCGCCATGAATCCGACGTACAGGAAAAGGAGAATCAAGGTCGAGGTCATCCGCGCGTCCCAGGCCCAGTATGCACCCCAGGCCGGCCGGCCCCACAGGGCGCCGGTCCACAGCGCCAGGAAAGCCATCAGCGCGCCGGTCGGGGCCATCGCGCACGCCCAGATTGAAGACATCCGCGTATTGAAGGCGATTCCGAGGCCGGCCCAGAATGCCATCACCGCGTAGATGAACATCGCCATCCAGGCGGCTGGAACATGGATGAAGATGATCCGATACACCTCGCCCTGCTGGAAGTCCGTCGGCGCGACGAAAAACGCCAGGTAAAGCCCGCACGCCGCCAGCACGGCGGCGAGCGAGCCGAACCACGGAATCAGCCGCCCCGCCAGGCGATAGAACTCCGGCGGCGCCGCAAAGCGGTGCAATCCGAACTTCAGCGGACGAATGGTCTCGGCCTGCATGCCGGCATTATCCCAAACTTACTCGACCGACACCCGCAACGCGGCCCCGATCGCCCACGGCGCCAGTGCGGCAGCCCCCAGCGAAAGCGCTCCCAGCACCATCAGCCAGGGGGCCGCCGACAGGCCCCCGACCGACCGGTCTACCGCGAGTGCGCCAAAGATCAGAACCGGAACGTACAGCGGCAAAACCAGCAGCGTGACGAGCACGCCGGCGCCTCGCAGGCCCAGCGTCAGCGCTGCGCCCACCGCCCCGACCAGGCTCAGCGACGGCGTGCCGAGCAGCAGCGAGGCGACCAGCGTCGCAGTGGGGCCCGGTGCCATGTCGAACACGATGGCGGCCGCGGCCGACAAGACGGTAATCGGCGCTCCGGTCATCAACCAGTGAGCGGTGATCTTGCCCAGAACCGCCAGCGACAGCGGCTGGCCGGACAGCATGATCTGCTCCAGCGTGCCGTCGGCGTAATCGAGCGCGAACAGCCGCCCCAGCGACAGGATGGCGGCCAGCAGCGCGGCCACCCAGACGATGCCCGGAGCGATCAGCCGCAACGTGTCCTTGTCCGGCCCGACCCCGAGCGGAAACATCGTGATCACGATGATGAAGAACAGCAGCACGTTGACGACGTCGCCGCGCTGGCGCCGCGCCAGCAGCAGGTCGCGGTTCACCACCGCCAGCAGCGCCCGGATCATGGTGCGGCCTGCGCGTTCAGATCCAGCTTCACCACCGGCACGGGCGCTTCCCACGCCTGGTGCGTCGTCAGCACGACCGCGCCGCCGCCGTTCACATGCCGCTCGATCAGCTGATTCAGGATGGCGACCCCGCGCGGATCCAGCGCGTTGAACGGCTCGTCCAGGATCCAGATGCGCGCCTGGCCGGCCAGTGCCAGGCGGGCCAGCCCGATGCGCCGCTTCTGGCCCTGCGACAGCTGACCCGCCGGCCATTGCGCGAAGCGCTCGATCGCCAGCACCCGCAACGCCTGCGCCACGTCCTGGGCGCCTGCGCCGAGGGCGGCCATCGCGGCCCAGACGCGCAGGTTCTCCGCGGCGGTCAGGTCGTCCTTCACGCCACTGAGGTGCCCGACGTACATCAGGTCGGCGCCGTATTCGTCGCGCACGCGGCCGATCGGCCGGCCATGCCAGCGCACCTCGCCGGAGCTCGGACTGAGCAGACCGCACAGGATCCGCAGCAGGCTGGTCTTGCCGGCCCCGTTGTCGCCGGCAATGTGCAGGCACTGGCGCGCATCGACCCGGAACGAGAGGCGGTCAAACAGGCGCCGGTGACCGCGCTCGCACTGCAGCTCGACCGCCTCGAGCATGGGCTATCCCGCTGACACCGTCGCAGGCCGGGGTCGCACGCTGCCGCAACCCTCACCCCCGGCCAATGTGAAGGGCTGATTGCAGGCACGTGGGGCAGCTCCACCCCTCTCCCGCTTGCGGGAGAGGGGCCGGGGGTGAGGGTTGCGGCGCCGCGCGGGGCCGCTCATAAGCGGGTGAGCAAGACGACGACGCTGGCCGCAATCGCCTCGCCGCGTCCGATGGCGCCGAGCCGCTCGGCCGTCTTGCCCTTCACGTTGATCTGCGCGCGGTCAACTTGCAGCAGCTGCGCGATCGAGCCGCGGATCGCCTCGACGTGGGGAGCGATCCGTGGCTGCTCGGCGATCACGGTGCAGTCCACGTTGGCCACGCGCCAGCCATCCTGCTGCACGCGCTGCGCCACCTCGGCCAGCAAGGCGCCACTGTCGGCATCGCGATAGCGCGGATCCGAATCCGGAAACATCCGGCCGATATCGCCGAGGCCGGCCGCGCCGAGCAGCGCGTCCGCGATCGCATGCAGCAGCACGTCGGCGTCCGAGTGTCCGAGCAATCCGCGCTCGTGCTCGATCGAAACGCCGCCCAGCACCAACCGCCTTCCGGGAACCAGCGCGTGCACGTCGAATCCCTGCCCCACACGGATGCTCTCTACCATCGTCCGCTCGCCTTCAGCGCCGCTTCCGCCAGCGGCCAGTCGGCCGGTGTCGTGACTTTCAGATTGACGTCGCTCGCACCGACGACCCGCGGCCGCAGTCCGGTCCGTTCCACCGCGCTCGCCTCGTCGGTGACGGAGCCCGGATCCCGGCAGTCCTGCAGCGCGCGCAGCAGGATACCGAAAGGAAACAGCTGCGGAGTCTGAGCCCCCCACAGCCCGCTTCGCTGCACCGTTTCGATCACCGCGCCATCGTCGACGCGCTTGAGCGTGTCGGCCAGCGGAGCGGCCAGCAGACCGCCGGCATCGTCGGTTCCGACGGCATCGATCAGCGCGGCCAGATCGCGCGCGGACAGACAGGGTCGGGCCGCATCGTGCACCAGCACGCGATCGTGCTCGCGCGCCTGCTGCGCCAATACGCGCAGTCCGTTGTGGACGCTCTCGGCGCGCGAGGCACCGCCAACCGCCGCCAGCGCCGCACCGCTCGGCAGCGACAACTGCGAGGCTCGCCGGTCCTGCGCGGCCACCACGATCAGAACCTGCTCGACGCGGGGGTCCGACATCAAGGCCGCGATCGAGTGCTCGAGCAGTGTGCGCGATCCAAGGCGCAGGTACTGCTTGGGCGCGTCCGCTCCCATCCGGGAGCCCGTGCCGGCTGCCGGGATCAGACCGAAATAGCGGATCGCCACGGGTCGATGGGAGTCACGGTGATATCGTGCTTGCCGCCGCGGCCGTGAATTCAGGTTCCGGGCCCGGCAAGACCTTTGGACGAATTCTCGCACGCTATCAGCACCCATCCCGTGGACGGCGCAACCGGATTGGCTCTGCCGCCGCTAAAGCAGGCCGAGCGCTTCACGATCGGACGGCCCGCCGGATCGGGCGACTCGCTGCTGCTGGCGAAGCTGGCCAATCGGGAGCGGCAACAGGGCCGCCTGACGGTGATCGTGTGCGCCGATGCCCTGGACGTGTACCGCTTCTCCGAGGAGCTGCCCTACTTCGAGCCGGACCTGGTGGTGCGGGCGTTTCCGGACTGGGAAACGCTGCCGTACGACATCCTTTCGCCGCACCCGGATCTGGTGTCGGAGCGGATCGAAACGCTGTACCGGTTGATGACGCGCAACCCGGCGGGCGAAGCGGCGCCGCGTGCCGACGTGCTGCTGGTCGCCGCCACCACCGCGATGCAGCGCCTGGCGCCGGCCTCGTTCGTCGCGGGCCGAACGTTCCGGCTGACACAGGGACAGCGGATCGACGTGGAGCAGCTGCGCACCCAGCTGGCGCTGGCCGGCTACCACAGTGTGTCGCAGGTGGTCGGCCCGGGCGAATTCTCCTTGCGCGGCGGGTTGATCGACTTCTTTCCGACCGGCGCAACGCTGCCGCTGCGCCTGGATCTGCTGGACGATGCCGTCGAGACGATCCGCGCGTTCGACCCCGACACGCAGCGCAGCGTCTACCCGGTGCCCGAGGTCCGCCTGCTGCCCGGTCGCGAGTTCCCGTTCGAGGAGCAGGCCCGCACCGCCTTCCGCGGCCGCTGGCGGGACGCCTTCGAGGGCGATCCGAGCCGCGCGCCGCTGTACCGGGACGTCGGCAACGGCATCGCCGGGGCCGGCATCGAGTACTACCTGCCGCTGTTCTTCGATCAAACCGCAACGCTGCTCGATTACCTGCCGCGCGAGTCGCGCATCGTGCTGCATGGCGCGGTGGAGGCCGCGGCGCGGCGCTTCTGGAACGAGACCAACGAGCGCTACGCGTTCCTGTCGCGCGACACGCAGCGCCCCTGTCTGCCCCCGGGACAGCTGTATCTGCCGGTCGAGGACCTGTTCGTGCAGCTCAAGCCGCTGGCCCGGCTGGCGCTGTCCGACTCGGCCCATCCGGATTTCGAGGAGCTGCCGGCGCTCGCGGTCGATCGCAAGAGCCCCGATCCGCTGCAGCGGCTGCGCGACTGGCGTGCCGGTTTTGCCGGGCGGGTGCTGCTGGTGGCCGATTCGCCCGGGCGCCGCGACACGATGGCCCAGATGCTGTCGGAGTCGCAGCTGCCGTTTTCCGAGTGTGAGCGCTTCGATGAATTCACCGCTTCCGAGGCGCCGCTGATGCTCGCAACGGCGCCGCTGCACCAGGGCTTTGCCGCCCCGGCCGCACGCCTGGCGGTGGTCACCGAGGCCGAGCTGTACGCGGCCAGCCCGCGCCGTCAGCGCCGCACCCAGCGCGACCGGGCCACCAACGTCGATGCGGTCGTGCGCGACCTGGCCGAGCTGCGCTCGGGCGACCCGGTCGTGCACGTCGAGCACGGCATCGGTCGCTACCTGGGACTGGAGACGCTGGACCTGGGGGAAGGACCGACCGAGTTCCTGCACCTTTTGTACGCCAACGACACCAAGCTGTATGTGCCGGTCGCGCAGCTGCACCTGATCGGGCGCTACATCGGCACCGATCCGGACGCCGCTCCGCTGCACGCGCTGGGCGCGGGCGAATGGGACCGGGCGCGGCGCCGCGCGGCCCGCCAGGTGCGCGATACGGCGGCCGAGCTGCTGAACCTGTACGCGGTCCGGGCCGCCCGCAAGGGGCATGCTTTCCAGTTTTCCGAGCGCGACTACCAGGCATTCGCCGAGGACTTCGGATTCGAGGAAACGCCAGACCAGCGCGCGGCGATCGAGGCCGTGCTCAAGGACATGCGGGCCGGCTTTCCGATGGATCGGCTGGTGTGCGGCGACGTCGGATTCGGCAAGACCGAGGTCGCATTGCGGGCGGCATTCGCCGCCGTGGCCGGCAACCGCCAGGTCGCGGTGCTGTGCCCGACCACGCTGCTGGCCGAGCAGCACCTGCAGACCTTTCGCGATCGCTTCTCGCAATGGCCGGTCAATATCGGCGAACTGTCGCGTTTTCGCTCGCCACGCGAGGTCGCCCAGATCCTCGAGCAGTCGGCCGACGGCCGGATGGATGTCGTGATCGGGACCCACAAGCTGCTGTCGCCCGAGGTCCGGTTCGCCCGCTTGGGCCTGGTCATCATCGACGAGGAACACCGTTTTGGCGTGCGCCAGAAGGAACGCCTCAAGGCGCTGCGCGCCGAGGTCGATGTGCTGACCCTGACCGCGACGCCGATTCCCCGCACGCTGGCGCTGTCGCTGGAAGGCATCCGCGACTTTTCGGTGATTGCGACGGCTCCGCAGCGGCGCCTGGCGATCAAGACCTTCGTGGCACCCGAAAGCCGCAGCCTGATGCGCGAGGCCTGTCTGCGCGAACTCAAGCGCGGCGGGCAGATCTATTTCCTGCACAACGCGGTCGAGACGATCGAGCAGCGGCGCCGGCTGCTCGCCGAATTGATCCCGGAGGCGCGCATCGAAGTGGCGCACGGCCAGATGCCCGAGCGCGAGCTGGAGCGCGTGATGCGGGACTTCTACCAGCAGCGCTTCAACCTGCTGCTGTGCACGACGATCATCGAGACCGGCATCGACGTGCCCACCGCCAACACGATCCTGATCCACCGCGCCGACCGCTTCGGGCTGGCGCAGCTGCATCAGCTGCGCGGCCGCGTCGGGCGCTCGCATCACCAGGCGTACGCCTACCTGATGGTGCCGTCCGAGGACAGCCTGACGCGGGGCGCCGAAAAGCGGCTGGAGGCGATCCAGAGCCTGGAGGAGCTGGGCAGTGGCTTTTACCTGGCGATGCACGACCTGGAAATCCGCGGCGCCGGCGAAGTGCTGGGCGAGTCCCAGTCCGGCAATCTGCACGAAGTCGGCTTCGATCTGTACACGCAGATGCTGAACGCGGCCGTGCGTGCGCTGCGCAACGGGCGCGAGCCGGACCTGCTGCAGCCGCTGGCGGCGGTGACCGAGATCAATCTGCACACGCCGGCGCTGCTGCCGGCCGACTACGTCGGCGACGTTCAGCAGCGGCTGTCGCTGTACAAGAAGCTCGCCTCGTGCACCGACGAGGAGAGCCTGGAGTCGGTGCGGGAGGAGCTGGTCGATCGCTTCGGGAGGCTGCCGCCGGCGGCGCGCGCTTTGTTCGAAACGCACCGCCTGCGGCTGATCGCCGAGCGCCTGGGCGTGCGCAAGATCGACGCATCGTCCGACTCGATCGGGCTGCAATTCGGCACCGACACCCCGGTCGATCCGGCCCGCGTGATCCAGTTGCTGCAGCGGGATAAGCGGTTGAAGCTGGCCTCGCCCGACCGCCTGCGACTGAGCGTGGCGACTCCCCAGGTTGAGAAGCGGTTGCAGGAATTGCACGGGCTGCTGAAAGAGCTGGCGTGAGCGGCCAGGAGTCATTGGCGGGGTCCGCGGCGGGTGTTCCGGCGGACCTGGTGGTCCAGGCGCCCGACCTGTCGGCCGAGGCGATCGAGGCGTTCCGGCAGCGCTTCGCCCCGGCGCCCCTGCAGCGTCAGGCCGCTTCCGTCCGCCTGATCGGAGTGGGCCCACGCGCGTCGGTTGCGGCGTCGGTTGCGGACCTGGCGGCGCATTGGCACTGCGACGCCAACCTGGTGCCGCCGCGCTGGGCGCTGGCCGATTTCCGGCTGCTGGCGGTGGACATGGATTCGACGCTGGTCCAGATCGAATCCCTCGACGAGCTGGCCGCGCTGGCTGGCCTGGGTTCCGAGGTGGCCGCCATCACGGAGGCCGCTATGCGCGGCCAAGTGACTGATTACTCCGAAAGCCTGCGCCAGCGCGTGGCCCTGCTGGCGGGCACCGACGCCTCGTTGCTGCAGACCGTGGCGCAGCAGCGCCTGCGGCTGTCGCCCGGGGCCGAGCGTCTGATCGGGGCGGCGCGGCGTGCCGGGTTGCGAACGCTGCTGGCAACGGGTGGGTTCGGGTTTTTCGCCAGGATCCTGCAACGCCGCCTCGGCATCGACGTCGTATGCGCCAACGAGCTGGACCTGCGCGATGGGCGGCTCACCGGGGTCGTGCAGGGAGCCGAGCCGAACCCCGAGCGCCTGGTCGACGCGCAAGGCAAGGCGGCTGCCCTGCAGCGGGCCTGCGACGACATTGGCTGCACCGCGCGGCAGGCGATCGCGTTCGGCGACGGGGCCAACGACGTGCCGATGCTGGCGTTGGCCGGCGTCGGCGTGGCCTACCACGCCAAGCCGAAGGTGCAGGAAAGCACCCAGTACCGATTGAATTACTGCGGCTTGGACGGCGTGCTGGAGTGGTTCAGCGATGCGCCGCCCGTAACCACGGCCAAACTCAGCCGGCCCGTGCCCTTCGAAGAATCATGATCGGCTTTCCCAAATAGGTTGTGATGGTGTCCTCCGTGAATCCAAGCCTTGCGGCCAGGTGTCTTGACGTACGGTTCTCGGGATCGATGATGCAGCTGTAATCCAAGGTCGGAAAGGCCATCTCGGCCCAGTTCATCGCGGTGCTGACGGCCTCCGTTGCATAGCCCTTTCCTTGATAGGCGGGAAGGATTCCCCAGCCGGTTTCCAGCGTTCCTTCGATCGAAGGAAGCAAGTCCCGACGCATTTCCTGAAATCCTGCCTCACCAATGAATCGTCCACTGGCGTTTTCTTCGATCGCAAAGAATCCAAAACCCAAGAGTTGCCAATGCCCCGCTGTACCCAATAGCCTTTTCCAACTCTGCTCTCGAGAGATCGGTGTCCCTGTGATGTACCGCACGACCTCGGCGTTCTGCCAAAAATCAACGTAAGCATCAAGGTCCTGCAATACCAGAGGCCGAAGCGTCAGACGGCGGGTCTCCAATGTGGGGTGCATCTGCGTTGGTCTCCCTACAAAGGACATGCAGAAACACAAAGGGCCTGCGCATTTGCAGGCCTTGTGTGTGGTCACGACAGCCGGATTAGCGTCTGCCCTCGCCTACTCCGCCGCGCCCATCGCGCATTTCATTTCCTCCGAAATGAGCGATCTGATCGAGACGCCTTGACGGATCAGCGTGCTCGCCACGATTCG
>DATKFG010000021.1:0-4864 GCA_035511515.1 Burkholderiaceae bacterium | reverse complement strand
TGATCCGCCGATGCGAACTCCGCGCGGCCCTGCAGCCGCCCCGCAGCGGATTCGAGGTCGTCCAATCCGCTCATCTGGTTTTGCCGCAGGACATGGCGAGCGGTCGTCAAAGCCTGAGGCAGGTCGAGCTCGAAGCCGGTGCTCGCGGAAACGGCGCCATCGCGCATCGAGTAGCGCAACCCCGCATCGCTCAACCTGCTCGGACCAACTTGAGCGCTCACAGCCGCAAGCTCAATATTCGCACGGGTCAGCGCAACCCGTCCGTGAAGGTCCCTCGCCTCCTGATCGATGACGGGCAGCAGCAAGGACGCGTGCTCGAGCATCGTACTGCCGTCAAGGTGATCGATGCGGATTAGGGCGTGCCAGGTATCACCTTCGCTGCGCATCTTCAGGTGCGTGATGGCACCGCCCAGGGCGCGCGCCGCATGGCGGCGCACCGAGGGACTGTCGGGGGCCACGAGGGCCATCACAAAGTCGCGCACGGCGCCGACATCGAGCGTCGGAAGGTCGACCTCGAGCCGAGGCTTTTCCCCATCGCTGGTCATGTGCAAGGTACCGCGGCCGGCCGGGATCAGCGAACCGATCTGCAATTGGCTCAGCGCGACCTCGATTTCCTGAGGACGCAGCGCTGCCGTGGCTTTCAGGTGGCTTCTGGACACCGGCATCCCGTGCTCTGCGTGCGCGATCCGCAAGGACGCGGCATCGATACCGAGGTCGCATCGCAGCTCGCTCCGGGCATCGGTGACGACTCGCAGCTTCAGGTCCGCACGCGGGATGTCCATGCGCAGCCACCCCCCCGAAAACCAGTCGTCCAGCCAGGCTTGCGCGTTCAAACCGGTCAGATCGAGGTCGAAGTTTCCAGACAGATCGGCAAATTCGACTCGACCCGCCAGCTTCAAGCGGTCCCACAGGTTGCCGGCAGCGCTTCCTTCCACGTGAAAGCCGGTCGAATCGCTCCCGACGCGCAGCGCCAGGCCGCGAAGCCGGAGCTCGGGCGCGGGGGTTCCCCGCAAAACCACGTCGGCGTCAGAAATCTCGAAGATCGCGCCCGGCGCGGCGTTTTGAAGCGCCTGTGCGAGCGGCCCGATCAGGCTGCGATAAGCCGCCACGGGATCAAAGGCAGTTTCGTCTTGCGCCGGAGCGGACGACGGAATGTCGACCCGAATGCTCGGTCGCACGATGGCAATCGATGCGAACTCGATCTGTCCCCTCAGCAGCGGACGCAGGCGCAACCGGGCTTGCGCCTGCTCGATCGACGCGTGGGCCAGATCCGGAATGTCGATTGTCACGCCGCGCATTTCGACGCGCGGGATCGGCAGCAGCCGGATTCGCAGCCCATCCCAGGCAATATGCCCCTTTGCGGCCTGCGAGAGCTTGTGCTCAAGTCCGGATTTGACCGAGGGCAGGTCGACAAGCTCGGGACCGGCCAGCAGCGCTGCCGCGACGAAGCCAATCGCGGCAAGGCTGACGAAGCCGAGGAGCAGCGGCCACCGGGGCCATTCCATCTTCGCTCGTTACTCCTGGCGCTCGAGTACGATGCAGACGGCGGCGATCAACCGTTCCAGTCGCGACCGGCGCTTCCAGTCATCGAGCGTTACCTGACGACTGAGTCCGAGGTCGGACACGAAGTCGTCGGCAAAACGAGCGGCGAGGGATCGGTCGAACATCGCCAGATTTACCTCGTCGTTGATCTCGAAGGACCGGCTGTCGAAGTTTGTCGATCCGACCACCGCGCAGCGCCGATCGACGATCATGATCTTGGCATGGATCATGCCGGGCTGATACTCGAAGATTTCCACGCCGCCACGGAGCAGGTCGCCGTACTGGCGCCGGCTGGCTAATCGCGCTATCCAATGATTGTTATGCCTATCCGGCACGATCACGCGGACCCGCACGTTGCGCGCGGCGGCGGCAATGAGCTCGCGCCGCGCGCTTCGGTCGGGAAGGAAGTAGGGTGAGTTGATCTCGATGCTCTCGGCCGCGGTTGCCAGCAGCAATTGAAACAGGACGCGCGCGCGCGATGCGCGCGCCGGAGAGGGCGTGCCAGTCACGACGATGGCTGCCAGGGTGGACGGCTCGGCGCATTCAGTGTGAAAGGCATCTTTACTGGCCAGCATCTCGCCACTTGCTTCGAGCCAGTTTTCGAGGAAAGTCGCTTGCAGGCCAACCACGACCGAACCGCTGACGCGTACCACGGTATCGCGCCACGGTGGACTGCCAAGGTAGGGCTCGCTCCAGTGCCGGCTGATGCCGGCGCCGCCGATAAAGGCGACCTCGCCGTCGACCACGATGATGTTTCGGTGACTGCGGTTGTTAAGCCGCTTCAGCGTGTACCAGCGTATCGGCTGATACCACGCGACCTGCCCGCCAGCCTGGCGCAACTCATCGAAGTACGAGTTAGGCGTGGGGAAGCTGCCGATGGCATCGACAACGACGCGCACACTGACCCCGCGCTTGGCGCAGTCGGCCAGGACGGAAAGGAAGCGATTGCCGATCGCGCTCGGGTGAAAGATAAATGACTCGATGTGCACGCTCGTGCGCGCGGCGGCGATCGCCTGCAACTCGGCTTCGTAGAACGCGGTACCGTTGGTCAGAACGCGCACGCTGCGGGCGCTCCGCACTTCCGAAGCGACGAGCAGTTCGGCCAGGCGCAGAAACCCGTCTTCCCCCAAACGATCCACGCCGCCCACCAGGCGATAGGGCAGGCCGGGCTCGAAAAACACGAGCAGCAGCAGAACCACCATGCAGCCGGTCGCGATCAGCAGAATCGCTTGAACAACCATCGGGTGTTGTCCATAGTTACAACAGCAACGAACGGTGGCGAATTACACATGGCCAGCGACGACTGACAAACGAGGACGGCGGGATCTAAAGGACCGAGTCATACGCCTTTTTGTAGGCGGCGTACCAGTCGCGCGTCGCGATGTCCTTGGGCGACTGGTCCGCGAGGAACTTCAACTCGGCGAGGCATTTATCGGCCCTGGAGTCGTTCAGGTACAGGTCCATCAGCCTCCAGCGGTAGGCCGGCTCGTCGGGTGTGAGCGCCTTGGCCTGCTCGTACCACTCGATCGCCTTGCTGATCCAGTTCATCTCGAACAGGTACAGGTCGCCGAGAGCGGCCCTGATCACCGGATCCCGAGGGCGATCGGCCGCCTGAGCCTGAAGTTCCTCGACCCGCCGCGCCAGGTCAAAAGGGTAGGCCGGCGGCTCGGGCGTCGCGACGTGACGCCCGTAGATGGGGGTGTAGATGCTGGGCGGGGCCCTCTTCCGCAGCGGCTCCAGGAAAGGGTTGTCGGCGTACTTCACGCGGAAGTCGACGCTGTTTTCGAACCGGTGGAAGTACGTCCAGGCCTTCGGTTCGTCCACGTACCACAAGCGATCGGTCCCACGCCGCAGCACGATGGGCAGATTGGAGCCGCCCGGAGCTGGTACGGCCAGGGCCAGGTTTGCCGAGTACAGCAACTGCAGTGGCGCGGCGGCCTGGAGAAACCGGTGGATCCGCCGCAGCTGCGCGTCATCGCGCGGCACGACGGCACGGAAGATGCGGCTGCCGTCGGTCAGCAGCGGAAGGCGCGGATCGCCGATGCCGAGCTGCAGCGACTGCAGGTACCGCTGCAGCGTCTCGGGCGCTTCTCGCGAAGCGCCGAAAGCGCTCAGGTCTGCGGCGGGCAGGCGCTTGATCGCCCGCTCGTAGTCGGAAAGCGGCTTGCCGTAGCCATGGACCAGAGCGCCAGCGCCGCCCGACAGGAATTCGTCGCTCAGCCAACTGGGCCGCGCCGCAGCGCCAGAGTCGCCACCGGATCCGATCCCGCGCAGGTTCGTCGTGATGATGAGTTCCGACAGGAAGTCCTGCGGGACCTCCGAAAGCATGTAGGTCTTGGCCGCTTCTTCAAGCTGCCGACACACCAGGTCAGGGATGGCGCCCTCGAGTGCATAGGAGACCTCGATCTTCATCAGGTTCTCGCGCGCGGAGTACAGGTAAAGCAGCCCGCGGCCGCCCTGGCGCTGGCCGATGCGGTACTTCGAGAAGAGCTCGGCGGCCAGCTCCTCGATTGTCTTGTCCGCCGGCAAGGCGGGCACCAGCACCAGGGCGTTTTCGATGCCCGCTTTGTCTTCGGCCAGCTTCAGGCTCATCCGCAGAGCCAGGTCGAAGTCGTGCTGCCCGGTCTCGTTGACCAGGACATATCGGGGTCTTGTCGGCACCGGCTGTGCCTGCCACGCATAAAACGTGACAGCCGTAACGGCGAGCGTCAGCGCCAGGACAAAGGCAGCACGTCGTGTCACGGAATCAGAAGTCGCCGAAAGTGCGGTCCTTGACCCCGCTGCTGGAATAGCGCACCAGGAAAGGCTCGGCCGTCATCGGGTTCAGGCCATAGATCGAGCGGTCGCGACCGTCGTGCTTCAAAACGAGGACCGGGGTTTCCTGGCTGCCGAACAGACGAAAGATTCCCGCCGCGTGTTGCTGAGTGTCGTTCAGCACGATCGTCGGGTATTCGCTCTCGGCCTTCGGATACGTGCCTAACACCATGCGGTTGCGCCCCGACGAATCAAAGAAAAACAGCCCTACGGACCCATCGGGCGAGACCGCAAGATCGGCGCGTGTCCGCCCAGAGGCGTCCACGAGAATGATGCGGCGCGCCGCGATGCTCTCAGCCGTCGAGGTAGCGGCGTTCGCATCAGGGAGCAGCCAGCGCGACGCCACTACGGCGACCGCCGCCCCTGCCATGCCTGAGACGAAGGCAACCAGGATCCAGGAAAGTGGAGGGCGTCGGAAGCCGATGTTTTTCACTTGAGGTACCTTCTTCCCATTGTGCCTGCGCGTGCAATGCCAGGTCTGTCCGGGCAATGCAGTCCCTCGCAAACC
>DATKFG010000020.1:0-26563 GCA_035511515.1 Burkholderiaceae bacterium | reverse complement strand
CAAGCCGGCGCCGGAGTTCAACTCGATGCTGGATGCGGGCTACATCATGGGGCTGGGCACGGTGCAGTCGGGCGAGGGCGAGCGGCTGCTGATCCTGGTGGACATCGAGCGGCTGATGAGCAGTCCCGACATGGGACTGCTCGAGACGCCTTCGCATTGACCGGGCGCGCCGACGGTGGCGCGCCCCATTCTTGAGCGGACAAAGGCGCCGGTTTTTGGCACTTGTTCGCCGGTTCCGCGGATTCGGCGCGGGAAATAATCCAGGGTGCCGCGGGTCCGCGCTCAATGAGGTGGCCCGCCTGAACCGACGACGATCGAGGAGATTCCGATGAAGCAATGGATCCGATGTGCAGCATGCACGCTGGCTGTTGCCGCCTTGACCCCAGCCGCGTTAGCCAGCGCCGAATTCGCCACCAAGGACGAGGCCGTTGCGATGGTCAAGAAGGGCGTCGCCTACATCAAGGGCAACGGCAAGGACAAGGCCTATGCGGAGATCACCAACAAGCAGGGTCAATTCAAGGACCGCGACCTGTACCTGGTGGTTTACGGGCTAGACGGCACCGTGTTCGCGCACGGCGCCAACGAGAAGCTGATCGGACACAACGTGATCGACCTGAAGGACATCGATGGCAAGCCGTTCGTCCGGGAACGGGTCGAGATGGCGCAGAAGCAGCCGACCTTCTGGCAGGAGTACAAGTACACCGACCCGGTGACCCACAAGATCGAGCCGAAGGAGATGTACTGCGAGCGGCTCGACGAGTCGGTCGTCTGCGGCGGCATCTACAAGCACTGACAGCACCGGGCGGGGCGTGGCGGGCGCGCCCTCCGCAGTCCGTGACCGAGCGGTTGACAGAAGCGGAACATGAAAATACTTCACAAGATGCTGCTGGCTCCGTCGCTCGCGATCGCGCTGATGATCGCCGTCGTCGGAATATCGTTCGTGGGCATGCGTGAGCAGCACCTGGCCCAGCAGGAGCTGACGAGCCGCTATCTGCCCGCGCGCGCCACCGTCAGCGTGGTCGAGGGTCAGATGGCGACCACGCGCGGCGAGGTCTACCGGCTGTTCACGATGCTGAACAGCTTCGACGCCAAGCGCATCGACCAGGAGCGGGCCGGGGTGCGCAACCGGCTCGCCGCCATCAAGGCGACCCTGAACAGCGCCGACCTCGGGCAGATCGATCAGTTGAGTTCACTGCTGGCTCAAACCGCGGTCGCGATCGACAAGTACTCGAAGAGCGCCGACGACGCGATCGACCTGGCCACCGGGGACGTGAACACCGGCATCGCAGCCATGATGTCCGCCGACGGCGAGTATGGCAAAGTGATCAAGTCGCTCGAGGAGATCGGATCGTCGGTCAACCGCAGGGCGGACGAAATGGCGCAGCACGCGCGCCACATCGCGCTGCTGTCGCAGCTGCTGATGGGCGGGGCGCTGCTGGCCGCGATCTGCGCCGCCCTGGCGGTGGCCGTCGTGTCGGCCCGCGCGACCGCGCGCAGCCTGCGCGGCGCCTCGCACGTCGCAGGCCGCCTCGCTGACGGCGACCTGGGGGCGCGCTTCGAGATCGACAGCCGCGATGAGCTCGGAGAGCTCGCCCGCTCGCTGGAGCGGATGCGCGAGGCGTTTGCCAAGATGATCGGCGACATCCGCACCACCTCCGAATCGGTGAGCGTGGCCTCCTCTCAGATCGCCCAGGGCAATGCGGATCTGAGCAGTCGCACCGAGCAGCAGGCCGGCAGCCTGCAGCAGACCGCTGCCTCGATGGAGGAGCTGTCCAGCACCGTGAAGACCAATGCGCAAACCGCGCGCCAGGCCAATCAGCTGGCGGCGTCGGCCTCGGAGGTGGCGGCCCGGGGCGGCCACGCGGTCGGGCAGGTGGTGTCCACGATGGTCGAGATCCAGGCCTCGAGCCGCAAGATCGCCGAGATCATCAGCGTGATCGACGGCATCGCATTCCAGACCAACATCCTCGCCCTGAACGCGGCGGTGGAAGCCGCCCGCGCCGGCGAGCAGGGGCGCGGCTTCGCGGTGGTGGCCGGCGAGGTGCGCAACCTGGCTCAGCGCAGCGCGCAGGCGGCGCGCGAGATCAAGCAACTGATTTCCGAAAGTGTCGACAAAGTCGACAGCGGCTCGCGCCAGGTGACGGAAGCCGGCCAGACGATGCGCGACATCGTTGACCAGGTCAAGCGTGTCGCCGACCTGATCGGAGAGATCACCGCGGCCACGTTGGAGCAGGATTCCGGCATCGGACAGGTCAATGCGGCCGTCGCGCAACTGGACCAGATGACGCAGCAGAATGCCGCGCTGGTCGAGCAGAGCGCGGCAGCGGCCGAGAGTCTGAAGAACCAGGCCGCGCGGCTTGCGCAGGCCGTGGCCATATTCAAGCTGGGTCGGCAGGAAACCGTGCAGGCGATCGCGCAGGCGCAAGCCACCTCGCAGGCCGTGGTGAAGTCGACGCCTCCGGCGCGCGGCGCACCGAATCCGGCGCGGTCGCCCAAGGGCGGGTTCAAGGCGCCGCCCAGGCCGACTCCGCCGCAATCACCGCCGCCGGCGGCCTCCAGGCCGGACGACGACGACTGGGAAGAGTTCTAAAGGGCTCTGAAAAGGGGACTGCGTCGGGGTGGTTTGCGCCCCGCGCGCACAACCAGGCGGAATCCGCGCCGGATCAGGCGCGCACGCCACGCGCAGGCGGGCGGTTGTGGGGAGCGGCCGCGCGGCCGTCCGATGAGTAAAGCGCACCGGAGCGGGCCGCACCGAACAGCGTTTCGATGCGGGCCCGGTTCGCGTTGATGTGAGGTGCCAGCAGGCGGGCGTTGCGCCGATTCAGATCGCGCGCATGGCGGAACACTTCAGCCAGTGCGGCGCAATCGGCTCGTTCCAGTGAGGCCGCCAGGTGTTGCAGGGCAGCCTCCTTGTCGCGGACCGCCCGTGCCAGTGCATCGTCGTCGCCACCAATCAGCGCGCTGCCTTCGGCCTGCAGCAGCCGCAGCACCCCGGCCAGCGCTGCGGCGGCCGGGGCGGAGGCGCCGTCCGCCCACTTGGCGGGCGACGGCAGCGGGTCGCGCACGGTCACGCCTTGCGGCCGGTCAACTGTGCTGCGCTGGCCAGCAACTTGTCGGCGACCGCGCCGGCGTTAACCTGGTAACGGCCATCGGCGATCGCGGACTGGATCTCGGACACCTTCTTGGCATCGAAGCTCGTATCCGGAAACTGCTTCTCCAGCTGATTGAGCCGGGTCGACAGGTCCGATATCTGCACGCGTCCGCTGCTGGCGGCGGCCGGCTTGGCCGCAGCGCCGCTGGCGCGCGCGGCACCGCCGGCGCTGGGCTGGGCGCGTTCCGCACGCGTCGGCTCAGAGGTTCTAGTGATCTTCATCGCCACTCCCACTCCTGCAGCAAGCGAAACACACCTGACTTCAATTCGGCGCCCCTGACCTGAACTTTAACGGGGCGATCCGGCCTGCCCCGCAAATGCGGTGCGTCCCCACGGCCGATCGCACGGGCGAAACCATCAGAAAAGCACCTCGACGATGCGGCCCTCGCGCGCGGTGCCGGTCAGAATCTTGCCAGATTCGACCCGGACTCGCACCGGTTGCCCGGCCGGAGCGGCCGCCAGCGCCACGGCATCGGTCGTGACCGAGAAGCCCTGGCCGAGGCCGACCACCTTGACAGGATCGCCCTGCGCTACCGCAGGCACTTCGCGCAACAGAGTCAGACCGATCGGTTCTCCCGGCTCGATCGAGCGCACCGCAACGCGCCTGCGCAGCTGGGACACGTCGCGCGCGACGCCTCGCGCATCGCGCGTCCATTCGACCTGCTCGGTTCGCACCTCGGCCTCCCCGATGGGCTGCCCGGCCGCAACCGCTCGCGCGGCGACCAGGGCCGCGCCGTAGACCCGCACCTGCACCGGAACGCTGATCGTCCAGTGCGCCCCGGACACGCACCGCACACCGACGAAGCTGGCGCCCCACAGGCGCGCTCCGCTGCGCGCGAACGGCTCGGCTTTATCGCACGGCGCCAGGCGCAGACGTGAGCTGGTCGAACCGACCGAGATGTCGATGCGGGAAGCACCGTCGATCGGGCCCAGCTCGCTCTGGACAAAGCGGCGCACCAGATCGGCCGGCACCTGGGCCAGCGCCGGAGCGCAGATCCAGGAGATGAAAATCGTGATGAGCCATCGCTGCATGGCCGCAAGCGTAGGCCGAGCGACCCCCTCCGATGGCGGAAGAAGGTGCGCGCGATCCGGACTTATCGGTCGATCGACCCTGCCCCTCATCGGAATAATCGGTATCAGTCCGAAAGACTTTAGGCCTTGACGGCGCACGACCTCAAATATGGCAGCCACACCGATCGACCGGATGACCGCGACGCTCGACTTTCAGGCGGCGGCGCTGTCCCTGCAAGCCCAGCGCGCCAAGGTGCTGGCGTCGAACATTGCGAACGCCGATACGCCGAATTACCAGGCAAAAGACTTCGATTTCACCCAGGCACTGGCGCAGGCGACCGCCCAGAGCTCCAGCGCACCCACCCGCACCGACCCGGCGCACCTGCCCGGGTCCGGCGCCGCCGGGCCCGCGCCGGCGCTGCAGTACCGGCAGCCGCTGCAGGCGGCGCTGGACGGCAACACCGTCGACCTGGACACCGAGCGCGCGGCTTTCGCCGAAAACTCGGTTCGTTACGAAGCGACGCTGCGCTTCCTGAACGGTCAGATCAAGACGATGTTGACCGCCATTAATGGGCAATAGCCGCCTTCGCATCGGCGAAGGCGGGCATGCCCGCCGTAGCTCTAGCGTAGGTGGACACGTCCTGCGAAGCGCGCGGCGCGAAGCAGGGTAGAGGGAGTCGCTATGTCGCTGTTCAAGATCTTCGACGTGTCCGGTTCGGCCATCTCGGCCCAGAGCCAGCGCCTGAACGTGGTCGCCAGCAATCTGGCCAATGCCGAATCGATCGCCGGCCCGGACGGGCAGCCCTACAAGGCGCGCCAGGTTGTGTTCCAGACGCAGAACCTCGGGGCCGATCCCGGCGCGGCCGGTGTGCGGGTGGCGCAGGTGACCCAGGACAACACGCCGGCGCGGCGCATTCACGATCCCTCCAATCCGCTGTCCGATGCCGACGGCATGGTGACCATGCCGAACGTCAATCCGGTGGAGGAGATGGTGAACATGATCTCGGCATCGCGCAGCTACCAGACCAACGTCGACGTAATGAACACGGCCAAGAGCCTGCTGCAGAAGGTGCTGCAGCTGGGCACCTAAGGAGCAATTGCAATGACCGTCGCTTCCAGTACCGACCTGTCCAGCCTGTTTACGACGCCCAGCGTTATCGGCTCCACGAATTCGACCGGAACCAGCGCGAGCGCGACCGGCACCAGCGCGCAGAGCCTGTCCAATACGTTCCTGAAGCTGCTGGTTGCGCAGATGAACAACCAGGATCCGCTCAATCCGGTCGACAACTCGCAGATCACGTCCCAGATGGCGCAGATCAGCACGGTCACCGGGATCAGCAGCCTGAACAGCACGGTGAGCCAGCTCGTCGCCGGCCTGCAGCAGAGCCAGGCGATGCAGTCGACCCAGCTGACCGGTCACACCGTGCTGGTTCCGGGCAGCTCGCTCGCGCTGGCGTCGACCTCGACGTCCGGCTCGACCCAGACGATGGCCGCCTACGGCGGCTTCTCGCTGGCGCAGGCGGCCGACACCGTCAACGTGACCGTGAAGGATTCGACCGGCGCCACGGTCCGCACCATCAGCCTGGGCGCGCTCGGCGCCGGCGTGCAGGATTTCAGCTGGAACGGAACCACCGACAGCGGGGCGCAGGCCGCTGCCGGCAGCTACTCGTACTCGGTGAGCGCCACGGCGAACGGCCAGAGCGTCACCAGCACCGCCTACACCGCGCAGCAGGTGGTCGGGGTTGCGCCCCAGTCCGATGGATCGGTGCAATTGCTGCTGTCGAACGGATCGCAGGTCGGATTCGGATCGATCGCGCAGATCCTGTAGTCCATGAGCATTGAGCAGACCAGCATCGATTTGAACGGGAGAAGCACATGAGTTTCGAACAGGCCCTGTCGGGCTTGAATGCCGCCTCGCAGAACCTCGACACGATCGGCAACAACGTGGCCAACGCCTCTACGGTCGGGTACAAGGACGGCCGGGCCGAATTCGCGGATGTGTTCGCATCCACGGTGGCGAGCGGATCGGGCACCCAGATCGGCATCGGCACCCAGCTGGCCGCGGTGAGCCCGCAATTCACCCAGGGCAACATCACCACGACCGGCAATCCGATGGACGTGGCGATCAACGGCCAGGGCTTCTTCCGGATGTCGTCCAGCGGCGTGGTCACCTACTCGCGCGACGGAGAATTCTCGCTCGACAAGAACGGCTTCATCGTCGGCCCCAACGGAGCGCAGCTGACCGGCTACCCGGCCAACGCCAACGGCACGATCAGTCCCGGCACGCCCACCCCGGTGCAGTTGTCGCTGGGGAACATCGCGCCCAAGGCGACCGCCAACGCCACCGTGTCGATGAACCTGGACTCGCGCTCGACCGTGCCGGTGGCGGCGTTCAGCATGACCGACCCGACTTCGTACAACTCGTCGACCGCGTTGACCGTGTACGACTCGCAGGGCAACTCGCACACGCTGTCGATGTACTTCCGCACCACCGCGGCCAACGCCTGGTCCGTCTACGCGTCCGCCGACGGCGCGGTCCTGAACGGCGGCGCCGCGATCGGGACCCTGAATTTCAATTCCTCGGGCGCGATGGCGAACAACGTGACGCTGAACCCGTCGATCCCGCTCACCAACGGCGCCACCTCGCCGCTGACGTTCGCGCTGCTGTTCCCGGCCACCTCGACCAGCCAGTACGGAGCGAGCTTCGCGGTCAGCGGCAACACGCAGGATGGCTTCACGACCGGGCAGCTGTCGGGCTTCTCGATCGGCTCGGACGGCACCATCCAGGGCCGCTACAGCAACGGGCAGACGCGTGACCAGGCGCAGATCGCGCTGGCCAATTTCATCAACCCCCAGGGTCTGGCGGCGCTGAGCGGCAACCAGTGGGCCGAGTCCTCCAGCTCGGGCCAGCCGCTGATCGGCGCGCCGTCAACCGGCAGCTACGGGACCCTGCAGTCGAGCGCGCTGGAAAGCTCCAACGTCGACATCACGACCGAGCTGGTCAACATGATCACCGCGCAGCGTGTCTACCAGGCCAACGCCGAGACGATCAAGACCGAGGACCAGGTTCAGCAGACGCTGATGAACCTGCGCTGATCGATAAATGATTGACGCCGCCAATCCCGTAACCATCGGCTGGGGGAGCACGAGGCGGCCAGCCCAGCCCCCTCGTTCCCATCCTCCCGCTTTTCGGCCCCCGGCTGAGGCCGTGTCGAAGCCGAGGCGTCTGTCCATCTACGAGCCAGCGATATGGATCGCCTGATATATACGTCAATGTCTGGGGCCAAGTACCTGCTGGAGCGGCAGGCGACGCTGGCCAACAACCTGGCCAATGCGGACACCACCGGCTTTCGCGCCGACACCGTGGGACTGCGCGCCGTGCCGGCCGTCAGTCCGCAGGCGGGCACGCGCGTGTTCACCGTCGAAACCACCACCGGGGCCGATTTTTCCCAGGGACCGATGACGGCGACCGGACGCACGCTCGATGTGGCGATCCAGGGCGAGGGCTGGCTCGCGGTTCAGACCAGCGACGGTTCGGAGGCGTACACGCGCAACGGCGCGCTGCAGGTCGGACCGGACGGTGTGCTGCAGCTTCCCAACGGCCTGCAGGTGCAGGGCACGGGCGGGCCGATCTCGATACCGGCCGACGCGCAATCGGTGTTGATCGCCACCGACGGCACCGTTTCGGTCAAGGCCGCCAGCTCGAAGGTTCCGACCAATGTCGGGCAGCTCAAGCTGGTCAACCCGCCGATCTCGGATCTGTCCAAGGGCACCGATGGTCTGTTTCGCACCCAGAGCGGCGCTGCGGCCGACACCGACGCTTCGGTCAGGGTGGCCGATGGAACGCTGGAAGGCAGCAATGTGAACGTGGTGGAGGCGATGGTCGGGATGATCGCCGCCTCGCGCCAGTTCGAGCTGCAGATGAAGATGCTCAGCACCGCCGAACAGAACGAGCAGAAGGCCAGCTCGGTCGTCGGCCCCTGACCGAAGGACCCGACGGCGGTTGCGCCATCAACGTAGGGAGCGAACGATGATCAGAAGCCTGTGGATCGCCAAGACCGGAATGGACGCCCAGCAGACCCAGCTGGACGTCATCTCCAACAACCTGGCCAACGTCGGCACCAACGGCTACAAGCGGCAGGTCGCCGAGTTCGAAGACCTGCTGTACCAGAACCTGCGCCAGGCCGGCGCCAACTCGTCTCAGCAGACCCAGCTGCCCACGGGACTGCAATTGGGCACCGGCGTGCAGCTGGTGGCGACCCCGCGCATCTTTTCGCAGGGCAATTTGCAGCAGACCGGCAACCAGTTCGACATGGCGATCAACGGCAATGGCTTCTTCCAGGTCCAGATGCCCGACGGGACCATCGCCTATACGCGCGACGGCAGCTTCCACATCGATGCGGTCGGGCAGCTGGTGAACAATTCCGGATTCGCATTGACCCCGGCGGTCACGATCCCGCCCACCGCGCAGTCGGTCACGATCGGCGCCGACGGCACCGTCAGCGTGACGCTGCCGGGCCAGGCCGCGGCACAGAACGTCGGTGCGATTCAGCTGGCCGGCTTCATCAATCCGGCCGGGCTCGAATCGAAGGGACAGAACCTGTTCTCGGAGACGGCGGCGTCCGGCACGCCGACCGCCAACACGGCAGGAACCAACGGCCTGGGGACGCTGCAGCAGGGTTACGTCGAGACCAGCAACGTGAACGTGGTCGAGGAACTGGTCTCGATGATCCAGACGCAGCGCGCTTACGAGCTCAATTCCAAGGCGATCTCGACGTCCGACCAGATGCTCCAGCGCCTGTCGCAGATGTAAGCGGCGGGGACCGACGACGATGGCTTTGCTTCGAACCGCTGCGCTCGTTGCCGCGGCAGCGCTCCTCGTGCTGGGCGGTTGCGCCTCTCCGCGCGACCAGATCAAGGTCGCCACCACGACTGCCCGACCGCAGCCGGTGGAGTCGCCGTACGAGCACCCGACCGGTTCGATCTTCCGCCCGCGCGGCAACATCTTGCTGTTCGAGGACTACCGGCCGCGGATGATCGGCGACGTGCTGACGATACAGATCAACGAGACGCTCAATGCCAGCCAGAGTGCCACCTCGAACACCGAAAAGAAGGCCAGCCTCACGGCCGTGATACCGAAGATCAAGGGCGTGCTCGGGATGGGCTTGAACGGCCTGAACACGACCGCCAGTACCGACAACGCCTTCAATGGAACCGGCGCCACCTCGTCTTCGGGGCTGTTCACCGGAACCATCACGGTCACCGTGATCGAGGTGCTGCCCAACGGCAACCTGATGGTGGCGGGCGAAAAGCAGATCGGGATCCGCGAGAACTCGGAGGTCCTGCGCTTCTCCGGCGTGGTCAACCCGGTGCTGATCCAGCCCGGCAACCTGGTGAGCTCGGCCCAGGTCGCCGACGCACGCCTCGACTATCGCGGTGGCGGCAACATCGAGCAGGCTCAGATCCAGGGCTGGCTCGGGCGCTTTTTCAACTCGTGGTCGCCGTTCTGATGGACGCGCACCGGCCGCGATCGGTCCTGCCGGCGTGGCGACACGCCTGGCGCGCGTGGGCACTGGCGTGCGCGCTGTGCCTGGTCGCACCGGCGCACGCCGAGCGGATCCGCGACCTGGCCACGGTGCAGGGCGTGCGGGGCAACCAGCTGATCGGCTACGGCCTGGTCGTCGGCCTGGATGGCAGCGGCGACCAGACCACGCAGACGCCGTTCACCGTGCAGAGCCTGCAGTCGATGCTGACCCAGCTGGGCATCACGTTGCCGCCGGGAACGAATCCGCAGCTGAAGAACGTCGCGGCGGTGATGGTGACTGCGGAGCTGGCATCGTTCGCGCGGCCCGGCCAGCAGCTGGACGTGACCGTTTCGTCGCTCGGAAACGCGCGCAGCCTGCGCGGCGGCACCCTGCTGATGACGCCTCTGAAAGGCGCCGACGGCCAGATCTACGCGGTGGCCCAGGGCAACGTGCTGGTCGCCGGCGCCGGGGCGGCACAGGGCGGATCGAAGGTGCAGATCAACCACCTGGCGGCGGGCCGGGTTCCGGACGGCGCCACGGTCGAGCGCGCTGTGGCTTCGCCGTTCCTGGAGGGCGAGGCGATCGCGCTGGAGCTGAATTCGACCGATTTCTCCACCGCGCAGGCGATGACCGACGCCATCAACACGGAAATGGGCGAAGGCACGGCGCACGCGCTGGACGGCCGCGTCATCGACGTGAAGGCTCCGACCGATCCGGACCGGCGCGTGCGATTCATGGCGCAGCTGGAGAATCTGCAGGTGGCGCAGCTCGCGCCGACCGCGCGCGTGATCGTCAATGCACGCACCGGCTCCATCGTGATGAACCGCACGGTGTCTCTGGAACCGGCGGCGGTGGCGCACGGCAACCTGTCGGTGACGATCACCTCCACCCCGGTCGTGTCGCAGCCGGGGCCGCTGTCGTCGGGCCAGACCACGGTGACTGAAAAGACCGATATCCAGCTCAAGCAGGACGGTGGCGTGCTGATGAAACTGCCTTCGGCCGCCAGCCTGGCCGATGTGGTCAAGGCGTTGAACTCGCTGGGAGCCAATCCCGCCGATCTGGTCGCGATCCTGCAGGCGCTGAAGGCAGCCGGCGCATTGCGCGCCGATCTGGAAGTGATCTAGGCCGCCTCCGATGGATCAGGCCAGCCTTGGCTCCCAGATCGGAAGCGTGGGAAGCGGCCTGGCCGCCGACGCCCGTTCGCTGGAGGACCTCAAGCGCGCCGCCCGCGACGACCCGCGCCAGGCCGCCAAGAAAGTCGCCACGCAGTTCGAGGCGCTCTACATGCAGATGGTGCTCAAGAGCATGCGCGAGGCGACGCCGCGTTCCGGCCTGCTCGACTCGCAGGAACAGGACATGTACCGCGGCATGCTGGACCAGCAGGTCGCCCAGCAGATCGCATCCAAGGGCACCGGTCTGTCGGACATGATCGCGCGCCAGCTGTCGCGCGCGTTGCCGAACGCGGCCGCCTCCGCCGCGGCTCCCTCCTCCGCCAAGGCTACGGAGGGTAAGCCGGGGGCTGCGGCCCCCTCGGCCCCGGCTCCGACACCGTCCGGGCCGGGCGTCTCCACCGAGGTCCAGCGCGCCTTCATGCGGCAGCACTGGGCCGAGGCGGTGCGCGCGCAGCAGCTCACCGGCGTGCCCGCCAGTTTCATTCTGGGCCAGGCCGCGCTCGAATCGGGTTGGGGGCAGCGCGAGATCCGCGGCGCCGACGGCGCGCCCAGCTACAACCTGTTCGGGATCAAGGCCGGTGCGGGATGGCAGGGGCATGCGGTCCAGGTGGCCACCACCGAGTACGACGGCGCTATGCCGAGCCGGACCGTTCAGAGTTTCCGGGCCTACGACAGTTACGCGGCCGCATTCCAGGACTGGGCACTGACGATCGGGCGAAACCAGCGCTACTCGGCCGCCGTGGCGGCCAGCAGCACGGCCGGCGGCTTTGCCTCCGGGATGCAGCAGGCGGGTTATTCGACCGATCCGGGCTATGCGGAAAAGCTGGCTCGTGTCATCCGAACGGCCTCGTCGGTCGGAGGGACGGTATGAGCCGGCCGTTCAAGCTTTGGCCGGGGTTGCCGATGTCATTCGTGACGGCAGGGTGAGAGCAAGCAGATGTCCGGGGGCCTCTTTTCAATCGGTTCGAGCGCGCTGAACGCCGCGTATACGGCGTTGGAGACGACCGGCAACAACATCGCAAACGCGAACACGCCGGGCTATTCCCGCGAGATCGTCCATTTCACGGCACAGGTCGAAACGGGGCTCAGCGGCAACTACATCGGCCAGGGCGTGGCCGTCGACACCATCAAGCGGCAATACGACCAGCTGCTCACCCAGCAGGTCAATCTGGCCCAGTCCGCCTCCAGCCAGGCCGACACGCACGCCACGCTGCTGAACCAGGTCAACAACCTGTTTTCCAGCACCACCGGCAGCCTGGGCGCCGTGGTCAACCAGTTCTTTTCGCAGATTCAGACACTCACCCAGCAGCCCAGCAACCTGGCGGTGCGGCAATCGGTGCTGTCGTCGGCGCAGCAGATGACGGCCAGCTTCAACGACGCCTACGGCCAGCTGCAGCTGATGCAGCAAAGCGCGAACCAGGAGATCGGCCAGCAGATCTCGACCGTCAACGCCACCACGGCCCAGATCGCCAAGCTCAACGACCAGATCGCCCTGGCCACCTCGGCGGGCGGATCGCCCAATCAGCTGCTCGACCAGCGCGATCAGGCCATCAAGACGCTGAACCAGTCGATCGGCGTGACCACGACGACGCAGAGCGACGGCTCGATCAACGTGTTTCTGGCCGACGGCCAGCCGCTGGTGGTCGGCGACCAGATCACCCAGATGGCGATGGGGCAGGATCCGAGCAATCCGCAGAACATCACGGTCGGGACCAAGGCGGGCAGCACGATCGTTCCGTTGAGTGCGACCAACACCGGGGGCGGCGCCATCGGCGCCCTGATGCAGTTCAGCCTGCAAGACGTTCCCGCGGTGCAGAACCAGATCGGCCTGCTGGCGGTGGCGGTGTCGTCGCAGTTCAACCAGCAAAGCCGGCTGGGCCAGGATTTGAACGGCGCCGCTGGCGTGAACCTGTTTTCCACGCTGGCGCCGACCGTGATCGCGTCCACCACCAATGCGACGTCGGGCGGCGCTCCCGCCGAGACCGTCACGGCGACCTTCAGCAACACCACCCAGCTGCAGGCGTCCGATTACCGGCTGCAGGTGGTCGGCGGCCAGTATCAACTCACGCGCCTGTCCGACGGCCAGCAGACCACGCTGTCGTCGCTGCCGGGCACGCCGGCCACGGTCGACGGCATCACGTTCAGCGTCAGCGGCACGGCCACCAACGGCGACAGTTTCACGATCGAGCCGGTCCGCACCGGTGCCAGCAACCTGGCCGTCGCGATCGGGCAGGCGCAGCAGATCGCGGCGGCCAGTCCGATTCGAGCCTCGATTCCGTCGACCAACACCGGATCTTTGAGCGTGTCGTCGCTGTCGGTCACGGGACCGAATCGAAACGCGAACCTGACCGATTCGGTCAGCATCAGCTTCAGCAGTGCGACCAACTACACGATCACCGATTCGACCGCCGGGACCACTGCCTCGGGCACCTACACCGCCGGTCAGCCGATCGCGTTCAACGGATGGAGCCTGACGCTGCTCGGGACACCGCAGACGGGCGACGCGGTCAGCGTGGGCGCCAACATCGGTGGCACCGGGGACAACACCAACGCGCTGGCACTGGGGCAGCTGCAGAACGCCAACGTGGTGGGCGGTACCTCGCTCGGTACGGGGTATGCGGCGGTGGTCTCGCAGGTGGGCACGATGACCGCCAACGCGCAGGCCGATCAGCAGAACCAGCAGATGATCCTGCAAAACGCTCAGAACGCTCAGAGCTCGCTGGCGGGCGTGAATCTGGACCAGGAGGCCGCCGCCCTTCTGCAGTATCAACAGCAGTACCAGGCGGCCGCCAAAGTGGTTTCGATCGCTTCGACGCTGTTCGACCAGATCCTGACCATTGCCGCGGCAGGTTGAGGCGGCCTGCGCCAGGCCCTGATCCAGCGCGTACAACCCGACACGTCATACGGATACGACGGCCATGCTCAGAGTTTCCACCTACACGATGTTCCTGAACGGCGAGCAGGCGATCAGCAACGCCCAGAGTCAGTTGATGCAGACCGAGCTGCAACTGTCCACCGGCAAGCAGATCAATTCGCCCTCGGACAACCCGATCGGCGCCGCCAACGTGGCGTCGCTGGGCACCACGGTATCGCAGCTCAACCAGTACCAGAACAATCAGACCGAAGGCCAGCTGCAGTTGAACCAGGCCGATTCGGCCATGTCGAGCCTGGTCAACCTGGTGCAGGACGCACAGCAGCGCCTGGTTCAGGCCGGCGACGCCAGCTACTCGGATACGCAGCGCGCGGCGCTGGCGCAGGGGCTGCAGGGCGACCTCGCTCAGATGGTGGGTCTGGCCAACAGCACCGACGGTCAGGGCGGATACCTGTTCGCCGGGTCGCAGCAGTCGGGGCCGCCCTTCTCGCAGACCGGCAACAATGTCACGTACAGCGGCGACAGCGTGCTGCAATCGGTCCAGGTATCGCAGAACCGGCAGCTGCAAATCAAATTTTCGGGCGACGACATATTCCAGAAGATCCGCCCCGGCAACGGAGCCTTCGTGACCGCGGCCGCTGCCGGCAACACCGGCTCCGGCGTGATCGATACCGGCTCGGTGGCCAATCCGTCGGCGCTGACCGGCGACCAGTACACGATCAGCTTCACGGGCAGCGGCTCCGGCACGACCTATCACGTGCAAGACACGACCCTGGGCCAGCCGGTCACCAGCGGCACCTACACGTCGCCCACGACGGTCTCCTTCGACGGCCTGCAGGTCAAGCTCTCGGGGGCGCCGCTCGCCGGCGATTCGTTCACGGTCGCACCAGCTGGGTACCAGTCGATCTTCACGACCATGGCCAACGCGATCGCTGCGTTGCAGCAGCCCGCCGACACACCGGCTGCGTCGGCGCAACTGCAGACCTCGCTCGGCACGGCGCTCGCTTCGATGGGACAGGCGCTGGACCATGTGACCTTGAAACAGGCCGAAGTCGGCGGCCAGCTGCAGCAGCTCAGCACCTATTCGACCTTGAACAGCGACCGTACGCTGCAGGCCAACTCCGCGCTGTCCACGATCCAGGATCTGGACTACGCCAAGGCGGCCACCCAGATGGCGCAGCAGCAGACCATCTATCAAGCGGCCCTGCAGAGCTACTCGGCCGTTTCCAAGCTGTCGCTCTTCAACTATCTGTAGGGCCCTCGTTCCGGTATTCTTCGCGCCAGACGGCCGAGGCATCGCGGTCGGGCTGTGGCGCGATTGGAGCAGGGCGTGGCCGATTCAACGCTATTTGATCGCAGCCGGTTACGGGCGCCGAAGCCCTCCGGCCCGCCCGAGCTTGCCTCCAGCGTGCGCACCCTGGCGATCGAGTCGCAACCCGTGCCGCGCCCGGTGACCGACACGGTGGGCGCGGCCGCCTGGCTGAAGGTGCCCGAAGCCGAGCCGGTCGAGGCATCGCATCCGCCGGCGAGCGTGTTCGACGAGCTGCCCGATGCGGTACTGCGCTTCGATCGGCGCCTGATCGTCGTGTATGCCAATCCGGCGATCGAGCGGGCCACCGCGATTGCGCGCGGCGCCTTCATCGGCCGTCCGCTCAGCCAGATCGAGCACTTCACGCAATACGCGCCGCTGTGGGAAGCCAAGCTGGCGGCGACCTTCGAGTCGCTCGAGACGCGCAGCTTCAAATTCGCTTACGCCCACCCGACCGGCTCCAAGAATTTCGAAGTGCGCCTGGTGCTCGAGCTCGATGACAGCGGCCTGGCGTCGCACCTGACCGCGATCGTGCACGACGTCACGGTGCCGCGCACCGCCCTGCGCGCCACCCGGGCCGCCGACGCGATGCTGTCGACGCTGATGTCCAGCGCGCGCATCGGGATGGCCGTGCTCGACAGCAACCTGCGTTATGTGCGCTGCAACGCCTACCTGGCGCAGCTGCTCGGTGTCGAGGTCGGCCAGCTGCTCGGCCGCCGCCTGGACCAGGCCTTCGATCACTCCTCGCAGCCGGCCGTAATGCGTTCGCTGGAGCGGATGCGCGACGGCGAAGTGCGCGTGCCGCAGCAGGTCGAGTACGAGTTCGCCGGAGGCGACCGTCCCTGGGTGCGCGAGCGGCGCACGCCGCTGTTCAGCCCCTATGGCCGCTTCAGTGGCGTGTTCCTGACCGTCGAACGGCTCGATCGCGAGCGGTTTGCCGAGACCTCGCTCGCCGCGCTGCGCCAGGCTCTCGATTCGGCCGGCGAAATGGTGCTCGAGATCGGCCGCGACGGCGCCATCCTCGATGCCAACGAGACGGCGCTGGCCTGGCTCGGATACAGCCGCGAACAGCTCACCGGGCTGCGGCTGGGCTCGATCGATACGAGCCTGACCGAGGAGGGCCTGGCCGAGATGATCGAGGCGCTGCTGGACCGCGGGGCCTTCCACGGGGAAGCACGCTACCGGACCCGGCTGGGCTCGGAGTTCGAAGTCGACCTGGTGCTGCAACGGGTCGAGCACGGCGAGCGCGAATTCATATTCCTGCTGGTGCGGGACATCTCGGACCGCAAGCGCATCGAGGTCGAACTCGCCGAGAACGCCGAGCGCCTGGAGACCATCTTCAACGAGAGTCCGGTCGGCATCGTGCAGCTGGATTCGACCTTCCGGATACGGCGCGCCAATCGCGCCGCCTGCGCCCTGCTCGGATACCGCGAGCACGATCTGCTCGGACGTGATCCGGTGCGCCTGACGCACCCGGACGACGTGGTGGCCAGTCTGAAGCAGCGCGAGCGCCTGATGGAGTATCCGCCCGGCGGCGCCGCCATGGTGTCCGAGCCCGATCGCCGCCTGCTGGACCGCGAGGGCCGCACGGTCTGGGTCAAGCTGGGCTGGCGCGCGCTCGAAAGCGCCGACGCCTCGCACCGTTATCTGCTGGTGATGGAGAACTTCACCGACCAGAAGCTGTTCGAAGGGCAGCTCAGGACGGCACTGCGCGAGCAGCAGTCGCTGCTGGAAACGATGAGCACCGGGGTGGCCAAGACGCAGGCGGGGCAGATCGTGCTGGCCAACCGGGAATTCTGCCGCATGTTCGGGTACTCCGACGCCGAGGCGATCGGCATGTCGTTGTGGCAGCTGTGCCTGCAGCGCGACGGTCAGGTGCCCGAGGGCGTTCCTGCGCTGCCGGCCGTGCGGCCGGGCCTGACCACCAGTGCCGAGGTCGTGCTGTACGACCGCGACGGGCGGCCGCGCTGGTGCCTGGTGCAGGCGCGCTCGCTGGACGACGCCGAGGCCGGCGGCGAGCCGGTGGAGGCTATTTTCACGTTCCAGGACGTCACCGAGTTGCACGAGCAGCGCGAAGCGGCCGCAAGCACCGCGGTCGAGCTGCAGAGCCTGCTGGCCGAGAGCCGCCTGATCTTCGACACGGCGCTGGTCGGGCTGCTGTTCGTGCGGGACGGACGGCTGCTGCGTGCCAACGCGGCCATGGAGGACCTGCTGGGCTGCGAGCCCAGCACGCTGGTCGACCAGATCCAGCTGTTTGGGCACCCGTCGGACCGGATGCTGCTCGCCAGTCTGGAAGAGCGGTTCGAGACGATCCGCGAGGCCGGCGCTTGTGAATTCGAGCTGTTGCTGTACCGGCGCCGCAGCGAGCCGATCTGGGTGGCCGTGCAGGGGCGGGCGGTCAATCCGGAGCGGACCGAGCTGGGCTACATCTTCGCCTTCGTCAATATCGACGAGCGCAAGCGATCCGAGCGCGAATTGCGTTCCGCGCTGAACGAGCTGCAGCTGATCTTCGACAATGCGCTGGTCGCGATCCTGTACGTGGCCAACGACCTGGTCGTGAAGTCGAACGCCACCGCCGAGCGCATGTTCGGCTTTTCGGCCCGCGACCTGCAGGAGCTGCAGTTCGGTGCGCTGTTCGCCGATCCGGCGGCCTGGCGCGCCGCCCAGGCCGAATGGATCGGCGCCGCGGAGGGAACCGCTGCGACCTTCGAGCACCAGATGCGCCGTGCCGACGGCTCGGTTTTCTGGTGCGCCGGCAACGTGCGGCCGTTCGAGGAGGGCGTGCCCGAACGCGGCGTGATCGTGGCGCTGATGGACGTGGACGCTCGCCACCGCTCGGAGGACGAGCTGCGCTCGGTGCGCAATTACCTGGACCTGGTGATCGAGAACCTGCCGGTCCTGGTGTCGGTGCGCGATGTGAAGACCGGCCGGTTCGTCAGCCTGAACCGGGCCGGCGAGGCGATGACGGGGCTGGCCCGGTCACAGGTGATCGGGCGGACCTGGCACGAGGTGTACGGCCGCCAGTTCGCCGACTTGTACCGCGAAATGGATCGCAAGGCGATCGCCGACGGCCGCCAGATCGAGCGGCCGCGCGACGTGATGCTGCGGGCCGACGGCCGCACCCTGATCGTCAATCAGCGCGTGGTCCCGGTGTTCGATGACGAGCAACACGGGCAGCGGTCGGCCGGGTACGTAATGTCGATCGTCGACGATCTGACCGACGAGGTGCGCGCCGAGACCGCCTTGCGCGAGACCGAAACGCGCTTTCGCCAGTTCGCCGAGAACATCGATCAGCTGGTGTTCATCGCCAATGCCGACCTGACCCACGTCATTTACGTCAATTCGCGCTACGCGCAGCTGGTCGGGGCGCCGGCGTCGGAGCTGATGGACAACCCGCGCAACGCGCTGCGCCACGTTTACTTCGACGACGCCGCGCAGCTGGGCCGCCAGCTGCCGCGCCTGATCGCCGGCCTGCGACGGTTGCGGCCGGCCGAACTGACGGTGCGGGTCGATCATCCGGCCGGCGGCGTGCGCACCATCAGCGTCCGCTTGAATCCGGCCCGGATGCACGATGGCCTGCTGCGGGTGTTCGGCGTGGCCGAGGACGTGACCCAGCGGATGGCCGCCGAGCAGCAGCGGCTGGAGGATGCGGTGCGGCAGCGCGACATCCTGGTGCGCGAGGTCCACCACCGGATCAAGAACAATCTGCAGGGTGTGGCCGGACTGCTGCAGCACATGGCCAGCGGCAAGCCCGAGGTCGCCACGCAGCTGAACGAGATCGCGGGGCAGATCCAGGCCATCGCCCAGGTGCATGGCCTGCAGATCGGCGCGGGCGGCACACTGCCGGTGCTCGGGGTCGTGCAGGGAATCTTCAACAACCTGGGGCTGATGTTCGGGATCGAGGTTCGACTGGCACCGTCGGCCTCGGCGCTGTGGCGCTGGGGTCTGCCCGAAGGTGAGGCGGTCCCGCTGGCGCTGGTGATCAACGAGCTGGGCACCAACGCGATCAAGTACCGCGAGAGCCGCGACCTGACGCTGGACGTGCGCATCGAGTCGCGTGCCGACGGTCTGGCCGTGCAGATCCAGAACGCCGGCCGCCTGCCGGCGGGCTTCGAGCTGGGGCGAATCTCGTCCGGTGTGTCCGGCCTCGGCCTGGTCAAGGCGCTGCTGCCGCGCCGCGGCGCCCAGCTGTCGCTGGAGCAGAAGGAAGACCGGGTCATCGCCACGCTGGACCTGTCGCCTCCGGCCGTGCGCGAAGACCTGATGTAAACGGAGCGCGACATGCAAGGGGCGGCCAACGACAGGACCATCGGGGCGCGACCGACGCGGATTCTGGTAGTCGACGATGACCGGCTGGTGCTGGCCACGGTGGTGGCCGGACTGCGGCAGGCCGGCTTCGAGGTGCTGGAGGCCGATAACGGCGACGATGCCATCCTGCTGGCGCGCAACCACCGGCCGCGGCTGGCCATATTGGACATGCGGATGCAGGGCAAGTCCGGCATGGACGTGGCGCGCTACCTCGCATCGCACACGTCGACCGGATTCATGTTCCTGTCGGCTTTCGGCGACCAGGCCATCGTCGACGAGACGGCGCGGCTGGGCGCGCTGGGCTACCTGGTCAAACCGATCGATATCCGCCAGGTCGTTCCCGCCGTCAACGCGGCGCTTGCCAAGCTCGATGCGATGCCGACCGCGGCGGCCCGTCCGGCCCCGCCTCCGGGCGCCGTCGCGGGCCGCGACGAGGCGATCGCGATCGGGATCTTGATGGAGCGGCTGCGCCTGGATCAGCCCCGTGCCCTGCAGGCGCTGCGCGAGCAGGCGCGCAGCGAGGGTGTCAGCATCGAACTGCTGGCGACCCGGATGGTCGAGGCCGCCAACCGGCTCAACTCGATTGTGCGCGGCCGCCCGCCTGATCCCACATCGTGAAGAAGAAGGTGGCGCCCTTGCCCGGCTCGGACTCGGCCCAGATGCGCCCGCTGTGCCGCCGCACGATGCGCTGAACGGTGGCCAGGCCCACGCCGGTGCCCGCGAACTCGCTCTGCGAATGCAGCCGCTGGAACACCCCGAACAGGCGGTCCGCGAACCGCATATCGAAACCGGCGCCGTTGTCGCGCACGAAGAACGCGTGGTCGCCGTCGGGGCGGCGCCCGAACTCGATGCGCGCATCGCGCGTCCTGGCGGAGAACTTGAAGGCGTTGCCGAGCAGGTTCTGCAGCACCAGGCGCAACAGGGTGCGGTCGCCCTCGATGCTCAGGCCGGGTTGGACCGCCACCTGGACCTGGCGGCCCGGCTCGGCCGCCTTCAGCTCCTCGATCAGCTGGCGCGCCGTCTCGGACAGATCGACCCGCTCGAAGCGCAGCTCGCGGCCGGTCATGCGGGACATCTCCAGCAGCGTGTCGATCATCGCGTTCATGCGCCCGGCGGCGGCCACGATCCGCTTGACATGTTCGCGACCGAGCGCATCGACGCGCTCGCCGTAGTCTTCCAGCACGATCTGGGCGAAGCCGTCGATCACGCGCAACGGGGCGCGCAAGTCGTGCGACACCGAGTATGCGAAGCTCTCCAGTTCGCGCGCGGCCAGCTCGTGCCGCTGCATCCGCGCCGCGTTGTCCGTCTCCAGCTGCCGGATCCGCGCCTGCAGTGACACGGCACGCTCCGCGCTGAGCGCGGCCTCGGCCAACAGGCTGGCGACCCCGGCGTATCCGCAGAAACTTCCGACGGCCGAATAAACCGGGGCGCCGCTCAGCCGCAGCGTCCAGGCCGCCCCGGCGCTGCCCGTCAACGCCAGCTCGACATCGTGAAAGGGCACCCGGCGCGCCACGGCCTCCGCGATACGTGGCGGAGGCGGGGCTTGCGGCCCGGCCCCGAGCTGCCACGGTGCATGGCCGCGCAGCGATTGCAGGTCCAGGCCGGCCGGGCTGCCTCGGCCCGACTCGGCCTCGAGCACGCGCAGATCCGGGTCGGTGCGCCACCACCAGTCGTTCGACGACGCCAGCGCGCGCCGCAGCGCGGCACGCTCGCGATCGGCCCGGCGCATGCGAACCGCGTACGCGCCCAACAGGCCGACCACGACACCGAACAGCAGTGCGCCCAGCAGCATCCAGGAAACAGGCATCGGGGTCACGGGGACCGCAAAAAGCGATCGACCGCCTGCGATTGTGCCCCCGCGAAGGCCCGAATTGGCCGCCTTTCCGCTACCCGGGCCGATCAAGTTCGGGCAGCCGCCGTCGAAAAAACGTCTAGGGCGCCCGCTCCGGGTGCAGGTGCGCGCGCAACAGCCATGATCCGAGATTCAGGCACAGGCGGCAACTGGACCGACACGGCCTGCGGCCGGCCTGAGTCGCAGGCACCGTTGCCGTTCCCGAGCGCCGACGGACCAGGGCGGCTGCCGGTCGCGGGCGGTCCCACGGTGAGCGCTGCGGCCACCGATTCGATCCACCCCTGGCCGCTCGCGCCCGTGCTGATCGCCACCCTGTGCGGGACAGTCCTTTTTTCGATTGCGTTGCGCGATGCGCTGGCGGTGCGGGCGGACTGGGCCGCGGCGCTGACCCTGGCGGTTGCGGCGCTGGCCGGCCTGCTGCTGGCACGGAACTTTAACCGGCCGCTGCAGACCCTTTCGGCGCGCGCCGAGCAGCTGGCGGTCCGCTACACCGGCCGGGCGGTGGCGCGCGGCCGCAACGAATCGGAAAACCTGGTGGCCTCGTTCGAGGCGATGACCGATGCCCTGCTGGCGCAGCTCGAGCGCCTCAAGGGCCTGCATCTGGACGAGCTGCAGAACAGCCTGGAGCTGCAGCGTCGTTACGCGCTGATGCGCCTGCTGCGGGATCTTTCCACGGCCGCCCTGGAATGCGAAAGGCTCGATCAGGTCCTGGAGCGGGCGCTGGAGGAACTGGGCGGATACCTGGATTGGCCGATCGGGCGGGTGCTGTTCACCGGTGAGGCGGCCGGCGAGCGGGTACGGCGCTCGGTCTGGTTTGTGACCGAGCGCGAGCGTTTTGCACGATTCATTACGGCCAGCGAGGACGCGGCCGCCGATCGATCAGCGCACGGCCTGATCGGCCGGGCCGACGCCACCGGGATGCCGCACTGGGTGACGGACCTGGCGCGGCTGGACGGCTGGGCGCGGCGCGACCTGGCCGTGCAGAGTGGCCTGAAAAGCGGGTTCGTGATACCGATCGCGGCCGACGCCGCCACCCCCGCGTTCATCGAATTCTTCTCCGATCATCGCATCGAGGCATCGGTCGAAATGGTCGAGCTGATCGAGGCGATCCACACCGACCTGTGGCAGGCCGGCGAGCGGCGCCGCAAACGCACCGGGCTGGAAGCATCGGCACGGCCGCGCCAGGACGCGCTGGGGGCGGCCGGACCATGAAACCGGTCGAACCCGCGATCGTGGAGCTGGCCGCCTCGCTTGCGGAGGCCGAGACTGTCGCCGCTGGCGAGGGCACGGTGCTGCTGGTGGACGACGATTCGATCGTCCGCATGCTGACTGCCGCGGGGCTGGCCGAGCGCGGCTGGCGCGTGATCGAGGCCGACGGCGGCGCTCGGGCGCTGGAGCTGTTCGAGCGGGAGCGGCCGCAGGTGGTTGCGCTCGACGCGGTGATGCCCGATCTGGACGGTTTTGCGACCTGCGAGCAGCTGCGCCGCCTGCCGGGCGGCGCGCACGTGCCCGTCGTGATGCTCACCGGGCTGGACGATGAGCAATCGATCGGGCGGGCCTACGACGCGGGTGCCACCGATTTTTTCGTGAAGACACCGGGGCGCTGGACGCTGCTGTCGCAGCGGCTGCGCTACCTGACCCGCTCTTCGCGCGTGCGCGAGGAGCTGGTTCGCAATCGTGCTGACCTGCTGAAGATCCAGCGCATCGCGCGCCTGGGAAGCTGGCGCTGGGAAGTCGGTCCGCGCCGCATCAAGCTGTCGGACGAGGCCTGGAGCCTGATCGGTGCGACCGCGCAGCCGGGCGGAGTCCCCCTGGAGCAGATCTGGCAGCGGGTGGCGGCGCGTGACCGCCTGCGCATCGATCGGCTGCTGCGCGGCGCCGGTCCCGATCGCCCGACGCTGAATTTCGAATGCCGGGTGCGCGGACTCGACGCCACCGTCCGGATCCTGCGCATCGAAGCTGCGCTGGAATTCGATCCGGGCCAGAACCTGGTGGCAGCCCACGGCGCCGTGCAGGATGTGACGCGAGATCGGCTGGCGGCCGACCAGATTCGCCAGCTCGCCAATTTCGACCTTCTGACGGGTCTGCCCAACCGGCGCCACTTCCACGAGATCTTCGATGAGGAGCTGCAGCGCGCGCGCGAGCGCAGCGCGCGTGTCGGACTGCTGCTGATCGGCGTGAACCGCTTCCGCCATATCAACGACTCGCTGGGCATCCGCGCCGGCGACCAGCTGCTGCAGGAGATCTCGCGCCGCCTGCGCGGCGTTCTGCGCCGCGAGGACCGCGCCGATCCGCCCCGCCGGCGCTCGCTCGAGACGGGCGAAGCCGCCGAGACGGTCCACGCGGCCGGCCGGCCCCGCGTGGCGCGCGTCGGCGGCGACGAATTCGCGGCGCTGTTGCCGGACCTGCGCGATGAGGCGCAGCTCGATCGGGTCGCCGGCCACGCGCTGGACGCATTCCAGCAGCCGTTCGAGGCCGACGGCCAGGAAGTGTTCATCACGGCCTCGATCGGTGCCGTCGTGTTCCCGGTCGACGGCGACGGCGTCGACGGCCTGCTGAGCCGGGCCGACCTGGCGGTGCGAGCGCTCGAGGAGCGCGGCGGCAGCGGCTGCCTGCGTTACGTGGAGCGCCTGAACACCACGCGGCGCGCCCAATGGAAGTTCGAGTCGGACCTGCACCGCGCAATCGGGCTGCAACAGCTCAGATTGCTGTACCAGCCCAAGATCGACGTGGACAGCGGCCTGATCGTCGGGGCCGAAGCGCTGATGCGCTGGCAGCGCGACACCGAGGTGGTGATGCCCTCGGACTTCATCCCGGCGGCCGAGGACTCCGGGCTGATCGTTCCGATCACGGAGTGGGCTCTGGAGGAGGCCTGCCGGCAGCTGAAAGCCTGGCACCAGGGCGGACTGCGACCGATCCCGGTCTCCGTGAACATCTCCGGCCACCACCTGCAGCGCGGCAACCTGATCGCGCCCCTGAAGGCGTGCCTGCGCGCGCACGGCATCGCGCCGGGGTTGCTGGAGCTCGAGATAACCGAAACGGCGATGATGAGGAACCTGGACGCGGTGCTGCCGCAGCTGCGTGCGCTGAAGGCTCTGGGCCTGTCCCTGTCGATCGACGACTTTGGAACCGGCTATTCATCGCTGTCGTACTTGAAGCGGCTGCCGATCGATATCCTGAAGATCGACCGCACATTCGTCGGCGAGCTGGAGACCAGTCGCGCCAGCGCTGCGCTGGTGGCCGCGATCGTTGCGATGGGGCACGGGCTGCGGCTCAACGTGGTGGCCGAAGGCGTCGAGACGTCCGCCCAGATGCACAGCCTGGCCGACCGCGGCTGCCGCTTCATGCAAGGGTTCCTGTTCTCGCAGCCGGTGTCGGCGAGCGGGTTTGCGCAATTGCTCGCGCGCGGCGAGCAGTCCGATTGGCGGTCCGATGTGATCCCGTGCCGCCCGCGGGGCGCCGGCAACGACGAAAGGTCCGGGCGGTGAAACCGAACGAGCCGGGGCTGCAGCCGGTGAGCGATGCCGAGGCGGCGCGGCGCGCGTTGAAACTTCTGGCCGAGCGCAAGGTCGTTCCGACGCCCGAGACCTTCGCCGATGCGTTCTGGGAAAGCGCCGGAGTCCAGCCGCGCGGTACCGGCCTGGCCGGTGTATTGAAGGATGTCGGAGCCGACCTGGTGCGCCAGAGCAGGATGTCGCAGCAGGAAGCGGCCCAGATGCTGCGGGCGGCTCAACGGCAGCAGTGGAGCGCGGCGCGCGAAGCGATCGATCGGGCGCTCGCGCGAAGGCCCGGAAACGGGGTCGACGCCTGGCCCTCGATGGTGCTGGCGATTCTGAAACAGTCCGACGTGCTGCACTCGAACTGGACGCGCGCCCGCAAGCTCGATTCGATCGCTCACGTGATCGACGCGGCCGCCAGCGATCCTTCCCTTGCGCTGGAGCGCCTGCAGCGTCTGGTCGAATCCTGGGGACCGGCTGTGGCGGCGCCGCAGACTGCCGGCGCGGCGGCGTCAATGGCGCTGCCCGAGCCGGCCGAGCCGCCGCGGCCGCCGGCGCTGGGCGACGCCGCGGGTGCGGCCCGCACCGCAGCGCGGCACGACCCGGCCGACGCGATGGCCGGGGCCACCGAGCGGGCCCGGGCCTGGCAGGGGCTGGCGCTGCGCAGCCTGCGGGCGCTGGAGCAGGCGTGCAGCGAGGCCGATCCGGCTCGTGAAAAGCTGCGCGAGTGCCTGGCGCAGGCGGAAGGATCGGGGCCGGGGGAGGCGCTGCCGGCGCCGGCGCTGACCGACTGGATGCTGGCGATCGAACGCGAAATCGGCGAGGAGCAGCGCGTCCGCGCTGGCCTGCAGCGGCTGCTCAGTCTGCTGTGCGACAACCTCAAGCAGCTGGCGCCGGATGAGGCGTGGCTGGTCAACCAGCTCGAACCGGTCCGGGCTCTGCTGGCCGGGCCGGTGCGTTCCGGGCAGATCGCGGCGGCCGAGCGGCGCCTGGCCGCGCTGATTGCGCAGCAGACGGTGGCGCGACGCGGCCTGCATGAAGCCAAAGTGGCCCTGACCGAGATGCTGACAACGCTGCTGGAGCGGGTCGGCGAGATGGGCACCAGCGCGGAACGCTTCAACGACCGGGTCGGCACGTATCAGCAGCAGCTGCAGCAATCGCCCGATCTGGCGGCACTGTCGCGCATCGTGCACGGGCTGCTGGACGACACGCAGGTCGTGCGCGACCAGATCCGGGCCTCGCGTGACGAGCTGGCCGAGGCGCGCAACAAGGTGGAGGTGTACGAGGCGCGCGTTTCACAGCTGGAACACCAGCTGAGCGAGGTTTCCACGCTGGTGCAGAAGGATCCGCTGACCAACGCCCTGAACCGGCGCGGACTGGAACACGCCTTCCGCGTCGAGAGCGCGCGCGCGCTGCGCTATGGCTCTTCCTTGACGCTGGCCATGATGGATCTGGACAACTTCAAGCGAATCAACGACACGCTGGGGCATGTGGCCGGCGACCGGGCCCTGGTCCATTTCGTCACGACCGTACATGCGACGATGCGGCCGACCGATCTGACGGCCCGCACCGGCGGCGAGGAATTCGGCGTGCTGTTTCCGGCCTGCTCGGTGCAGGACGGCGTCGAGACGATCGAACGGCTGCAGCGCGAACTGGCGCGCCGCCCGTTCCAGTTCGATCAGGAACGCCTGATCCTGGCGTTCTCCGCGGGGGTCGCCCAGTGGCGACCGGCCGAGTCGCTGGAGCAGCTGATGCGCCGTGCCGACGCCAGCCTGTACGAGGCCAAGAAGGCGGGTAAGAACCGCGTGGTGCAGGCGCCGTGACCCTCACCCCCTCCCCTCTCCCGCTGCGCGGGCGAGGGGCGAC
>DATKFG010000019.1:0-27203 GCA_035511515.1 Burkholderiaceae bacterium | reverse complement strand
TGGCCGGATTCACGTGGGAGCGCTGGCTGCGCGGCGCAGCCGTCCTGCACCTCGCGGCGACCGTACCGGCGTGGGCGGGTGGCCTGCTCGCGTACGTCACCGCGACCTTCGTTTTTTACTGGTGGCACCGCGCACGGCACGAATCAGCCTGGCTGTGGGTTGCCTTTCACCAGATTCATCACAGCGCGCAGCGCCTGGAGGTGAGCACCTCCTTTTACAAGCACCCTGGCGAGATGATCGTCAACTCGGTCATCGGCAGCGTGCTGGTGTACGGGCTTTTCGGCCTGAGCCCGCAGGCGGGTGCCATCTACACGCTGTGCACCGCGCTGGGCGAGTTCTTCTACCACACGAACGTGCGCACCCCGCGCTGGGTCGGGTGGTTCTTCCAGCGTCCGGAGATGCACCGGATCCACCATCAGTACGGAAAGCATAGAAACAATTACGGCGACATCGTGTGGTGGGACATGCTGTTCGGCACCTACGAGAACCCGGCCACCTGGGACGACCGCTGCGGCTACGACGATGCCAGGGAGCAGCGTCTGGGCGACATGCTCGCGTATCGCGATGTTCACCGCTGATCCGCTTCGGATCGCGGCCGCGGCCAGCCGGCCGCCGCGCCTCTAAGCCTCGTCCTCGGTGGCTGCGGGGGGCGGCTCAGCGCCGGCATCGGGCGGGCCGTCGGCCGGTTCACCCGCGATCCGGTGCCGTTCGGCCGCCCACGCGCCGAGGTCCATGATGCGGCAGCGCTCGCAGCAGAACGGCCGGAACCGGCTCGATTCGGTCCACGGCACCGGCGCCCCGCAGGCCGGACACTTCACTTGCACCGCCGCCATCGCCAGCCTCGCCCGGACCGCTGAGCAGCCCCGACTCAGAACGAGCACAGCGCCAGATCGAACTGGATGTCGCGTTCGATCGGGCGCGGCTTCAGATCGCTGCCGGCGGTGGTGAACCGGATCCACAGCATGTACTTGTTGGCGCTGATCTCGGGTATGGCCCCCAGCGACTTGTCCAGCCGCACCTGCAGCAGCGAATAGGTTCGTCCCTGCAGCATCTGCTGGAAGGAGCCCGCCGGCGCGATGCGGGCGCTGTGCTGCGCGCTTTCCCGCAGCAGCTTGAGCACGATGGCCAGCGCCTCGTCGAATTGCGCCAGCGGCCCGACCCAGGTCTTCAGATCGGCGACGCGCTCGGCCGGCGGCCGCATCAGCCACGCGTGGTAGGACGGCAGGTCGAACTCGCAGGTCCCGCCCGGGATGATCGCGCGCGATCGTATGCTCATCAGCCATTCGTTGTCGCGCAGATGCTGACCGGCGCGGCCGGTGGTGGCGCTCAGTCCGGACTGCGTGGCTTCGATCTGCGCCAGCACGGAATTCAACACGTTCTCGGCGACCTGGGGATTGTTGCGCAGCGACAGCAGCGATTGCTTGTGGCGCTCCAGTTCCTGCAGCAGCTCGTTTCTCAGGTCCGACCGCGACGTGACCTCGAGCACCTCGAACAGCGTCAGCAGCGCGGTGTGGTGGCAGAAGCTGTGCTCCTGCGCGCAGAAGTAGTTCAGCTTCTCGAGCAGATCCTCCAGGCGCAACAAGGTACGCACCCGCTCGGTGAACGGGTATTCGTACAGGACTTCCTGGAGCTGCTCCATCGGCGCGGGCGAAGATGCCGGTTCGAAGATATCACACGCCCCTGCGCGACGAGGCGATCGCGCAGTACAGCGCATGCAGGCGGTGCGCCCGCTCCTGCAGCGCCGCCAGGCTGGCGCCGTTGAACACGACGTCGTCGGCCAGCGCCAGCCGCGCGCCGCGGCTCGGCTGCGCGGCCACGATCGCGGCCACTTCGGTCGGATCGAGCAGGCCGCGCTGCAACGCACGCGCAACCTGCAGCTCGACCGGGCAGTCGATCACCACGATGCGGTCGAAGCGCTGCGCGCGCGCGCTCGCCTCGGTCAGCAGCGCCACCTCGAACAGCAAGTACGCAACGCCGGGCGCGAGCGCGTCGGCCGTCTGCCGTGCCCGTTGCCAGATCATCGGGTGCAGCAGCGCTTCGAGGCGTGCGCGCGATTGCGGTTCAGCGAACACCCGGGCCCTGAGGCGGGCGCGGTCGAGCGCGCCGCTGGGATCGAGCGCGGCCTGGCCGAACTCGGCGCGGATCGCCCCAATGGCGGCGCCGCCGGCTGCGGTCAGTTCGCGCGCGATCGCGTCCAGGTCGATCAGGCCGGCGCCGAGCTCGGCCAGCATCCGGGCCAGCGTCGACTTGCCGGATCCGATTCCCCCGGTGAGCGCGATCGTCAGGGGCCCAGGCATCGCAACCCCGCCTGGCCCGTTCGGGCTCCCGCTCACCTCAAGCCCACCAGCGGGGCGACGCGGTCTCCATACAGCAGGATCAGGAACCCGGCGGCAGCCAGGTAGGGACCGAACGGGATCGGTATCTCGCGGCCGCGGCGCGCCAGCACGATCAGCCCCAGGCCGACCAGCGCCCCCACCAGCGAGGACATCAGGATGATGGGAAGCAGCATCTTCCAGCCGAGCCAGGCTCCGAGCGCCGCCAGCAGCTTGAAGTCGCCATAGCCCATGCCTTCCTTGCCGGTGACCAGCTTGAACACCCAGTACACCGCCCACAGGCAAAGGTAGCCGGCCACCGCGCCGATCACCGCCTCCGGCAGCGGCGCATAGGTCGAGCGCAGATTGATCAGCAGGCCGAGCCACAGCAGCGGCTGGGTCAGGTCATCGGGCAGCAGCGTCGTGTCGGCGTCGATCGCGGCCAGCGTCAGCAGGAAGGCGGTCAGGATCAGGCCCGCGACGCCGGCAGCCGACCAGCCGAAATGCGCCGCAACCCAGGCGAACAGCACGGCGGTCAGCGCCTCGACCACCGGGTAGCGTGCCGAGATCGCAGCGCCGCAGAAAGCACACCGTGCGCGCAGCGCCAGATACGAGATGAGCGGGATGTTGTGGACCGCGCTCAACGCGTGCCCGCAGGAGGCACACTGCGATCGCGGCACCCACAGGTTGTAGCGCGCCGCCTCGGGCGCAGGCTGGCCCTGCAGTTCGGCGCACTGCGCCTTCCACTGGGCCTGCAGCATGCGCGGCAGCCGGTGCACCACGACATTGAGGAACGAGCCGACCGCCAGCCCGAGGACCGCAGCGATCCAGGGAAACAGCGGCCGGAAATCAGGATCCAAAGCGCGGTCGGATCAGCGAGGCGACTCCACGGTGATCAGACGACCTGGCCGAGCTTGAAGATCGGCAGGTAAATGGCCACCACGATGCTGCCGATGATGCCGCCGAGCACGACCATGATCAGCGGTTCGATCAGGCTGGCCAGTGCATCCACCGTTTCGTCGACCTCGCGCTCGAAGTAGTCGGCCACCTTGGACAGCATCGTGTCCAGCGATCCGGACTCTTCGCCGATCGAGGTCATCTGGACCGCCATCGGAGGGAACACGCCCGAGTTCTGCATCGCCTGAGCCAGGCTGGTGCCGATGTTGACCTCGGCCTGGATCTGCCGGGTCGCGTCCTTGTAGACCGCGTTGCCCGAGGCCGGTCCGACCGAATCGAGCGCTTCCACCAGCGGCACACCCGCCGCGAACGTGGTGGCGAGCGTGCGCGTCCAGCGCGCCACCGTCGCCTTCAGGATCAGCTGACCGATGACGGGCGGGCGCAGCAGGAAGCGGTCCACGGCCATCTGCACCGCGGGCGAGCGCCGCCACGACTGGTACAGCACGTAAAAGCCGCCGACGGTTCCGAACAGCAGCACGTACCAGTAGGCGCGCACGAAGTCCGACGTGCTGATCACCATCTGCGTGGGCCACGGCAGGTCGGCGCCGAAACTGGTGAAGACCTGCTTGAAGGCCGGGATCACGAAGATCATGATCACCGAGGTCACCAGGATCGCGACCAGGATGATGGTCGTCGGGTAGAACAGGGCCTTCTTGATCTTGCCTTTCAGCGCGATCGTCTTTTCCTGGTAGGTGGCCAGCCGGTCCAGCAGCGTTTCCAGGATACCGGCCTGCTCGCCGGCCGCGACCAGGTTGCAGAACAGCGCGTCGAAGTACAGCGGGTACTTGCGAAAGGCCTGGTTCAAGCTGGTTCCGGTCTCCACATCGCTGCGGATGTCGTTCAGCAGCCGCGACATCGACGGGTTGGAGTGGCCGCGGCCGACGATGTCGAAGCACTGCATCAGCGGAACGCCCGCCTTGAGCATCGTCGACAGCTGGCGCGTGAACAGGGCCAGGTCCTTGGCCGAGATCCTGCGTCCGCGCGGCAGCGTCTGCTTCTTGATCTTGGTGGCCAGCACGCCGCGCCGCCGCAGCGAGGCCGCCACCACCGACTCGCCGCCGGCCCGCATTTCTCCGCGGACCACGCGGCCGGCCTTGTCGCGCCCCTCCCACAGGTACAGGAACTCGCGCACCGTCTCGCGTGGCCGCGCAATCACGCCGGTTGCCATCTGGCTGTCTCCGTTGCTTTCAGTCGTTAGTGCAGCCGAGCACCTCGTCGACCGAGGTCATGCCCTGCTTCACTTTCCACAGGCCGGAAATCCGCAGGTTGCGGACCCCTTCGCGCTGCCCTTGCTTGGCGATGTCCATCGCGCTGGCGTTCTTCAGGATCAGCCGCTGGATTTCCTCCGAGATCGGCATCACCTCGTAGATCCCGATCCGACCCTTGTAGCCGGAGCCCTTGCAGCGGTCGCATCCGACCGGCCGGAACGGCTGCCAGGTGCCGTCCAGGTCGGCCTGCGTGAAACCGGCGGCGAGCAGCCCCTCGGGCGGCAGGTCGGCCGGTTGCTTGCAGGCGCACAGCCGGCGCGCCAGCCGCTGCGCCGTGATCAGGATCACCGACGAGGCGATGTTGAAGCTGGGCACGCCCATGTTGGCCAGCCGGCTCAACGTCGAGGGCGCATCGTTGGTGTGCAGCGTGGACATCACCATGTGCCCGGTCTGCGCCGCCTTGATCGCGATGTCGGCCGTTTCCAGATCGCGGATCTCGCCCACCATGATGATATCGGGATCCTGGCGCAGGAAGGAGCGCATCGAGTTGGCGAACGTCAGGCCGGCTTTCTCGTTCACGTTGACCTGGTTGATGCCCGCCAGCTGGATTTCAGCCGGATCCTCCGCGGTCGAGATGTTCACCCCGGGCTGGTTCAGCATGTTCAGGCAGGTGTACAGCGACACCGTCTTGCCGCTGCCGGTCGGGCCGGTCACCAGCACCATGCCGTACGGGCGCTTGATCGCGTTCACCAGCGCCTCGCGCTGATCCGGCTCGTAGCCGAGCGACTCGATGCCCATCTTCGCCTGCGACGAGTCCAGGATCCGCATCACGATCTTCTCGCCGAACAGCGTGGGCAGCGTGCTGACCCGGAAGTCGATGGCGCGCTGGCCGGTCAACCCGAGCTTCATCCGGCCGTCCTGGGGCACGCGCTTTTCGGAGATGTCCAGCCGCGAGATCACCTTGATCCGCGTGACCAGCCGCTCGCGGATCGCCAGCGGCGGCTGCGCGACCTCGCGCAGGATGCCGTCCACGCGGAAGCGTATCCGGTAGAACTTCTCGTACGGCTCGAAATGCAGGTCCGAGGCGCCGTCGCTGATCGCGTCCAGCAGCAGCTTCTGGAGGAAGCGGACGACGGGCGCATCGTCGACGTCGGCCGAGGAGGTCTCTTCGGCCTGTTCCGGGCTTTCCGCCAGCAGGTCCTCGAAGCTGACGTCATCGTCGATCAGGCGCTCGAGCGACTGCGAAGCGCTCTGCGTGGTCGACTCGATCAGCCGGACCAGCTTGTCGTGCTCGACCACGACGATGTCGACCGCCAGCTGCGTCTGGAACTTGATCTGGTCCAGCGCCTGGTAGTTGGTCGGGTCGGAAACGCCCACCGCCAGCCGGTTGCCGCGCTTGCGCAGCGCCAGCACGCGCAGCGAGCCGACCAGCTTCTTGTCGATCGTGTCCTTGGGGAGCTGCTCGCCGTCGATCGCCGACAGGTCGAACAGCGGATGGCCGAAGGTTTCGGCGGCGAAGCGGGCGATCGCGGTCGGCGACAGCCCGATCGTCTCGCCGATGCCGACCAGCTCGTCGATGAACAGCGTGTTGCTCTGGGTGGCCTTGCGCGCGAGCGCCTCGGCCCGGTCAGGGCGCAAACGGCCCTGCTGGACCAGTGCGCGGGCAAGCCCGGTTAGAGCGCCAGCGGCGGCGGACGGACCTTGGGTGACGGCGGACATCGTGGGCGTAAGGCGGCAGACGAAGATTAGCGCGCTCACCCACGCGCTCTAAACCGAAAGATGCTGCCCGTAGGCCCCGGAATTGTAAAGCTTAAATCCCAAAAATGGGGGCGTGGGCAAGCCGAAAGGCGGGGGCGGGCGGGGTCAGCCGCTCGCGGTGCGGATCAGCCGCACGCTGCGGACTGCTTGATCCTGCACCTGGACGATCTCGAGCACGCAGCCGGGCAGGCGCAGGCAGCACGGCCCATCGGGGATCTGTTCCAGTTGCTCCAGGATCAGCCCATTGAGGGTCTTGGGCCCGTCCAGCGGCAGCGACAATCCCAGCCGCCGGTTCAGCAGCCGCAGCGAAACGGCGCCGTCGACCACGATCTGGCCCGACGGCCCCCAGCGCAGCCCGGACTGGCCGGTGCCCGGGGCCGGCGTGGTGAACTCGCCGACGATTTCCTCGACGATGTCGTCGACCGTCACCAGGCCGACCAGCTCGCCGTATTCGTCCACGACCAGGCCGAGGCGCTGCCGGTTCTCCTGGAACATCTGCAGCTGCTGCAGCAGCGAGGTGCCCGTGGGCACGTAATACGGAGCCGCCAGCAGCTCCCGGATCGCCTCGTGGGTGAGCGGCCCGGCTGTCAGAACGGCCGGCAGCTTTCGCACGTGCAGCACGCCCAGCACGCGGCTGATGTCGCCTTCGTACACCACCAGTTTGTTGTGGTAGCAGGACGTCAGCTGGTCGATCAGCACCAGGATCGGCTGCTCGATGTCCAGCGCCTCGATGGCGGCGCGCGGCGCCATCACGTCGTCGACCGTGAGCTGCTCCAGGTCGAACAGGTTCAGCAGCATGGTGCGGTGCTTGCCGCGGATGAAGCTGCCGCTTTCCAGCACGGCGGTTCGCATTTCCTCGGGCGTGAGGCGGGTCGAGGTGATGGCACCGGCCCCGGGGATCCTCAAGACCCGCAGGATGGCGTGCACGAACAGGTTCACGAACCATACCGCGGGCGTCGCCAGCCAGGACAGCGCCTTCAGGATCGCGCTGGAGAACAGCGCCAGCGGCTCCGGGTAACTGGCCCCGATCACCTTGGGCGTCACTTCGGAGAACACCAGGATCGTGAAGGCGATCGATACGGTTGCGATCGCCAGGTTCCAGTGGCCGTTGCCGAAGTACTGCAGGGTCAGCGCGGTGAACAGGGCCGTGATCGCGGCGTTGGCGAACGAATTGCCGATCAGGATCACGCTGAGCAGGCGGTCGGTGCGGTCCAGCAGCTGCTGCGTGCGCCGGCCCGCGACACTGCCCTGCCGGACCAGGTGGCGCAGCCGCAGCCGGCTCAGCGCCATCATCGCGGTCTCGGCCATCGAAAAAAAGGCCGAGATCAGCAGCAGCGCAACGAGCGCGGCGATCTGGGCCCAGAGCGGAAAGTGTTCCAACTCAAGAGCGACGCTTGTGCTGCTCTTCGGAGCGGAGCTTGCCGCAAGCTGGTCGGGGTGAGAGGATTTGAACCTCCGACTCCTGCGTCCCGAACGCAGTACTCTACCAGGCTGAGCTACACCCCGCGCAATGACAGGCCGCCCTGAACACCGCTAGCACGTGCCCGGATGCTTCAGCGGTCGCGCCGCATAGCGAACGAAACCAAGTCTAGCAGACGGTCGCGAAAAACCGACGGCGGCAACGCATGCGCCGCTTCGGTGGCCGCCGCCGACTCGAGCTCGGCGCGCTGGCGCGCGTACTCGATCGAGCCGTGCGAATGCACGATGCGGGCGATCTGGGCAAAGTCGCCGCGGCCGTCGCGAATCGCCTGTTCGACCTGGGCGCGCTGGGCGGGACTGGCCTGGCGCAGCGCATGGATCACCGGCAGCGTCGCCTTGCCCTCGCGCAGGTCGTCGCCGACCCGCTTGCCGATCTCGTGCGGATCGCCGTCGTAATCGAGCACGTCGTCGATGATCTGAAAGGCGGTTCCGAGCGCCGCGCCGTAGCGGGCGCAGGCCTGCTCGAGCGGGGGCTCGGCCGCGCACAGGACGGCAGCGAGCCGGGCCGACGCCTCGAACAGTGTGGCCGTCTTGCACTCGACCACGCGCAGATAGCGTGCCTCGTCGACGGTCGGATCGTGGATGTTCATCAGCTGCAGCACTTCGCCCTCGGCGATCCGATTGGTGGCGTCGGCCAGGATCCGCATCACGCGCAGGTTGCCGACGTCGACCATCATCTGGAACGAGCGCGAATACACGAAGTCGCCGACCAGCACGCTGGAGGCATTGCCGAATGCCGCATTGCTGGTGGGCCGCCCGCGCCGCAGGTCGGATTCATCGACCACGTCGTCGTGCAGCAGCGTGGCCGTGTGGATGAACTCGATGACCGCGGCGAGCACGCCGTGATCCGAGCCCCGATAGCCCAGCGCCCGCGCCACCATCAGCAGGACGGCGGGCCGCAGGCGCTTGCCACCGGCGCCGACGATGTAATCGGCGATGGTTCCGATCAACGCGACCTCGGAATGCAGCCGGTCGCGCACGATCTGATCGACCGCCTGCAGGTCGGATGCGATCGGCGCCAGCAGCGACGCCAGGTCGAGGGTCGAGCTGCTGGGAACGCGGGCGGCGGAGGCGATCGACACGAATTGGGCCGTGATTGGGCGGGCGGGGCAGGCCCGACAGGCACCTTCGATTATATTGAGCCAGTCGCCGGCCACGGTGGCTCGCGGTCGCGCATTGACGCTCGACTGCCGGAAATGCGACAATATCAGGCTTCGCGTCGGATTTTTCGGCAGTGTCCTGAACGGGATTTGGAACCATGTTCGCGGTCATCAAGACAGGCGGCAAGCAGTACCGGGTCAGCACGGGCGAGCGCCTGAAAGTCGAATCGCTGCCGGTGGCGGTGGGACAGCAGGTACAGATCGCCGAGGTGCTGGCCGTGGGCGAAGGAAGCGACGTGCGCCTGGGAGCCCCGTTGGTGCCCGATACGACGGTCACCGCCACGGTGGTGTCGCACGGACGGCACGCGAAGCTGCGCATTTTCAAGCTGCGCCGGCGCAAGCACTTTCAGAAGCACGCCGGCCACCGGCAGAATTTCACCGAACTGCAGATCGACCGGATCGGTTGAACGCGGAAGGCTGACGGGATATGGCACACAAGAAAGCAGGCGGCTCTTCGCGCAACGGCCGCGATTCCCAGCCGAAGATGCTGGGCGTGAAAGCGTACGGCGGAGAGTCGGTCAGCGCCGGCAGCATCATCGTGCGCCAGCGCGGCACGCGCGTGCACGCCGGTGACAACGTCGGCGTCGGCCGTGACCACACGCTGTTTGCGCTGGTGGACGGCACGGTCCATTTCAAGGTCGGCGGCCGGCACAACCGGCAGCGGGTGCGCATCGTACCGTCGTCCTAGCAGGCCAGATCGGGGCTGCCCCGCCTTCGCCCTGCGGGCTTCGGCGGGCCTGCAATGAAATTCATCGACGAAGCTCGGATCGAAGTGATCGGCGGCCGCGGCGGCAACGGCTGCGCGTCGTTTCGCCGCGAAAAGTTCATTCCCAAGGGCGGCCCGGACGGCGGCGACGGCGGACGCGGTGGCGACGTGTGGGTCGTGGCCGACCGCAACCTGAACACGCTGCTCGACTTCCGCTATACGCGCCGGCACCAGGCCGGCAACGGAGAGCATGGCCGCGGTTCGGACTGTTTCGGAGCCGGCGGCCACGACATCGAGCTGCGCGTGCCCGTCGGAACCCTGATCGTCGACGAATCCACGGCAGACACGATCGCGGACCTGGCCACCGACGGCCAGCGCGCGATCCTGGCCGCCGGCGGGCGAGGCGGCCTGGGCAACCTGCATTTCAAGTCCAGCACCAACCGGGCGCCGCGCCGCCGCACGCTGGGTGCCCCGGGCGAAGCGCGCCGGCTGCGCCTGGAGTTGAAGGTCCTGGCCGATGTGGGCCTGCTCGGCGCGCCCAATGCCGGCAAGTCGACGCTGCTGGCCGCGGTGTCGAACGCGCGTCCCAAGATCGCCGACTACCCGTTCACGACGCTGTACCCGCATCTGGGAATGGTGCGCCTGCAGGACGGCAAAGGCTTCGTGCTGGCCGATCTTCCGGGCCTGATCGAGGGCGCGGCCGAAGGCGCCGGACTGGGCCACCAGTTTCTGCGCCACCTCGCCCGCACCGGCCTGCTGCTGCACGTGATCGATGTGGTGCCGTACGACGACGGCCCCGACCCGGTCGAGCAGGCCCGCGCCATCGTTGCCGAGCTCAAGCGCTACGACGCCAGCCTGCATCGCAAGCCGCGCTGGTTCGTCCTGAACAAGATCGACGCGCTGCCGCCGTCGCAACGCGATGAGCATTTGGCCGGGTTGCGGCAGCGGCTGCGCCGCCGGCTGCGAAGCACGGCCCCCGTGTTCGCGGTGTCGGCGGCCACCGGCGAAGGATGCCGCGAGCTGATGTGGGCCGTGCACGAGTTCCTGGTACAGCGCGGCAAGCGCGATCCGCAGCCGGTGCCGGCGAGCGACGTCCGGTTCGAACCGACCGCGGCAGGCGCCTGATGGGCGCTGCCGGCGTGCTGGCGTCGGCGCGGCGCGCCGTGGTCAAGGTCGGCAGCAGCCTGGTGACCGACGGGGGACGCGGACTGGACCCGGGCGCGATTGCGCGCTGGGCCGCGCAGATTTCTGCGTTGCATCAAATGGGCAAGCAGGTGATCCTGGTGTCCAGCGGCGCCATCGCCGAAGGCATGCAACGCCTGGGCTGGCGCCGGCGCCCGCAGCAGATCCACGAGCTGCAGGCCGCCGCCGCGGTCGGACAGATGGGCTTGGCGCAGGCCTACGAATCGGGTTTCGCGGCGCACGGTCTGCGCAGCGCGCAAGTGCTGCTGACGCATGCCGACCTGGCCGACCGGGCGCGATACCTGAACGCGCGCTCCACGCTGATGACGCTGCTCAGCCTGCAGGTCGTTCCGGTGATCAACGAGAACGACACCGTGGTGACCGACGAGATCAAGTTCGGCGACAACGACACGCTGGCCGCGCTGGTGACCAACCTGGTCGAGGCCGACGTGCTGGTGATCCTGACCGATCAGGCGGGTCTGTTCAGCGCCGACCCGCGCGCCGATCCGGGCGCCGTGCTGATCGCTCACGCGCAGGCCGGCGATCCCGCGCTGGAGGCGGTCGCGGGCGGCACCGGCAGCCAGATCGGCTCCGGCGGCATGCTGACCAAGGTGCTGGCGGCCAAGCGAGCGGCCCGCAGCGGAGCCTCGACCATCATCGCCAGCGGGCGCGAAGACGACGTGCTGGTGCGACTGGCCAACGGGGTGCCGATCGGCACCGAGCTGGCGGCGCGCGACCCGGTGCTGACCGCGCGCAAGCAGTGGCTGGCCGACCACCTGCAGCTGAAGGGCCGGCTGATGGTCGACGCCGGGGCGGTGCGCGCCCTGCGCGAGGAGGGAAAGAGCCTGCTGCCGGTCGGGGTGGTGCAGGTGCAGGGCGATTTCGCGCGGGGCGACGTGGTCTCCTGTGTCGGGCCCGACGGCGCGGAGGTCGCCCGTGGCCTGGCCAACTACTCGAGCGCCGAGGCTCGCCAGATCGCCCGCAAGCCCAGCACCGAGATCGCCTCGATACTCGGGTTCATCGAGGAGCCCGAGCTGATACATCGCGACAACCTGGTCGTGCTGTAGCCCTCACCCCCCTGCGAAGCCGGGCTACGCCCGGCGAAGCAGGGGGGTGAGGGTTTCGGCCCTCCGATCCCCGCCTCCGACGGCCGGACCCGTACCCCTGGGTGCTCTTTTTTTCGCGGGCAAGGGGCGAGAGAGCGCGGCCCCCGTGGTCAACCGCGGCTGACGCCGTGCCGAACTGCTGCGGTCACTCCGCCGCGCACACCGGCGCAGTAGTGACTACAAAATGCCCCTTGCCCGCGAAAAAAAGGGCACCCAGGGGTGCGGGTCAACGCAAGAGAGCTGTTTTTAACGTCCAAGCCGGCGCCCGATCAGGCCTTGCGCTGCTCCGCGCGGAATACGTACGGCGACAGCTCCATCAGCGCCTGCTGATAGACGGCGCGCTTGAACTCGATCACCGAATCTTGCGGAATCCAGTAGTCGTGCCAGCGCCACGCATCGAATTCGGGCTTCTCGCTGCGGCGCAGGCACACGTCGCATTCGCGCCCGACCAGTCGCAGCAGGAACCAGATCTGTTTCTGCCCGCGGTAGTTGCCCCGCAGGTCGCGTCGGATCCACTGCTCGGGGACCTCGTAACGCAGCCACTCCCGGGTGCGCGCCACGATCCGGACCTGCTCAGCACTCAGTCCGATCTCTTCGTACAGTTCACGGAACATGGCCTGCTCGGGGGTCTCACCGTGCTTGATCCCCCCTTGCGGGAACTGCCAAGAGTGCTGCTTTGCGCGCTTTCCCCAGAATACCTTGTTGTGGTCGTTGAGCAGGATGATGCCGACATTCGGGCGGTAGCCTTCCTTGTCCAGCATGCCGTCACCTGAAGCTATATCATCTGCCGCCGATTATAGGAGCCGTCCGGCGCGGCTCAAACGCGACGAGCGCGGCCCGATCGGCCGCCTTATTTCCCGATGCGAGCTTCGCAGTTCTTCATTTCGACGCTGAAGGAGGCCCCTGCCGACGCCGACGTCGTCAGTCAGCAGCTGATGCTGCGCTCCGGCATGATCAAGAAGCTGGCCGCCGGCATCTATACCTATATGCCGCTCGGGCTGCGCTCGATCCGCAAGATCGAGGCCATCATCCGCCAGGAAATGAACCGCGCCGGCGCGATCGAGCTGCTGATGCCGGTGGTGCAGCCGGCCGAGCTGTGGATGCAGTCCGGCCGGTGGGACAAATACGGACCGGAGCTGCTCCGGCTGAAGGACCGCCACGGGCGCGATTTCGTGCTGCAGCCGACTTCGGAAGAGGTCGTCACCGATGCCGTGCGCCAGGACCTGCGCAGCTACCGGCAGCTGCCGCTGAACCTGTACCACATCCAGACCAAGTTCCGCGACGAGCGCCGGCCCCGCTTCGGGGTGATGCGGGGGCGCGAGTTCACGATGAAGGACGCCTATTCGTTCGATCGCGATGCGGACGCCGCGCGCCTGAGCTACGAGCGGATGTTCGCCGCCTACGAGCGCATCTTTGCGCGCATGGGCCTGGCCTTTCGCGCGGTCTCGGCCGACAGCGGCGCCATCGGCGGGCCGCGCTCGCATGAGTTCCAGGTGATCGCCGACACCGGCGAGGACCAGATCGCGTTCAGCCCCGACAGCGGCTACGCGGCCAACGTCGAGGCGGCCGAGGCGCTGCCGCTGCTGGCCTCGCGCGGCCCACCCACCGAGGCGATGCGCAAGGTGGCCACCCCCGGCTGCACGCGCTGCGTGGAGGTGGCCGCCTTGCTGGGCGTGCCCATCGAGCAGACCGTCAAGGCGGTGGTGCTGGCGGTCGATCCGCCGGCGGGCACGGCCGGCCCGGTCGAGATCTGGATGCTGCTGGTTCGGGGCGACCACGATCTGAACGAGACCAAGGCCGGCAAGCTGCCGGGCCTGGCCCGCTGGCGCCTGGCGAGCGAGGCCGAGATCGCGGCGCACTTCGGCTCCCCACCGGGGTATCTGGGGCCAGTGGCGCCGCGTCGGCCGGTGCGCGTGATTGCCGACCGAACCGTCGCGCGGATGAGCGATTTCGTGTGCGGCGCCAACCAGGCGGACTACCACCTGGCCGGCGTGAACTGGGGTCGCGATCTGCCCGAGCCGGACAGCGTCGCCGATCTGCGCAACGTGGTTGCCGGCGACCCCTCGCCCGACGGCCAGGGTCGGCTGCAGATCCAGCGCGGCATCGAAGTCGGGCATGTCTTCTACCTGGGGACGCTGTATTCGGAAAAGCTCGGGGCGACCTATCTGGACGAATCCGGGCAGACCCACCCGATCCAGATGGGCTGCTACGGAATCGGCGTCACGCGGCTGCTGGGCGCGGCGATCGAGCAGAACCACGACGAGCGCGGCATCATCTGGCCCGATGCGATCGCCCCGTTCGAGGTCGTGATCTGTCCGATCAATTACCTGCAGTCGGCGCCCGTGCGCGACCAGGCCGACCGCCTGTACCAGCAGTTGTGCGAGATCGGCGTGGATGTGCTGCTCGACGATCGGGCAGAGCGCCCGGGCGCGATGTTCGCCGACGCCGAGCTGATCGGAATTCCGCACCGGATCACCGTCGGCGAACGCGGCCTGAAGGCCAATCAGCTCGAATACACGCCGCGCCCCACGCTGGCCGCTTCGATGATCCCGATTGCCGATGTGGTGGCATTCATCCGGGAGCGCATCAATCGCTGAGCGGCGGCGCACCGCCCGGCGTGCCGTGCTGGGCGCTGTTGCGGCGCTGCCTTGGGCCCTGATCGCGCGGCCGGCGCACGCCGGTGCCCAGGAATACGAGACGCTGGCCGATGCAGTGCGCACCGCGCTGGCGGCGCGCATCGCCGATACGGCTCCGCCGGAACGCAAATTCGATCGTATCCAGGACCGGGTCGCGTTCGTGGACTGGCTGGCCGAAATGTCGCAGCGGCTTGCTGCGCGGGAGCCCGACTACCGCACGCGCATCGACCTGTTGCGCACGCTCGACTACGAGTGCACCAGGGCCGGCCTGGAGCGGCAGATGATCCTCGGTTTGATCCAGGTCGAGAGCGCATTTCGCCGGTATGCGATTTCCACGGCCGGCGCGCGCGGTTACATGCAGGTGATGCCGTTCTGGACGTCGCTGATCGGCGACGGCGACGCGCGGCGCCTGTTCGACATGCGCACCAACCTGCGCTACGGCTGCGTGATCCTGCGCCACTACGTGGACGGCGAACAGGGCGACCTGTTTCGCGCGCTCGGTCGCTACAACGGAAGCGTCGGCCGGCACGAGTATCCGCAAGCGGTGCTGGCGGCCTGGAAGGGGCAGTGGGGCTATACGCCGCCCGTTCGACGCACACCGCTCTAGCGGCGTGGCCCTCCCGGAAGCCCGCGCGGTCCGCCGCCCAGCGCCCCCAGCGCGCGCATCATCTTGCCGATGCCGCCTTTCTGCATCTGCTTCATCATCGCCTGCACCTGCTCGAACTGGGCCAGCAGGCGGTTGACTTCCTGCACCGGCACCCCGGAGCCGGCCGCGATGCGCCGCTTGCGCGAGGCCTTGAGCAGTTCCGGACGGGACCGCTCCAGCGCCGTCATCGAATTGATGATTCCTTCCAGCCGCCGCACCTGGCGGTCGGCGTTGCCGGCGTCGACGGGGCCGGCCGCCTTCGCGATCTGCGCCGGCAGCTTGTCGAGCAGATTGCCCACGCCGCCCAGCTTTCTCATCTGGACCACCTGCTCGCGAAAGTCGTTCAGGTCGAAGCGCGCCCCCGAGCGCATCCGGCGCGTCAGCCGCTCGGCCGCATCGGCGTCGATCGCCTTGTGCACATCCTCGACCAGGGCGACGATGTCGCCCATTCCCAGCACGCGGCCCGCCATCCGTTCGGGGTCGAAGCGCTCCAGCCCGGAAAGCTTCTCGCCCACGCCCGCGAATTTGATCGGCTTGCCCGTGACGTGACTGACCGACAGCGCGGCCCCGCCGCGCGCGTCGCCGTCCAGCTTGGTGAGCACGATCCCAGTGAGCGCGATCCGCGCAGCGAAGGCCGAGGCGGTGTTGACGGCGTCCTGCCCCAGCATCGCGTCGACCACCAGCAGGGTCTCGACCGGCGCCAGCTGCGCGTGCAGCTGCGCGAGCTCCTGCATCATCGGCTCATCGATGCTGGTGCGGCCGGCGCTGTCGACCAGCACGACGTCGAAATAGTGCCGGCGCGCGTGCGACAGCGCCTCGACCGCGATCGCCAGCGGGGCGGCGGACCCGTCGGCCTCATAGAACTCGGCGCCGGCGGCGCCACTGACCGTCCTTAACTGCTCGATCGCCGCCGGGCGGTACACGTCGGTCGACACCGCCAGCACCTTTTTCTTGCGCTCCGTGATCAGCAGCTGCGCCAGCTTTCCGCAGGTGGTCGTCTTGCCGGAGCCCTGCAGACCGGCCAGCAGCACGACCGCGGGAGGCTGCACCGCCAGGTCGAGCTCCCGCTGGGCCGCGGGCAGCTCCGCGCCCATCAAGCGCGCCAGCTCCCGCTGCACGATGCCCACCAGCGCCTGTCCCGGGGTCAGGCTGCCGGCCACGTCCTGTCCGAGCGCGCGCTCCTTCACGCGCGCGACGAAGTCGCGCACGACGGGCAGCGCCACATCCGCTTCCAGCAGCGCCAGCCGCACCTCGCGCAGCATGTCCTGCGTGTTGGCCTCGGTCAGTCGCGTCTGGCCGCGCATCTGCTTGGCGATGCGAGCCAGTCGTTCGGTCAGTTGGTCGAGCATCGTGATCGGCGCCGAATCGGCAGCGTGGTATAAGAAACGCTCTATGACAGGCCATGAATTCTACGGTTTTGCGGCCTTTGCGACCGCCTTGCTGTACCTGGCCGTCGCCGCGCTCAGCTGGGTTCAGCTCAAGGCCGAGCCCTCCACCGCCCGGCGGTACGGGCCGGTCACGGCGCTGATGCTGGCGGCCCTGATCGGGCATGCGGTCGCGCTGGGCTATTCGATGTTCGGCCCGAGCGGGCTGCGCTTCGGTTTTGCCCATGCTCTGTCGGCCACGATGCTGGTGAGCGGCCTGCTGTTGTGGGTCGAGGGCTTCTTCGTCCCGCTGCAGGGCCTGTATCTGCTGGTGGCGCCCATCGCCGCCGTGACCGTGATGCTGCCGCCGTTTTTCCATGGCGCCTCGCTGGCGGCCGAAGGAACGTCGCTCGCGCTGCGGCTGCACCTGGGCGTGGCGATCCTTTCGTACAGCATGCTGACGGTGGCGGCCTTGCACGCCCTGCTGATGGCGTCGGTCGATCGCTATCTGCATCGGCCGGCGACCGACCCGGGCCATGGCCTGGCGCGCCTGTTCGCACACCTGCCGCCGCTGCTGGCGCTGGAGTCGCTGCTGTTCCGGCAGATCGCGGTCGGCTTCGTGCTGCTCAGCGCCACCGTGGCCTCCGGAACGGTATTTTCCGAGGAGCTGTTCGGCCGTCCGCTGGGGCTGGAACATTCGCTGGTGCCGCCGCAGAAGATCGTGTTCGCGCTACTGTCCTGGTTCGTGTTCGGCGCGTTGCTGGCGGGGCGCGCGGTTTTCGGCTGGCGCGGCCGCACCGCGCTGCGTTGGACGTTCACCGGATTCGTGATGCTGTTGCTGGCCTATGTGGGAAGCCTTTTCGTGGTGGAAGTGATTCTGCGCAGATTCTGACGGCGCGAAGCTTTCCCGTACGGAGACCGAGTCATGGCGCGCTTGCTGTTCTGGGTCGTGCTGGCGGGGCTGGTCTATGTGGTCCTGAAGAACTGGTCGCGCCGCCGCACGCGCGCGCCCGACAAGCCGGCCGAGGCGGTGGTCGGCTGCGCCGCCTGCGGCCTGAACGTGCCGCAGTCCGAGGCCCACTTGCGCGACGGCAAGTGGTATTGCAGCCGCGAGCACCTGGAGCGGGCCCGGCCCGGCGGCTGACATGGCGGATCGCGCGCTGACCGGGCATCGGGGCGGCGTCGAGCGGCCGCGCGACGCGCCGCCGTCGGCCCGCCATGCGCCGGCGAATCCGTTGCGGCCGCCGGGGCCGTCGGTGATCGAGCCGGCCTGGCCGACGCTGCAGACCTTCGCGCTGGTGCGGGTGCTGGTATCGACCGCGCTGCTGCTCGCGGTGACGATGTTCGGCGCCGCCGTCATCGGCCGCACCCTGGGCGCGGATCCGGACCGCGTCCTGAGCCTGCTGGGGGCGTATTTCGCGCTGTCCATATCGCTGCTGGCCTGGACGCTGCTGCGCCGCAGCCGCTTCGGCCTGCAGATATGGGCGCACCTGGCGGTCGACCTGCTGCTGATGTCGCTGCTGGTCGTGCTGGGGGGCGGCACGCGCAGCGGCGTGTTCATCTTCTATCTGCTGCCGCTGGCCGAGGCATCGCTCACGCTGCCCAGCGTGGGGGCGTTTTTCGTGTGCTCGATCGCGGCCCTGGTGCTGCTGGGCAACGAGGTGCTGCGCTCGCTGGGCGGCGAGGCCGGCGAGGCGCAGCTGTTCCAGGCCGGCGTCGTCGGTGCGGCGCTGTTCGGCATCACGGCGCTGCTGCGCCTGCTGTCGACGCGGCTGTCGCGCCAGGAGCAGCTGGTGCGGCTGCGCGGGCGCGAACTGGAAAGCCAGCTTCAGATCAACCGGCTGGTGATCTCTCAGATGGAGCAGGGCGTGATCGTGGTCGACGCGGGCACCCGGGTGCGCGCCAACAACCGGGCGGCCCGCGTGATGCTGGGCTTCGATCCGGATGCCCAGGTGACCGGCCGGCGACTGGTCGAGCTGGAGTCGGCGCAGGAGGTGACGCACGCCTTCCAGAACTGGCTGACCTCGCTCGCGCTGGGCGCAGCGCCGGCGCAGTCGGTCATCGTGATCAAGGGCCCCGAGGTCAAGCTGGCCGGCGCCCAGCGGCGGTTGCGGGTGCGCTTTGCGCGGCCCGCGTTCCAGTCGTCGGACGAGTACGTGATTTTCCTGGAGGATTTGCAGGCGATCGAGGAGCGCGCTCAGCGCCTGAAACTGGCGGCGATGGGACGGTTGACCGCTTCGATCGCCCACGAGATACGCAATCCGCTGGCAGCCATCAGCCAGGCGGGGCAGTTGCTGGCCGAGGACGTGCGCGATCCGCTGCACCAGCGCCTGGCCTCGATCGTGCGCGAGAACACGCAGCGGTTGAACCGCCTGGTCGAGGACGTGCTGCGGGCGGCGCGGCGCGATCCGCCGCTGGCCGACGAGTTCGACCTGCAGCAGTTCTGTCTAGCCTGGCTGGACGAGTTCGTGCGCGACCGCGGACTGGCCGATGGCGTGATCCAGCTGGTGGCGCCGCCGGCGCTGGTGGTGCGGTTCGAGCAGAACCAGTTGCGCCAGGTGCTGTTCAACCTGGTCGATAACGCGCTGCGTTACGGTTCGGGCCAGCCCGGCAGCATCGAAATCCGCGCCGAACCGCCCATGGAGCGGGGAACGCCCTCGCGCCTGTGGGTGTTCGACGACGGCCCCGGCGTGGCCGCGGCCGACCGCGAGTCGATGTTCGAACCATTCTTCACGACGCACACGCGGGGCACCGGGCTGGGACTGTACCTGGCACGCGAGTTCTGCATGGCCAACGGCTTCGATCTGGCCTACGCCGGATGGCAGGGCTCGCCGGGGCAAGTCCGCCTGGGCTTTTGCCTGACCTTGGGCCCGCCCGAGCGCCAACGCGACGATCAGGTCGATTTCATGGATACACTGCCGGCGACGTGAACAAGGCGCCGCACCCATGAACCCGCTTCCGGGATCGGCCGTCGAAACGGCGGCGCGCCCCGGCACCGGGCCGGTCCGCACGCCGGCCGTGCTGGTGGTCGACGACGAAATCGATCTGCGCGACCTGGTGGCGCTGACGCTGGTGCGGATGGGCCTGGACGTCGACGGGGCTGAATCGGTGGCGCGAGCGCGCGAGTTGATGGCCGGCCGCGCCTACTCGCTGTGCCTGACCGATATGCGGCTGCCGGACGGCTCCGGACTGGACCTGGTGCGCGAGGTGCACAGCCGAGGCGGGCCGAAGATCGCGGTGATCACCGCGTTCGGAAGCGCCGAAAACGCGGTGGCCGCGCTGAAAGCCGGCGCCTTCGACTATCTGACCAAACCGGTCGATCTGGATCAGCTGCGCCTGCTGGTGCGCTCCGCACTGCGCGGCCTGTCCGCCGGCGGCCGGCCGGCCGACCAGGAGGCGCCGCCGGCCCAGGGAGCTCTGGGTCGCCTGATCGGGAACTCCGATTCGATCGTCCAGCTGCGCGTGATGATCCGCCGGCTGAGCCAGAGCATGGCGCCGGTGTCGATCTTCGGCGAATCGGGCAGCGGCAAGGAGCTGGTGGCGCGCGCGATCCATGAGCAATCGGCCCGCCGCGACATGCCGTTCATCGCGGTCAATTGCGGCGCGATCACCGAGAACCTGATGGAAGCGGAATTCTTCGGCTACCGGCGCGGGGCCTTTACCGGGGCCGAGCGCGACCGGGACGGGTTTTTCCAGGCGGCCGCCGGCGGCACCCTGTTCCTGGACGAAATCGCCGAGTTGCCGCTCGGCATGCAGGTGAAGCTGCTGCGCGCGATCCAGGAGCGCCGCGTCCGCAAGGTCGGCGCCACCGCCGAGGACCCGGTCGACGTCCGCATCCTGTGCGCCACCCACCAGGAGTTGCACAAGCTGATCGCGGCCGGCCGCTTCCGGCAGGATCTGTTCTACCGGCTCAATGTGATCGAGCTGCGCGTGCCCAGCCTGCGCGAGCACGTCGACGACATCGCCCTGATCGCCGATTCGATCCTGCAGCGGATCGCGGAGCGCTCGGGTCTGGCGCCGACGCGGCTGTCCGAGACGGCCGTGGGCGCGCTGCAGCGCCACCCGTTTCCGGGCAACGTGCGCGAGCTGGAAAACGTGCTGGAGCGTGCACTGGCGCTGGCGCCCGGTGTTGAATTGCAGGGGCAGGATCTGCAGCTTCCCGAGCGGGCCGGCCCGCCGCTGGAGGTGCACCCGCCGGCGCCGAAGCCGCTCCAACCGGATGTCGTGGAGCCGGCGAAGGCTGTCGCGCAAGGCGTGCCGGCGGACCTGGAAGCCTACCTGGGCTCGGTCGAGCGCGAGGCGATCCTGGCCGCGCTGGCCCGCACCGGCCACAATCGGACCGCCGCCGCCCAGCTGCTGGGCATTTCGTTTCGGCAGATGCGCTACCGGATGCGCCGGCTGGGACTCAAATAAGGAAGGCCGCGATGCGCGCGGGCACCGAGGCGCAGCCGGATCCGGGATTCACGCTCGATCCGGCCGGCTGGGTGCGACCGGCGCGCCACCTGCGCTCGCCCAATCAGGACGCACGGCCGGCCGGCTGCGCGATCGAGCTGTTGCTGATTCACAATATCAGCCTGCCGCCGGGCCAGTTCGGCACCGGTCAGATCGAGCGGCTGTTCACGAACGCTCTGGACTACGGCGCGCACCCGTACTTCGCCACGGTGCGCGGACTGCGGGTGTCGTCCCATTTCCTGATCGAGCGCGACGGCCGGCTGACGCAGTTCGTCGGCTGCGCCGAGCGGGCCTGGCACGCCGGCCAATCGGTGTTCGAGGGGCGCGACCGCTGCAACGACTTCTCGCTCGGCATCGAGCTGGAAGGTACCGACACAGCTGCCTACACGGACCACCAGTATGACGTGCTCGGTCGCCTCGGCCGGGCCCTGTTTGCGGCCTATCCGCTGCGTGCGGTGCGCGGCCACAGCGACGTCTCGGCGCCCCGCAAGACCGACCCCGGGCCCGTTTTCGACTGGCACCGCCTGGCTCACGCGCTGCAGGTCGGCCCGGCCGCGTTCGCACCTGGGCTTTTAGGCTGATTGGTTTGGCGCGAGCGCGGCGGCCGCGAAGGCGGCCGCAGGCCTCGTTGGCGCCGGGGCTACCGGCCTGATTCGGCAAGGCCCCGCCGGCCTGCCGGCGTGTCGGCGCCGCGTCGTGCTGCTGCGCAAGAAATTTCTGTCTTGCCGCGCCACGCGGTATCCCATAAGATGGCCCACAACCCTTTGTACAAAATGAGCTCGATACCACAACATGTTGTATCCGTGACCGGAAGCGGCGCGGCCCGGCGCGCACCGCGGCGCCCTCGCGCGCTGCAGGCAGGCTGGAGCGCGGCGGCCGGTGCGGATAGCTTCCTACCGCTTGTGGTCTCGTTTCTGATCGAACCGTGCCGACCGGTGCTGCCGGCTGGCACGTAGCGCAGGGAGATCCGAGATGCACCTTTCCACCGAAACGACGTCAGCGGGCGGCGCCGAACGGCTGACGGGCGGCTTCGCCGCAGGTCAGGCCGAACCCGCGCTGCAGCGGCCGCTCGCAATTTCGCTGGCCGATTACAAGGTCATCCGGCGCAACGGGGCCGTGGTCGGCTTCGAACCGAACAAGATCGTGGTCGCGATGACCAAGGCGTTCATCGCGGTGCGCGGCGGCCAGGGGGCCGCATCGCCGGCGATCCGCGAGCAGGTCGAGGCGCTGACCTCGTTCGTCGTGGCAGCGCTGCTGCGGCGCCAGCCGGCCGGCGGAACGTTCCATATCGAAGACGTCCAGGACCAGGTCGAGCTGTCGATGATGCGCGCCGGGGCGCACGATGTGGCCCGCGCCTACGTGCTGTACCGGGAGCAGCGCGCGCAGCAGCGGGCCCGCCAACGCGAGGAGCAGCGCGCCGCCTCCGCCGAGCTGACCGTGGTCGACGGCGGGCAGCGCTTCCCGCTGGACCGCGCCGCGCTGCGGGCGCTGATCCAGGCATCGTGCGACGGCCTGGACGCGGCCGTATCGGCCGACGCCGTTCTGAACGAGACCCGCAAGAACCTGTACGACGGCATACCGCTGGCCGAAGTGCACAAGTCGGCCATCCTGGCGGCCCGCGCCATGGTCGAGACCGATCCGGACTACGGCCGTCTGAGCGCGCGGCTGCTGTTGCACGCGATCCGGCGCGAAGTTCTGGGCGAGGAAGCCGACCACGCGAGCATGGCGCGCCGCTATGCCGTCTGCTTTCCGCAGTGCATCCGTGTGGGCATCGAGGCCGGGCGCCTGGACGAACGGCTGGCCCGCTTCGACCTGGATCGGCTGGCCCGCGCGCTGCGCCCCGAGCGGGACCTGCAGTTCACGTACCTGGGGCTGCAGACGCTGTACGACCGCTACTTCCTGCACCACGACGGGCGCCGCTTCGAGCTGCCGCAGACCTTCTTCATGCGCGTGGCGATGGGACTGTCGCTGAACGAGATGGAGCCCGAAGCGCGCGCCATCGAGTTCTACGAGGTGCTGTCGAGCTTCGACTTCATGTGCTCCACGCCGACGCTGTTCAACTCCGGCACCTGCCACCCGCAGCTTTCGTCGTGCTACCTGACGACGGTGGCGGACGACCTGGACTCGATCTACGAGGCCATCAAGGAGAACGCGCTGCTGGCCAAGTACGCCGGGGGGCTGGGCAACGACTGGACTCCGGTGCGGGCCCTGGGCTCGCATATCCGGGGCACCAACGGCAAGTCGCAGGGCGTCGTGCCGTTCCTGAAGGTCGTCAACGACACGGCGGTCGCCGTCAATCAGGGCGGCAAGCGCAAAGGGGCCGTGTGCTGCTACCTGGAGGTGTGGCACCTGGACATCGAGGAGTTCCTGGAGCTGCGCAAGAACACGGGCGACGACCGGCGCCGGACCCACGATATGAATACGGCGAACTGGATACCGGACCTGTTCATGAAGCGCGTGCTCCAGGATGGCGAGTGGACGCTGCTGTCCCCGAGCGATTGTCCCCAGCTGCACGAGCTGACCGGGCGAGCCTTCGAGCGCGCCTATGAGGAGCTCGAGGGCAAGGCGCAGCGGGGCGAACTGAAGCTTTACCGCAAGCTGCCCGCGCGGCAGCTGTGGCGCAAGATGCTGACGATGCTGTTCGAGACCGGCCATCCCTGGATCACCTTCAAGGACGCCTGCAACCTGCGCTCGCCGCAGCAGCACGTCGGCGTCGTGCACAGCTCCAATTTGTGCACCGAGATCACCTTGAACACCAGCGATACCGAGATCGCGGTGTGCAACCTGGGGTCCATCAACCTGCCGGCGCACCTGGCCCAGGACGCCGGCACGACCGTCGGGCTGGACCACCAGAAACTCAAGCGCACCATCGGCACCGCGATGCGGATGCTCGACAACGTGATCGACATCAACTATTACGCGGTGCCCAAGGCGCGCGAGGCCAACCTGCGGCACCGCCCGGTCGGCCTGGGGCTGATGGGGTTCCAGGACTGCCTGTACCGCCTCGCGATTCCGTACGCATCGGCCGCGGCGGTCGAGTTCGCCGATCGCAGCCAGGAAGCCGTCTGTTATTACGCGTACTGGGCCTCGACCGAGCTGGCGACCGAGCGCGGACGGTATTCGTCGTACGAAGGATCGCTGTGGGACCGCGGCATCATGCCGCAGGACACGCTGCAGCTGCTGGCGGCCGAGCGCGGCGGCCACGTCGAGCTGGACGCCTCCGCGACGCTGGACTGGGACGCGTTGCGGCGCCGGATCCGCCAGCACGGGATGCGCAACTCCAATTGCATCGCGATCGCACCGACGGCGACGATCTCCAACATCGTGGGGGTGTCGGCCAGCATCGAGCCGACCTTCCAGAACCTGTTCGTCAAGTCGAACCTGTCCGGCGAATTCACGGTCGTCAACGAGTACCTGGTGCGGGAACTGAAGGCGCTGGGCATCTGGGACGAGGTGATGGTGGCCGATCTGAAGTACTTCGACGGCAGCCTGGCCCGGATCGACCGGGCCCCGGCGCCGGTCCGGGAGCTGTTCGCCACCGCCTTCGAGATCGACCCGACCTGGCTGGTTGAGTGCGCCGCGCGCCGGCAGAAATGGATCGACCAGGCCCAGTCGCTCAACATCTATATGAGCGGTGCCTCGGGGCGGCGGCTCGACGAGTTGTACCGCCTGGCCTGGGAGCGCGGACTGAAGACCACGTACTACCTCAGGACGTTGGGGGCGACCCATGCCGAGAAGTCGACCACCCGGTCCGGCGAGCTGAACGCGGTGCCGAGCGACTCCGACGGCTCCGCCGCGGCGGTGTGCGCCTTGAAGCCCGGGCAGGCCGGCTTTTCCGAGTGCGAGGCCTGCCAGTAGGGCCTGGCCTCGATCTGCGATCGCCCAAACGGCAGGAGCCACCACCGATGCTTTCCTGGAACGAACCGGCAGACTGCGCGGCCCCACCGCACCCATCCGACCTGCGCGACGCGGTCGCGGCGTCCAGGCCGCCGTCTGCGGCCGCATCGGTGGCGACGGAGTCGACGCGGGGAGCGCTCGACGCCCGCGGCGCCCGCCCGGCCCCGCCGGCGCAGGCCGGCGAGCCCGAGGGGCGGGTTCGCGCCGAGGACAAACGCATCATCAACGGCCACACCGACGTCAATCAGCTCGTTCCCCTGAAGTACAAGTGGGCGTGGGACAAGTACCTGTCCGCCTGCGCCAACCACTGGATGCCTCAGGAGGTCAACATGGCGCGCGACATCGCGCTGTGGAAGGATCCGCGCGGGCTGACGGAGGACGAACGGCGCGTCGTCAAGCGCAACCTGGGGTTTTTCGTGACGGCCGATTCCCTGGCCGCCAACAACATCGTGCTGGGAACGTATCGCCACATCACGGCACCCGAGTGCCGGCAGTTCCTGCTGCGCCAGGCCTTCGAGGAAGCGATTCATACCCATGCCTACCAGTACATCGTGGAGTCGCTCGGCCTGGACGAGGCGGAAATCTTCAATGCCTACAACGAAATCCCGTCGATCCGCGCCAAGGACGAGTTTCTGATCCCGTTCATCGATACGCTGACCGATCCGTCCTTCCGGACCGGCACCCTGGAGGCCGACCAGGCGCTGCTGCGGTCGCTGATCGTCTTTGCCTGCCTGATGGAGGGGCTGTTCTTCTACGTCGGCTTCACCCAGATCCTGGCGCTGGGGCGCCAGAACAAGATGACCGGGGCGGCCGAGCAATACCAGTACATCCTGCGCGACGAGTCGATGCACTGCAATTTCGGCATCGACCTGATCAACCAGATCAAGCTGGAGAACCCCCGTCTGTGGAGCCCGCAGTTCCGGACCGAGATCCGGGACCTGTTCTCGCGGGCGGTCGAGCTGGAGTACCGCTACGCCGAGGACACCATGCCCACGGGGGTGCTCGGGTTGAACGCCCCGATGTTCAAGGGCTACCTGCGCTACATCGCGAACCGGCGCTGCCAGCAGATCGGGATCGATCCGCTGTTCGACGCCGGCGACAATCCCTTCCCGTGGATGAGCGAGATGATCGACCTGAAAAAAGAGCGCAACTTCTTCGAGACGCGCGTGATCGAGTACCAGACCGGCGGCGCGTTGAACTGGGAATGATCGAAATGGCGGTGCAATCGGGCCGAATGCGAGCGATCGACGACGCGAAAACTTTGCGACAGACGCGAAACTTCGCAAAAATATCTTGCGATGTTGTGTCATTCAGAGTTAGAGTGCGACGTGTTTGGTTGCTCGATCAAATGATCGATCACTGAATTGAACTCGGACAGTCACAGTCAACGGTTCGTAGCGAGCAGTCAGGAACCCAAACGAATCGAGACGCACGGGTCTTGCGGGAGCGCTTCTTCCTGCCAAGCCCCGTCCGCCGGCAGCCCGCCTGAGCGCTCCGGCCGCACTCCTCCCCACCTGGATTTCCACGCCGGCCACTGGCCCGCGTTCCGTGCGCGCGTTGACGCAGCCTGCGTCCAGCGCGCGCCTTGTGCCGAATTCATCAGCGTCAGCGGTCAGTGCCCTGACCGTTCCGCGCCTGGCTCGGATATGCGCCAATCAAAACGCATTTCTGGGCATGCCGCGGCGACAGAGCCTCCGCATGCGCCGATGAATCGCTCGGCCCGCCGCAATCGCGGCGGCCGGGTTTGTCTTCAAACCATCGTTCGTTAACTCATCCAGGAGACTTACCATGGCTACCAAGAAAGCGAAGAAATCAGCGAAGAAGTCGGCCAAGAAATCGTCCAAGAAGTCCGCCAAGAAGAAGTCTGCGAAGAAGTCTGCCAAGAAGGCTTCAAAGAAGAGAACGGCCAAAAAATCGGCCAAGAAGTCGGCCAAGAAATCCGCTAAAAAAAAAGTAGCTAAAAAGGCGAAGAAGGCCAAGAAACGCGCTGCCAGGAAGGCGCCGGCCAAGCCGGCTGCCCCATCGGCAGCACCCGCTTCGGCCGCTTCGGCGGCCACGGCGGCCCCGGGAGCAAAGACCGCGCTGAATCCGGCTGCGGCCTGGCCCTTCCCGACCGGCAGCCGGCCATAGCGGCTTGTAGCAGTACCTGAGGCGCCGTTTCAACGGCGCCTCTTTTTTTGCCCCCCCTCCTTCGCTCGCTGCGCGAGCTGCGGAGGGCAAGCTCTCCTTCGCTCGCTGCAGCGGCCCTCACCCCCTCCCCTCTCCCGCTGCGCGGGCGAGGGGCGATTCGGCGTGCCTGTGCGAATGCCTACGTGCTTGCGACGACCGATCGCCCCTCGC
>DATKFG010000018.1:0-7740 GCA_035511515.1 Burkholderiaceae bacterium | reverse complement strand
GCTCGGGCAGCCGGTAGGACGCTTCCTCGTGCAGATCCAGTTCGTAGATCAGCTGCTTGCTGAAAGCGCGATAGATCACCATGCAGTCGGTGTAGTGCGCGCCGTGCAGCAGATTGACGGTGCGGGTGAATAGCCAGTTGCCGAAGCCGGTGACGAGGTCGTCATCGTCGCTGCTGGCCTCGCCCAGGTAGCGGCTGCCGATCACCAGGTCGTAGCCCTGGCGCATCTTTTCGATGATCGCTGGAATGACGGATGGGTCGCAATTGCCGTCCGGGCTCAGGGTCAGCACGATATCACCGGTGATCTGCGGCAGCACTTCAAGGTAGGCGTGGCGGATCCCGGAGCGTTGTTGAACGTGAACCGGGAAACCGTTGTCGCGGCACCATTCAATCGTCCCGTCCGTCGATTGGCCATCGACGACGAGGAACTGGTCGTACCACGAGCGGTCGATCTTGGGCAGGATATGCCGAACGCCATCGATCTCGTTCAACGTGAGCGCGACGATCGTGACGCTCAGACGCGTGTGCGCCGCGCCAGCACGAACTTCAGCAGATATCGTACTGCCACCAGCGCCAGGATCGCGGTCGAAAGGCCGAGAAATCCGTGCCATAGCATTGCGGACGTTCCGGCGAGCGGAATCGATCCGGCCTCCTTTCCGATCCATGCCACCAGCAAGCTGGGCGGCGTCAGAAATGCCAGGGTTGCCGCCGCGTAGGGCAGGAACCTGACCGACGTCAAACCGAGAAGGTAGTTGATCGGGCCGGTGGGCACAACCGGATTCAGGCGGAGAAATGCCACGAATTTCCATCCCTTCCCGAGAATTTCCTTCTGGATCCACGCCAGAGGGACATTGTCGAATCGTGCCGCCAGCGGTTGCCCGATCAGGTACCTCGCCGTCAGGAAGGCCAGCAGCGCACCCACGGATGCGCCCAGCGCGGAAAGGGCGCCGCCGGGAAGCACTCCCCAGACGAAGCCGGCCATCAGGTTCAGGGGCAGGGTTGGAATCAGTGCGACCACCGACACGGCATACGTGAGGAGAAACGCCGCAATTGAAAGCGCCGGGTAGCGAACCGTCAAGCCCTGCAGCGCGCCCATATCGATCGGCCCTCGCAGGCGGAAGTACAAGACGACGGCGACCACCAGCACGACGAGCGCCAGGCGTTTGGGGCTGAGGTGGCGGCGAAGCAGCTCCATGATGCGATTATGAGCGGGTCAGCCCGGCTGAAAACTCTCGGCCCTGGCCCTGGGCCACCAGATCTCGTACACCTTGTGCGGAAAGTGCTCCGCGTGCCCGCTGTCCAGCAGATCGCCAGGCTTCAAGAACGGCAGCAGGTGCGACAGCAGGCGCACGTCGTTGTGCGACACGCGCTGCATGATGTGGTGCGGCCGCAGCTGGCTCGGGTGGGTCAGGCCGGCGGCCGCGATCAGCTCGGCCAGCGCCTTGAGCGTGCTGCGGTGAAAGTTCGCCACCCGCTCGGCCTTGTTGGGCACCACCAGCGCGCGCATCCGGGTCGGGTCCTGCGTAGCCACCCCCGACGGGCAGGTGTCCAGGTGGCAATGCTGCGCCTGCACGCAGCCGAGCGCGAACATGAAACCGCGCGCGCTGTTGCACCAGTCGGCGCCGATCGCCAGCGTGCGCGCGATGTCGAACGCGGTGATCACCTTGCCGCTGGCGCCGATGCGGATCCGGTCGCGCAGGTTCAGCCCCACCAGCGTGTTGTGAACCAGCAGCAACCCCTCCTGCAGGGGCATGCCCACGTGATCGACGAATTCGGCCGGGGCGGCACCGGTGCCGCCCTCCGATCCGTCGACCGTGATGAAATCCGGCGTGATGCCGGTGGCCAGCATCGCCTTGGTGATCGCGAACAGCTCCCACGGATGCCCAACGCACAGTTTGAAGCCGACCGGCTTGCCGCCGCACAGCTCGCGCAGCCGCGCCACGAACTGCAGCAGGCCGGTCGGAGTGGAAAACTCGCTGTGGGAGGCCGGCGAGATGCAGTCCACGCGAGCGGGCACCCCGCGCGCCCGAGCGATTTCGGGCGACACCTTGGCCGCTGGCAGCACGCCGCCGTGGCCCGGCTTGGCGCCCTGCGACAGCTTGATTTCAATCATCTTGACCTGCGGCCGGCGTGCCTCCTCGGCGAAGCGCTGCGGATCGAAGCGCCCCTCGGGCGTGCGGCAGCCGAAATAGCCGCTGCCGACCTCCCAGATCAGGTCTCCGCCGTGCTCGCGGTGGTAGCGGCTGACGCCGCCCTCCCCGGTGTCGTGCGCGAAGCGGCCGTCGAGCGCACCTCGGTTCAGCGCCAGAATCGCGTTGGCCGATAGCGCCCCGAAACTCAGAGCCGAGATGTTGAACACCGAAGCGGGGTAGGGCGCGCTGCAGCCCGGGCCACCCACCACCACCCGGAAATCGTACGGCTGCACCGGGGCCGGCACCATCGAGTGGGTGATCCACTCGGTGCCGGCGTCGTACAGGTCGAGCTGGGTGCCGAACGGTACCTTGTCCAGCTCGCCCTTGGCGCGCTGGTACACGACGCTGCGCTGGTTGCGCGAAAACGGTCGCGCCTCGGTATCGCTCTCGACGATGTACTGGCGAAGCTCTGGCCTGATGAACTCGAAAAAGAAGCGCAGGTTACCCAGGATCGGGTAGTTCCTGCGGATCGAATGGCGCGTCTGCAGGTAATCGTGCACGCCCAGCAGCGTCAGCGCCAGCGCCGGCCAGGCGACCCACCCGACGTGCGGCATGCCGCCCGCCAGCATGGCAAAGCCCGCCAGCGCCAAAGTGGCGCTGACATACAGCACGGAAAAGCGTGAACCGATCCGAAGACTCATCAACGGCCCCCAGGTTCCAATCCGGAGCTGGCTTCAGCCCTCGGCGCTGGCCGGCGCGCCGAGGCGCCAGTTTGGTCAAATCAGCGCCGAGGAATCGGCCGAACAGGCGTCCTTCCGCGGCGCACTCGCCGCGCTGGCCGCCTCGATGATCGCCCCACCCAGGCACACCTCGCGGTCGTACAGCACGGCCGACTGCCCGGGCGTCACGGCCCACTGGGGCTCGTCAAAACTGAGCTCGAGTCGATCCGGGTCCGCGGCGATCACGGTACACGTTGCATCGGCCTGCCGGTAACGCGTCCTGGCCGAAAGGCGCGCGCCTGTTTCGGGCAGCGGGCCGACCCAGGCCGGCAAGGTCGCAACCAGCCGGTCCGTCAGCAGCCAGGGATGGTCATGGCCCTGCACCGCCCACAGCGTGTTGGCGGCCAGGTCCTTGCGGGCGACGAACCAGGGCTGACCGGTGCCGTCCTGCGTTCCGCCCACGCCGATGCCCTTGCGCTGGCCCAGCGTGTAAAAGCTCAGGCCGACGTGCTCGCCGAGCACGCGCCCGTCGGGCGAGCGGATCGGGCCGGGGCGGGTCGGAAGATAGCGCGACAGGAACGCCCGGAAAGGGCGCTCGCCGATGAAGCAGATCCCGGTCGAGTCGCGCTTGGCCGCATTGGAAAGGCCGATTTTGCGCGCGAGCGCGCGCACCTCGGTCTTGCGCAGCTCGCCCAGCGGAAAAAGCGTCCGCCCGAGCTGCGGTTGGGTCAGGCGGTGCAGGAAGTAGCTCTGGTCCTTGGCGGCGTCGAGCGCCCGCAGCAGCTCGCAACGGCCATCGGCCGTGCGGATGCGCGCGTAGTGCCCGGTTGCGATCTGGCCGGCACCCATGGTGAGCGCGTGATCCAGGAACGCCTTGAACTTGATCTCGGCGTTGCACAGCACGTCCGGATTGGGCGTGCGGCCGGCCGAGTACTCGCGCAGGAACTCGGCGAACACGCGCTCGCGGTACTCGGCGGCGAAGTTCACCGCCTCGATGTCGATCCCGATCACGTCGGCCGCGCTGGCCGCATCCAGCCAGTCCTGGCGAGTGGAGCAGTACTCGTCGTCGTCATCGTCTTCCCAGTTCTTCATGAAAAGACCGATCACCTGGTAGCCCTGCTGCTTGAGCAGCCACGCGGCCACCGACGAGTCGACCCCGCCGGACATGCCGACCACGATGCGACGGTCCGGGTTCATCTTCATCCGGACGCCGCCTTGGCCACCGGCGCCAGCACGTCCGGGTGCGTGTACAGAACCTCGAGCGGATAACGCTGCCCACCCAGGTAATCGTCGATGCAGCGTCCCACCAGCGGGCTGCGCCACTGCCCGCTGTGCTGCGCCAGCTCCTGGCGTGACATCCAGACGGTACGCACGATTCCGTGGTCGAGCGCCTGCCCGGCGATGCGGTCACCCAGCTCGCCGGTGAACGCGAACCGCAGGTAAGTGGCCGTACGCACCGGGCCCGGGCTGCGCCACAGGTACATGCCGAGCAGCTCGGTGGGATGGAACGGATGGGCGGTCTCTTCGAGCGCCTCTCGCGCCACCGCCTGCAGCAGCGTCTCCCCGGGTTCCAGGTGGCCGGCCGGCTGATTGATTCGCAATCCGTCGTCCGTGTGCTCTTCGACCAGCAGAAAGCGGCCATCGCGCTCCACGACGGCGGCGACGGTGACGGAGGGTTTCCAAACGCGGGACACGTTGCTTGTGGGGCGAACTTCCGACCAGGTTGCAATGCGACAATGCTAAATTCTAGCGGTCGGCCCGTACCGGCCGACGCCGACCTGAATCCCTGAGGAGTTTCTGATGCGCATCGGTATTCCGGCCGAGACCAGGCCGGGAGAAACTCGTGTTGCCGGCACGCCCGAGACGGTCAAGAAGCTGGTGGCCCAGAAGCACGCGGTCGTGGTCCAGGCCGGCGCCGGCCTGGCCTCGAGCCAGCCCGACCAGGCTTTTGTGGTTGCCGGCGCGACGATCGGCTCGGCCTCCGATGCGAGCGGTTCCCAGATGGTGCTGCGCGTGCGGCGGCCGTCCGACAGCGAGCTCGCCTCGATGGCGCGCGGCACCGTGCTGGTGGGGATGCTGGAGCCCTTCAACGCCGAAGGCATCGCCGCGATGAACGCCGCGGGCCTGACGGCGTTTGCGCTGGAAGCGGCCCCGCGCACCACGCGCGCGCAAAGCATGGACGTTCTGTCCTCGCAGGCCAATATCGCCGGCTACAAGGCGGTGTTGCTGGCGGCCAACGCCTACCAGCGGCTGATGCCGATGATGATGACGGCGGCCGGCACCATCAAGGCGGCCCGCGTGGTGATCCTGGGAGCGGGCGTGGCCGGTCTGCAGGCGATCGCCACCGCCAAGCGCTTGGGCGCCGTGATCGAGGCCTCCGACGTGCGGCCGGCCGTGAAGGAGCAGATCGAATCGCTCGGGGCGAAGTTCATCGACGTGCCGTTCGAAACCGACGAGGAGCGCGAGATCGCCAAGGGCGTGGGCGGCTATGCGCGGCCGATGCCGCCGGCCTGGCTGGAGCGGCAGAAGGCCGAGGTCGCCAAGCGTATCGCCCAGGCCGACATCGTGATCACGACCGCGCTGATTCCGGGCCGGCCGGCGCCGAAGCTGGTGACCGAGGAGATGGTGCGCTCGATGAAACCCGGGTCGGTGATCGTAGACATGGCGGCCGAGCAGGGCGGCAACGTTGCGCTGACCGAGCCGAACTCGACCGTTACGCGCCACAACGTGCAGATTATCGGACTCACCAATCTCGCCGCGCTGGTGGGGGCCGACAGCTCGGCCCTGTACGCGCGCAACGTCCTGGATTTCCTGAAGCTGCTGTTCGACAAGGACGGCGGCTTCGTGCTGAACCGCGACGACGACATCGTGGCCGCCTGCCTGATGTGCCACGCGGGCGAAATCATCCGCAAGTCCTGATCACATTCGAAGACGGAGCCCACCATGGAAACGGTGAACCATCTGATCATCTTCGTGCTGGCCATTTACGTCGGCTACCACGTGGTGTGGAACGTGACGCCCGCGCTGCACACGCCGCTGATGTCGGTGACCAACGCGATCTCGGCCATCATCATCGTGGGGGCGATGCTGGCGGCGGCGCTGACCGAGACGACGCTGGGCCGCACCATGGGCGTGCTGGCGGTGGCGCTGGCGGCCGTGAACGTGTTCGGGGGTTTTCTGGTCACGCAGCGGATGCTGGAGATGTTCAAGAGGAAAGAGCCGAAGAAATGAAGCAAATCAGCAACGGCCAGAAAAAGAGACTCCCCTCTCCCGCTTGCGGGAGAGGGGTCGGCTTCGCCCTGCGTAGCCGGGCTGCGCCCGGCGAAGCAGGGGGGTGAGGGCCACGTTCGCGCGGTGGAGCCATTCATGAATTTCAGCTTGGAACTGGTCGTGCTGCTGTACCTGGTGGCCTCGGTGTGCTTCATCCAGGCCCTGAAGGGCCTGTCGCACCCGGCCAGCTCGCGCGCCGGCAACGCGTTCGGCATGGTCGGCATGGCGATCGCGGTTGTGACCACGGTGGCGCTCGTTCTGAAGATTCACCCTCAGACCGGGGGCGTGGGCCTGGCCTGGGTGCTGCTGGGCGTCGTGGTCGGAGGCGCCGTGGGCACCACGATCGCGCGCCGGGTGCCGATGACCAACATGCCCGAGATGGTCGCCTTCATGCACTCGATGATCGGGCTGGCGGCCGTTTTCATCGCGATCGCGGCGGTGGCAGAGCCGGCCGCGTTCGGCATCGTCGAGGCCGGCGCTCCGATTCCGATCGGCAACCGGGTAGAGCTTTTCATCGGAAGTTTCGTGGGTGCGATCACCTTTTCCGGCAGCGTGATCGCGTTCGGCAAGCTGGCGGGCCGCTACAAGTTCCGGCTGTTCCGGGGCGCGCCGGTGGTGTTCAAGGGGCAGCACCCGCTGAACGCCGCGCTGGGCATCTTGATGCTCGCAGCCGGGATCCTGTTTGTGATATCGCAGGCCTGGGAGCCGTTCCTGCTGATGCTGGCCATCGCGTTCATCCTGGGAGTGCTGATCATCATCCCGATCGGCGGGGCCGACATGCCGGTGGTGGTGTCGATGCTGAACAGCTACTCGGGCTGGGCCGCGGCCGGGATCGGATTTTCGCTGAACAACCCGATGCTGATCATTGCCGGCAGCCTGGTCGGCTCCAGCGGCGCGATCCTGTCCTACATCATGTGTCGGGCGATGAACCGGTCGTTTTTCAACGTGATCCTGGGCGGTTTCGGCGGCGAGGTGGCGGCCGCCGCGGGGGCCGGCGCGGAACAGCGCAGCGTGAGGTCGGGCTCGCCGGACGACGCCGCCTTCCTGCTCGGCAACGCCGAGTCGGTGATCATCGTTCCGGGCTACGGACTGGCGGTGGCGCGCGCGCAGCATCCGTTAAAGGAGTTGTCCGACAAGCTGCTGAAAAAGGGCGTGCGGGTGCGCTACGCGATCCACCCGGTTGCCGGGCGGATGCCGGGACACATGAACGTGCTGCTGGCCGAAGCCGAGGTACCGTACGACCAGGTGTTCGAGATGGACGACATCAATCCGGAGTTCGCCGAGACCGATGTCGCGCTCATTCTCGGGGCCAACGACGTCGTCAATCCGGCCGCCAAGGATCCAAAGTCGCCGATCGCCGGCATGCCGATCCTTGAGGCTTACAAGGCCCGTCAGGTGATCGTGAACAAGCGCTCAATGGCCTCCGGCTACGCGGGCCTGGACAATGAGCTTTTCTACATGGACAAGACGATGATGGCCTTCGGCGACGCCAAGAAGGTGGTCGAGGACATCGTCAAGGCGATCGAGTAGGACCTGCGGCATATGACGAACTGCGTTTGGCCCGCGCGATGAACCGGATCGACACCAGCCCCGAGATGGAAACGGACTCCTCGCCGGGTT
>DATKFG010000017.1:0-26363 GCA_035511515.1 Burkholderiaceae bacterium | reverse complement strand
CAGGTAATTGCTTGCATGTCAAGTACCGACACCCATCGCGATGACGAAGGCCGACCTCGTGCACCGGGCGCACGCGGCGTGCCCGGTTCGGCCTACTGCCACCCGTAGCGGCGCAGGTACCAGGTCTTGACCAGCTGGGTCAGCACGACGTAGCCGACGATCATCGCGGCCCACCACGGGAAATACGACGGCGGCAGGGGCGCGAACTTGAACACGTGCGCCATCGGGCCGGTCACGATCAGCATCCCGAACACGACGATGGCGATCGTCATCAGCAACAGCGCGGTTGCCGGCCGGCTCTGGATGAAGGGCAACTTCTGGGTGCGGATCATGTGCACGATCAGCGTCTGGGTGGCCAGCCCCTCCAGGAACCAGCCGGCCTGGAACAGCGGCGCGGCCGCCTCGGTGGTGGCACCGAACACGAACCACATCACCGCAAACGTGCAGATGTCGAACACCGAGCTGACCGGTCCGAACACGATCATGAAGCGGCCGATGTCGTCCGCACGCCAGCGCTGCGGCTGTTGCACCAGCTCGGGATCGACATTGTCGAACGGGATCGCAGTCTGCGAGATGTCGTACAGCAGGTTCTGCACCAGCAGCTGCAGCGGCAGCATCGGCAGAAACGGCAGGAAGGCGCTCGCCACCAGCACCGAGAACACGTTGCCGAAGTTCGAGCTGGCGGTCATCTTGATGTACTTCAGGATGTTGGCGAACGTGCGCCGCCCCTCCTGAACTCCCTGCTCCAGCACCAGCAGGCTCTTCTCGAGCAGGATGATGTCGGCCGCCTCCTTCGCGATGTCCACCGCGCTGTCGACCGATATGCCGATGTCCGCGGTGCGTATGGCCGGCGCGTCGTTGATGCCGTCGCCCAGGAACCCGACGATGTGGCCACGCGAGCGCAGCGCCCGCACGATGCGGTCCTTGTGGGTCGGCGTCAGACGGGCGAACACGTTGTGTTCCTCGGCCACGCCGGCCAGCAGTTCGTCGCTCATCGTCTCGATGTCCGAACCGAGCACGATGCCGCTGGTCTGCAGCCCGACCTCCTTGCAGATCTTGCGCGTCACCAGGTGGTTGTCGCCGGTCAGGATCTTCACCGCCACCCCGTGGTCGGCCAGCGCTTTGAGCGCCGGCGCCGTCGATTCCTTGGGCGGATCCAGGAACGCGATGTAGCCGACCAGCGTCAGATCGCATTCGTCGCGCAGCCCATACGTTTCGCGTATCGGGGGCATCTCCTTGACCGCGACCGCGACCACGCGCAGGCCCTCCTCGTTCAGGTCCGCCGTCAGCTCTCGCATCTTGGCGAGCGTCTCCTCGGTGATCGCCTCGGTGGCCCCGCCGTGCTGCACCCGCGTGCATACGGCCAGGATCTCCTCGACCGCCCCTTTGCAGATCAGCAGGTGATGCTGATCCTGTTCGGCCACCACCACGCTCATGCGTCGGCGGTTGAAGTCGAACGGGATCTCGTCGACCTTGCGAAAGGCGGTGGCGACCGACAGCTCGCGGTGCACCTCGACGTGCTCGAGGACGGCCACGTCGAGCAGGTTCTTCAGCCCGGTCTGGTAGTAGCTGTTCAGGTAGGCGTACTCCAGCACCGTGTCGAAGTCCTCGCCGAAAGCGCCGCACGTGCGCGACAGGAAGATCTTGTCCTGCGTCAGCGTTCCGGTCTTGTCGGTGCACAGCACGTCCATCGCGCCGAAGTTCTGGATCGCGTCCAGGCGCTTGACGATCACCTTCTTGCGCGACAGGTACACCGCCCCCTTGGCCAGCGTCGAGGTCACGATCATCGGGAGCATCTCGGGCGTCAGGCCGACCGCGATCGACAGCGCGAACAGAAACGCGTCTCTCCATGCCTCGAGCGTATTGCCCTTCGTCAAGCCGTTGAGCACCAGCACGATCGGCGTCATCACCAGCATGAAACGGATCAGCAGCCAGCTCACCTTGTTCACGCCGGCCTGGAACGCGTTCGTGGTCGGGGCAGCCGCGGTGACCTTCTGTGCGAGCGCGCCGAAATACGTCTGGTTGGCGGTGGTCACCACGGCGCCGATGGCCGTGCCGCTGATCACGTTGGTGCCCATGAACGCGATGTTGTCCAGCTCCAGCGGGTTGCCGGTGGGAGGGCCCCGGTGCTCGGCGAATTTCTCCACCGGCAGCGACTCGCCCGTCATGGCCGACTGGCTGATGAACAGGTCCTTGGCGGACAGCAGGCGGATGTCGGCCGGGACCATGTCGCCGGCGGACAACGCCACGACGTCGCCCGGCACGAGGCGCTTGAGCGCAATCTCGACCCGGCGTGGCGGCTTCGGGCGCAACACGGCCTGGAAGTAGCGGCGCGCCTCGTCGGCGGCAATCTCGGCCGGGTCGCGGCGCAGCACCGTCGCGGTGGTGCTGACCATCTCCTTGAGCCGATCGGCCGCCTTGTTCGAGCGCGTCTCCTGGAAGAACCGGACCAGCGTGGACAGCAGCACCATCGCACCGATCACGATGGTGGCGCGCACGTCCTCCGTGTAATACGAGATCCCCGCCAGGAACGTCAGCAGTACGTTGAACGGGTTGCGATAGCAGTGCCACAGGTGCACGTACCAGCGCAACGGCTTGTCGTGGCCGACCTCGTTCAGCCCGACCCGCATCCGGATCTCGGCGGCCTGCGATTCGGTCAGCCCGTTGGGATGGCTGCCGAGCATCGCCAGCACCTGCTCGGGGCCCATCGCGGATGCCTTCCGCAGTACATCGGCCAGCGGCGGCAGCGCCTCCCGCGATGCGGTGTCGCGCAGCAGCGATTCGAACAGCGTGAAGCGCCGGAAATGGCGCGAAATGCCGCGGGCCCGCACGAACCCGGCATACAGCTCGCGCAGCAGGCTAAGTCTCGCGGTCTGGGTATCCATGGAGCCCGCTTTTACCACGACCCGGTCCGGCCTGTGATGACCGGGTCGCACACCGGCGGTTAAGCTTCCGCCGTGGCCAATACCTCCCATCCGACCGCTGCCGCGCCGTTTGCCGGCCTGACACCGGATCTGATCCTGAATGCGGTCGACTCGATCGGTCTGTCCACGTCCGGCCAGTTGATGGCCCTGAACAGCTACGAGAACCGGGTCTTCCAGGTCGGCCTGGAGGGCCCCGGCGCTGCCCGCGTGGCACCGGTGGTGGTCAAGTTCTACCGTCCGGACCGCTGGACGGACGCCGCAATCCTGGAGGAGCACGCGTTCGTGGCCGAGCTGGCGCTGGCCGAGGTGCCGGCCGTGGCGCCGCAGGCCATCGGCGAGCGCACCCTGCACGCGTACGGGGGCTTTCGGTTCGCCGTGTTCGAGCGCCGCGGGGGGCGCGCGCCGGAGCTGTCGGACCGCACGGTGCTCGAGCGCATCGGGCGTTTTCTGGGACGGCTGCACGCGGTCGGTTCGACCGCCACTTATCGGCACCGGCCGTCACTGGACGTCGAAACGTTCGGCGTCGAGCCCAGCGCCTTTCTGATCGAGGCCGGCTGGATACCGCCCGATCTGCTGGACGTGTACCGCGGCGTCGTGCGCGACGCCATTGTGGAGGCGCGCGGCTGCTTCGACCGCGCCGGCCGATTCCGGCACCTGCGGCTGCACGGCGACTGCCACGAAGGCAACCTGCTGTGGACCGACGTGGGCGCACAGCCGGGGCCTCATTTCGTAGACTTCGACGACAGCCGGCTGGGGCCGGCCGCGCAGGATCTGTGGATGCTGCTGTCCGGCAGCCGCCAGGAGATGCAACGGCAGCTTTCGGATCTGCTGGCCGGCTACGAGGACTTCGCCGAATTCAATCCACACGAGCTGCACCTGGTCGAGGCGCTGCGCACGCTGCGGCTGATCCACTATTCCGCATGGATCGCGCGCCGCTGGCACGACCCGGCGTTCCCGGCCGCCTTTCCGTGGTTCGATTCGCCGCGCTACTGGGAGGCGCGCATCCTGGAGCTGCGCGAGCAGATCGCCGCCATGCAGGAGCCGGCGCTGGTCGCCTAGCCTTGTGCGGCCCTGCGAGCGGCCCCGCTTCAGTGGCCTTCGCGCCGCAGCTTCGGCTCCAGCGCCACGTAGTCGTGCGAGGTGATTTCGTATGGATTGCCGTCCGGGTCGGAAAAATACATCGACCACGCGATCTGATGATCCTGCAATTCGGGGGCTTGCCCCAGCAGCCGGGTCAGATGCAACCGCCAGGCCAGAAACTCGTCCTTGCCGACCGCCAGTGCAATGGTCGACCGGCACGGTTGCGCCGGCCGCTCGAACAGGGCCAGGTGAACGGTTCCGGCCTGGTTCGAGACCGTCAGCGGGCCACCCGCCTCCATCGACCAGAACTCCAGGTCGGGCACCCGCTGCAGGCCGAGGGCGTCCAGGTACCAGCGCTCGGCGCGCTCTCGATCGGACACGAAGACGTGAACGTGGTCGATCCGGTCGATTGAAGGGGCCATGGCTTCCTCCGTAAACTGGCGGCGTCAGTCGTCGGGCCGGCCTGCGGGCCGATGACGCCAGTACGTCACCCAATTCCAAAGCCGCCCTATGTTCAATTCTGACCGATCGGCTCAAAACCGGCGCGTCCGCCTGCTGATTATCCTGCCGCTCACATTCGTGGTCGGCTTGTCGATCGGAGCGCGCGCCTTCATGAACACGCAGCCGCGCGCCTGGCTCAATGTCGCATCGTGCGCGCAGCGCTGCTACCGGGCCAACGACATCGCCGGCCTGTTCGCATCGGCCGGCATCGTCAACGCGCCGGGCTGGGTGCCGCAGGTCGTGCGCGAATCCGACAAATGCCTGGCCGTACCCTACCCGCGCAGAGGCCGTCACCTGCACCTGGTGTTCTTTCCGAAGCGCGATATCCGCGACATCGCCGACCTGACCGCCGAGGACGCGCCGTACGTGATGGACTGCTTCGCGATCATCCGGGCGATCGTCAACGAGCAGAATCTGTCGGACTATCGCGTCTACACGAATGGACCCGGCGAACAGGACATCTCGTACCTGCACTTCCATCTGGTCGACTGGTGAAACGATGGCCCCCGCGGTCGGCTCCATCTTGGGGTGCATCTGGCTTGCGTGGGCCGCCTACTGGTTGATCAGCGCGCGCGGGGTCAAACCGGCGCGACGGCACGAATCGCCCGCGTCGCGCGCCGGCCACATCGTGCCGCTCACCGTGGCGGTAGCGCTACTGGCGATGCCGGCGCGGCCCGGGACCTGGCTCGCCGCGACATTCGTTGAGCCATCGCTCGGCCTGGAACTGGCCGGCGCCGCGATCACGGTCGCGGCTCTGGCGCTGACGGTGTGGGCGCGCCGCGTGCTGGGGACCAACTGGAGCGGCACCGTGACGGTGAAACAGGATCATCAGCTGATCACGGCGGGCCCGTACCGCTATGTTCGGCATCCGATCTACAGCGGTCTGCTGCTCGCGTTCGCCGGCTCGGCGCTGGCATCGGGCCAGTGGCGCGGGCCGTTGGCCCTTGTCATCGCGGGGTACGCCCTGTGGCGCAAGTGGCGGCTGGAAGAGCGCTGGATGCGCGAGACATTCGGATCGGCCTGGTCCGACTACGCCGCACGCACCCCGGCGGTGGTCCCGCGGATTTTCTGACGCCGTGGTGCCGGCCTGAATATGGCGCGCTCCTGCGACTGTGAACTGTGCCGCGAAGACGGCGGCACGCTGGTGGCCCGCACTGCGCGGCTGCGCGTGGTGCTGGTCGAAGATCCCGACTATCCGGCTTTCGTGCGCGTGATCTGGAACGCGCATGTGACCGAGATGAGCGATCTGACCGAACCCGAGCGGGCCGGGCTGCTGGCCGCCGTGCATGTGGCTGAAACGGCGCTGCGCCGGACGATGGCGCCGGACAAGATCAACCTGGCCAGCCTCGGCAACCAGGTGCCGCATCTGCACTGGCACGTGATTGCGCGCTTTGCCGACGACGCGCACTTTCCGCAGCCGATCTGGGGCCCGCGCCAGCGCGACCCGAGCGCCGCCCGGCTGGCGAACTGCCGCCGGCAGCTGGCCGCGCTGACGGCCAGCATCGTCGAGCTGCTGCCGGCCGATTGACCTAGGGCGGGTCCAAAGCGGCTTAAGAGGTCGGCTCGGCCCCGCACGGCTGCACTTTCTGCTGCGGGAACTCCTTCTGTAATGCCTCCAGCTGCTGCAGCGCCGGCGCATCGGCGCCGCGGATCAGCACCCGCGTGGACCGCACCGTGGTCGGCTTGTCGGCCACGCGCGCACCCTTGACGCCCCGACGCTCCAGCTGAGTCACCTGCTTGAGCGCCAGATCGCGGTCGCGAAACGCGCCCAGACCGATCGAGTAGCGAAGCTCGCCTTCCTCCTTCATCACCAGCAGCTCCCGCACGCCCTGGGCGCGCAACTGATCGGCGCGCTGCTCGGCCTCGGTGAGCGACCTGGCCGGCGGCAGGTACACCTGGTACCAGCCCGGCAACTCCTTGCTTTGCTCGGCCGCGCGGTCCACCAGCTTCATCTCGGCCAGCTTCTCGCGCAAGCGCGCCAGCTGGGCGTCGTTGACGAACTCGCCGATCTGCACGCACGAGCCAGCGACGTCCTGCGCGAGCGCCGAGGCGGTCGCGGCGGCCGCGCCGGCCGCGTCGCCGGCGCGGCGCTCGAGCTGCTGGACTTCGCGATCGGTCAACACGCGAATGCGCTCGGCCGCCACCTGCTGCTCCAGGCGAGACGGCTCGCGCCCGCTGACCGGCACGGTGCCGAACCAGCCGTGCAGCCAGGCATACAGCGCCAGGTTCAGCAGCAGCAGCGACAGCAACACCGCTCTCATTTCGGATCGGGCCGGTCAGCATCGGCCTGGACGGCGGCCAATGCGCGGAACCACAGCCCGCGCAGGACCAGGTGCTCCTCGATTGTGATGCCGCCGACGTCGTCTGCCAACGTCAGTCGCGAGGCGAGCTCGCCGGCGCGCCCGCCCGCCACCACCAATTGGGGCGGCGCCGTGGCGCGCCTGAGCGCGCGAACCCGGCGTTCAACCAGACCGGCCAGGGCATCGGCCACACCGGTGGCGATCGCGTCGTCGGTGTTGTCGGGCATCGCGGCCGGCCGTCCCGTGCTGCGCGGCAGCCTGGCCGTGCCGCGAGCCAGGCTGTCGGTCATCAGCGAAGCGCCCGGCGCGATCACGCCGCCCAGGAATCGCCCGGCCGCATCAATCGAATCCACCGTCGTCGCGGTTCCGGCGCATACGACCACCAGTGGCTGACCCGGAAACGACAGCCGCGCCGCGATCATCGCGTGCCAGCGATCGGCTCCGAGCTGGGCCGGATCGCGATAGCCGTTCAGCAGCTCGACGCCGCGCAACTCGAACCGGGCTTGCGAGGACAGCCATCGGATGCCCCCGTGCGTCAGCGGATCGACCGCTGCCGCGATTTCCTGCGTCATCTGCTCGGAGGCCACGCTGCAGCCGAACGCCTGCGCGCCGGACACCCCGACGGGCGATTCGCGCAGCGACTGCCGCAGGGCGCCGGCCAGCGTGCCCGCGGACGTGCCCAGCTCCAGGAGGCCGCGCGCCAGCGCAGAAGGCTCACCCGTCCCGGTCAGTGCCCATTTCAGCGCGGTGTTGCCCGCATCGAGCAGCAGCCACGTCATGCGTCGGCCGGGCGCAGCGACAGTTCTCCGCTGGAGACGGCCTGCACTGCGTTGTCGGTGGAAAGCAGCAGGCGCCCTTCCCCATCGATGCCGACCGCCACACCGCTCATCGTGGGCAGTCCCGCCTGCATCAGGACCACCGGCCGGCCGCTGTAGCAGAACAGATCCTCGAAGCGCGGCCGAAACGGCGCAAACCCCTCCCGCTCGAAGCGCTCGATCGCGTCCAACACGGCGCGCGCCAGCAGCCCAATCCAGCTCTCCCGCTCGGACATCAGCCGCGCCTCCACGATGCGTTCGTCCAGCGCGGCGGCCGGCTGGTCGATCGATACGCGCGTTTCGGGACCCAGGCACAGGTTCACGCCCAGCCCCACCACCAGGCTGGTGCGGCCGTGCGAGTCGATCGCCAACTCGGTCAGGATTCCGCCCAGCTTGCGCCCCGACAGCAACAAATCGTTGGGCCATTTGAGCCGGGCCTCGATGCCGCGCTGGCGCAGCAGCTCGGCCACCGAAATGCCGCAGGCCACGGTCACCGCCGAGGCGGCGGCCGGATCGCGCTGCCAGGCCGTCATCACCGAAAACAGCAGCGCGTGCCCCCGTGCGTCGTGCCAGCGCCGGCCATGGCGGCCGCGGCCGGCAAACTGGTGCAACGCGGCACGCACGGTCGGCTTGTGCGGAGCAGACAGGCGCGCGTCCTCCAGCAGGTCATCGTTGGTCGATCCGGTCTGTTCGACCGCTTCGACCCGCACCGAGTCGGCCAGGCCGAGCGCCCGCTCGATCGCCTCGCGCGACAGCGGCGTGTCGAATGTGTGCGCGCCGGCCCGTTCACCGGGTGAAGGCACACCGGCAGTGCGGCCTTGCGGTTTCGAAGCGGACATCGGCCCCGGAGGTAATGTGACCGTAATGAGCGCGAACGCGCGGCGACTGTACCACCGAAGCGCTTGCGGCCAAGCCGGCACCGATCCGGCCGTTCGGCGCGACAGGTCTGGCCCCGGTTTCGACCCGCCTGCCAATCCGTATGACGCCGTATGGATTGAACATTGGGACCCTGGCAAACTGCGTCACGATGAGCTATTTCAAACACCACCTTTTTTTCTGCGTCAACCAGCGCGATCCCGGCCAGGTTTGCTGCGCCAACGGCGGGGCGGCAGCGATGCAGGCCTACGCCAAAGACCGGATCAAGGCCCTGCGCCGGGCCGGTCCCGGCGGGGTACGCGTCAATCGCGCCGGTTGCCTGGATCGGTGCGATCTGGGCCCCTGCCTGGTCGTGTATCCGGAAGCGGTCTGGTACACGTACGTCGATGAAAAAGACATCGACGAGATCATCGATTCGCATCTGGTCAACGGACACATCGTCGAGCGGCTCCGGCTGCCGTGACCGTGCGATCGGAACGGCGCCTGGTGCCCGGCCCGGTTGGCCGGATCGAAGTGGCGCTCGACTGGCCGGAGGCGCCGTCGCCGGTCGGTGTCGCGCACATCGCACATCCGCATCCGTTGTTCGGCGGCAGCCTGGACAACAAGGTCGTCTCGACCCTGGCGCGCGCCTTCTGCGCTCTGGGGTGGCTGGCGGTGCGATCGAGTTTCCGCGGGGTCGGCGCCACCGAGGGGCAGCACGACAACGGCCGCGGAGAGCTCGACGATGTGATGCACCTGATCGATTCGATTGCGCAGCTTGTGGGCATCGCGCCGGCCGCGCCGCTGCCGGTCGCGCTGGCCGGATATTCGTTCGGCAGCTTCGTGGTCGCGCAGGCGGCGGCCAAACTGCAAGACCGCGGCGCCGCGGCCCGGCATCTGGTGCTGATCGGTGCGGCAGCGGGCAAGTGGCCAATGCCCGCGGTCGCCTCAGGCGCGCTGGTGATACACGGGCAGCAGGACGAGACGATCCCGCTGGCCGATGTGTTCGCATGGGCCGCAACCTGTGACATTCCCGTGGTCGTGATCCCCGCCACCGACCATTTCTTTCACCGGCGCTTGCCGATCCTGAAGCAACTGGTGACGCGCCACGTGCTCGGGGCCGAGGCGGAATCTGCTCGATCGAACTGAGGCGTTCGATGAATTCCGACGACAGTCTGTGCTACCTGAACGGGGAATATATGCCGCTGGCGAGCGCCCGCATTCCCGTTCTGGACCGTGGCTTCATCTTTGGCGACGGCATCTACGAGGTGGTGCCGGCCTACCGCAAGCGCCCGTTCCGGCTGGAGCAACACCTGGATCGGCTGCAGCGCAGCCTGGCCGAGGTGCGGATCGACAATCCGTACCGCCGCGATCAATGGCGATCGCTCATCGGCCGCTTGATCCAATCGGCGCCGGCCGAGGATCTGGTCGTGTACCTGCAGGTCACGCGCGGCGTGGCCAAGCGCGATTTCGCATTCCCCGCCAACGTCAGTCCCACCGTCTTCGCCATGGCGTCGGCGCTGACCCGGCCCAGCACGGAGCAGCGGGAGCGGGGGCTGCGCACCATCTCGGTGGCCGACCTGCGCTGGCTCCGGTGCGATATCAAGTCGGTGTCCCTGCTGGGCGCCGTGCTGGCCAGACAGCAGGCGGCCGATCGCGGCCTCGACGAGGTCATCCAGCACCGCGACGGACGCCTGACCGAGGGCTCGGCCAGCAACATCTGGGTGGTCAAGGACAGCCGCGTGCTGGCGACCCCGCGCGACAACCTGATCCTGGAGGGCATCCGTTACGGGTTCATACAGGAACTGTGCGAGCACGCCGGCATCCCTTTCGAGGTCCGATCGATCTCGATGGACGAGGTTCGCGGCGCCGACGAGCTGATGCTGAGCGCCGCTACGCGCGAGGTGCTTGCGATCGTCGAGCTCGATGGCCGGCCGATCGGCGCGGGCCGGCCCGGCCCGATTTACCGGCAAATGCGCCGCGGATACGACGCCGCCATCGATGCGTTGTAGCATCGGGTGGGCGCGGCATGCCGCCGCGGGTGAGCCAATGGCCGAACCGGAAAGTCTGATCAAGTATCCGACCGACTTTCCGTTGAAGATCGTCGGTCTGAACCAGGCCGGCTTCGAGGCGGCGATCGCCCAGGTGCTGCGCACGCACGCGCCCGACTTCGACGTGACTTCGATCCAGGTCCGCGAATCGCGTGCCGGCAAGTATCTTTCGATCAGCGCGACGATCGTCGCGCGCTCCCGCAGCCAGCTCGACGCGCTCTACCTGGAGCTGACGCGACACCCGATGGTGCGCGTGGTCCTTTGATCAGACTGCCCACCGGGACGCGCCAGTCGCCTTGCGGCGCCGGTACAGGAAAAGCAGCAGCGCAACCAGCGTGCCGCCGGGCAGCAGGATTTCCAGCACCAGGTAAGGCCCGAGCCTCTGGAAAAATTCGCGCAGCAACCCTACAGTGCCCACGGCGACTTGCATTTTCAGCTCCCGTCTTCGACTCATCCCATAGTCGAACGGCCGCGTCCAAATTCGACAGCCGCAGGGCCGTTGCACCGAAGCGGGGCACGCCGTGATCGACTGGGATTTGACCGCCGCGGTCCGAGCGGGGTTTCCTCGCCGACCGTTTCAAACGAAACCCGGGCCGGGGCGCGCGATGCAGAAACGGGGTATGCGGTTGGGAAGGGGAACCGGCGCAGCACGTGAAAAAATGCGATCAGTACGAGCGCATCGCTCTTTACGGACTGATGAGGGAGATCAAGTCATGAACCGTCTGGAGGTCACCGAGAAGATCATCGCGGCCAAGGTCAGCAAGGGCCTGAAGTGGTCCGATGTCGCGCGCCAGGTCGGTTTGAGCAAGGAGTGGGTCGCCGCGGCCTGCCTGGGCCAGATGACGTTGAACGCCAGACAGACGGATATCGTCGCGGAGATCTTCGGGCTCACTGCCGAAGAGAAGCGGTGGCTGATGGTCGTTCCCTACAAGGGGAGCCTGCCCACCACGGTGCCGGTCGACCCGCTGATTTACCGCTTCTACGAGATCGTGAACGTCTACGGCACCACGCTCAAGGAGCTCATCCACGAGGAGTTCGGCGACGGCATCATGAGCGCCATTGACTTCAAGATGGATCTGCGGCGGGAAGCCGACCCCGCCGGAGACCGGGTCTCGATCTCGATGTCCGGCAAGTTCCTGCCGTACAAGACCTATTGAAAGCAGGTCACCGTCGCTCCTCGGCGGTGGTCAGGTCGGCGATGCGCGATTCGAGGTCGGCCGGGTCCTCGGAGTTGGCGCGCGCGACGTCCTGGTCGACCTGGCCGGCGGCGACCAGCGCGGCCAGCGAATGGTTCAGCAGGTGCGACAGCGGCGCCCGCCGGTCGATTTCGCCGCGAATCTGCAGCCACTTGGCATCCCGGATCATCGTGCGCAGCTTCGGCGTGACGGTCATGATCTCGTGGGCCAGGTGACGCCGCTTGCCATCGTGGCTCGGCAGCAGCGTCTGGCTGATCACGGCTGCCAGGAACGCGGCCGTATCGCTGAGCGCCTGGTGCCGGAACTCGATCGGATACAGGTCCTGAATCCGTTGCAGTGTCTTGGCGGCCGAGCTGGTGTGCAGCGTGGCGTACACGAGGTGACCCGAGCTGGCCGCGCGAAACGCGGCCTGTAGCGTTGCCAGGTTGCGGATCTCGCCGATTACGATCACGTCCGGGTCCTGCTGCAGCGTGTGCTCGACCGCCAGCTCGAACGTGGGTACGTCGGACCCGACTTCGCGCTGCTGGATCAGGCAGCGGCGCGATTCGAACCGGTACTCGACCGGCTCCTCGATCGTGACGATTCTCAGATTCGTGTGGCTGTTCAGGTGCTCGATCAAGGCCGCCAGGGTCGTCGATTTGCCAGCCCCGGTTTCGCCCGTGATCAGCACCAGGCCGCGCTTCAACAACGTGAGCTCACCGAGCTCCGCGGGCAGGCCCAGTTCGCCAAAGCCGGGCGCCGTGGGCCGCAGGCGGCGCAGCGCCAGGCTGAACAGCCCGCCGCGACCGCTGGCGGTCAGCCCGCCGAAGCGGGTCATCGCGAGCCGGAACGCGACCCCCTGGATCGATGTCACCGACAGCCGCGTCTGTCCACCCCCGGCAGCGACCCGCGCCAGGATGTCCTGCGCATCCAGGCCCAGGTCGCGCAGAAGGTCCTCGATGTCGGAGGGCTTGACGCCGGTTTCGTACCCGCGCACGCTGCGCAGCCCGTCCGGCAGCCGCAGCGCCGGCGGCACGCCGCAATCGATGTGAATGTCACTGACCGCGAAATCGCGTTCTTCGGCCACGTGGATCAGCAGGTCAAACAGGCGCATCCGGTACCCTTGGGACACTTGGCTATTGCCTTTGCGGATCGTAAGCCGGATAGGGCTGCCCGGGCTACCCTGGCGCGCTGCAGGGGTTCGTCCCGGCCCCATATGGAGGGCGAATCCTCGCCCTAACGGTCTAGCGCGGCTGCCTGACCGCCGCCAGTAGCGCCTCGAGCGAGGTCATTCCGTCCGCTACCCGTTTCAGGCCGCGGTCCCAGATCGAGCCGCCCTCGGCCAGAAGCGCCCGCTCCAGCTCGACCGGATCGATACCCGATGCGATCAGGCTGCGTGCCCGGTTGTCGATTTCGACCAACTCGTAGGCGAGCACGCGGCCCTGATACCCGCAATGCCCGCAAGCGGCGCAACCGGACGGCGCTGCGCGGCGAGGATGCACCGCGCGACCGGCGAGCCAGGTGTTGGTCGCCGGCGCCAGGGCACGGCGCACCGCCTCGCGATCGTCCGCTATGGAGCAGGCGGGGCACAGTCGGCCGACCAGCCGCTGGCCGATCACCAGCGACAAACCGTCGATGGCCTGGGAGGCCGTCACCCGCAGCCGCCGCAGTTCCGCGAAGACGCTGCTGGCCCGGCCCAGCGACATCGTCGACAGCACGAGCTGGCCGGCCTGGGCAGCCTGTATTGCAAGCTGTGCCACGCCGGCCGTTGCGATTTTTTCCACCAGGATCGCCCCGGCCCTGCCGCGCAGGACCCGGGCGAACGTGCGCTCCCAGCGGCGCCCGCCGCGCTCGCTGCCGGCATCGGGCACCTGCACCTGCCGCCATGCGGGAACCGGCCGCAGAGAGCTCGACTCGATCGTCCGGACCCTTCGCCGCAACGGATCGAGCTCCCCGAGCATCGAGTACAGGGCGGTGCTGCGGCCGGACCCGGCTGGCCCGACGATCAGCACCAGTCCGTCGGGCGCGTGGATCGCGTGGCGGATCGCCTCGAGGTCCGCCGCTTCGTATCCGATCTGATCAAGCGCTGGCAGCGGCTCGTCCCGCTCGACGATGGGTGCCGTCGCCGTTGGAGCCAACGGGCGTTCAGGATTCGGCGGCCGCGACGAAAACGCGCTCGGCGATGCGCAGGCAGGCCCGATGGGCGTTGTCATGCCAGGGCTGCCGGGTCGGCCCGATTCGGCCGGAGTCGTTCATCGATGAGGACACTTCGGCCGCAACCGTGGTCAGAAACAGCACCGGCCGGCACACGACCGCGGCCCGGTCCGAAGGGGCGCTGGGAAACGACTGCAGCACGCTGGCGGCCACGGCAATCAAGAGCGTGAAGAACGTCAGGCGCGTCAGTCGCATCCGTACGGCCTTCCCCGTCAACGGCGGGCGCCATCGGTCGGGCGTCCCGATCCGGTGCGCCCATACTCGACCCAGATGCGCGAGCGGCCCAGGTCCTTATGCAACGAGCCGCGATCGGGGTAAATGCCCAAGCCGCCGATCTGCAACAGGCGGGCCAGCCGCAGGTTGTCCTGGAACGACAGACCCGCGTAGATGTAGTCGTCGGCCCGCCCGTCGAAATGAACGCTCGGCTCGACGCCGCCGACCCGCCGATTGGTCTGCGCGGTCCGGAAGCCCGACAGCAGCACCATCGGGCGCGCCGACCAGTGCTGCGCGACCACGCACGCCATCACGCAATTCAGATCCAGCAGCCCCAGCGCGATCGGCCGCTCGACCCCGGCTTGCAGGTCGCGATAGATCCGGTTGATCGAGCGGTAGCCGTCCGGCTGCAAGGCGCCATCGGCCCAGTAGGTGACGCGCACCGATTCCTGCGCCTCGGGCCGGGTGATCCACAGCTCCCGCGGCCACTGCAGCAAGCGGCGGCGGACCGGCCGATCGCCCACCGCGGCATGCAACGGCACCCAGGTCGTGGCCAGTGCCGCAGCGGCCGAGCACAGCAGCAGGCGGCGCCGATGGTCGGACTTCATCGGCAGAAGATAGCCCGGCCGGATCCGGCTCGCGCTACTGCCAGCGGCGGTCTCCAATAAGATGGGCACCGGCGCGCAGGCAGCGCCCGTGCTGCGATGATCCAGACCGAACCGATCCAACGTCTGCTGGGCCGCGCGCCCTACGTGCAAACCTGGCACGCTATGCGCGAATTCACCTTGCAACGCGGTGCCGAAACCGCCGATGAGCTCTGGCTGGTCGAGCACGAGCCCGTCTACACGCTGGGCCTGGCCGGCCGCCGCGAACACCTGCTCGCCCCGGCAGCGACGCCGGTCGTGGCGACCGATCGCGGCGGCCAGGTCACCTACCACGGGCCTGGGCAGGCGATCGTTTACACGCTGATCGACCTGCGCCGGCTGGGGATCACGGTGCGCGAACTCGTATTCCGGATCGAGCAGGCGGTGATCCAGACGCTCGAACCGCTCGGCGTGGTCGGGCGCCGCGTGCGCGGGGCCCCCGGCATCTACGTGCCGTACGCCGAGGGCGCCCGTTCAGGGCCGTTCGACGGGCTGGCCAAGATCGCCGCGCTGGGGCTTCGGATCCGCAACGGCTGCAGCTACCACGGCGTGGCGCTGAACTGCGCCATGGACCTGGTTCCTTTTTCCGGCATCGACCCGTGCGGTTACCCGGGGCTGGCCACCGTCGACTTGGCTACACTGGGCGTGGATCTTCCCTGGACCGAGGCGGCCGGCCGGCTTTCCGACCGGCTGGCGGCCCACCTGCTGCCGTGAGCGAACAAGCGCAATCGATCAAGACCGCCGAAAAGATCAAGGGCGCCGGCAAAACCCGGCTGATTCCGATCCGGCCCGAGGCCAGCGCGCCGCCGCTGCCCAAGCCGGACTGGATCCGGGTGCGCGCGGGGTCTACCAACACACGCTTCTACGAGATCAAGGCATTGCTGCGCGAGCAGCGCCTGCACACCGTGTGCGAAGAAGCCAGCTGCCCGAACATCGGCGAGTGTTTCGGCCACGGCACGGCGACGTTCATGATCATGGGCGACCGCTGCACCCGGCGCTGCCCGTTTTGCGACGTCGGATTCGGCCGCCCGGACCCGCTCGATGCGGACGAGCCCGCGCACCTGGCCCAATCGGTGGCGCGGCTGGCGCTGCAGTACGTCGTGATCACGTCGGTCGACCGCGACGACCTGCGCGACGGCGGCGCGGCGCATTTCGCAGATTGCATCCGTGCCATTCGCCAGACCTCGCCCGCGACCCGGATCGAGGTGCTGGTGCCGGATTTCCGCGGACGGCTGGACCGGGCGCTGCCGATCCTGCAGGCCACGCCGCCGGACGTGATGAACCACAACCTGGAAACGGTGCCGCGGCTGTACCGCAGTGCGCGGCCGGGCGCCGACTACGCGCATTCGCTCAAGCTGCTGCGCGAATTCCGCGAGCGCGTGCCCGCGGTGCCGACCAAGAGCGGGCTGATGGTCGGGCTGGGCGAGACCGACCCGGAGATCGTGCAGGTGATGCGCGATCTGCGTGAAGCCGGCGTCGAGATGCTGACGATCGGACAGTACCTGGCCCCCAGCGCGAGCCATCTGCGGGTGCAGCGCTATGTGCCTCCCGAGACCTTCCGGATGTTCGAGCAGGAGGCGCGCGCGCTGGGGTTCGCGCACGCGGCCTGCGCTCCGCTGGTGCGCAGCTCGTACCACGCGGACCTGCAGGCGCGTGAGGCCGGCCACATTGACAGACACATCGGTCAACCGGAACCGAGCAGCCCGGCCTGATCCGTCAAGCGACGCTTGCACTCGCAAGCGGCCGGGCCAAGGTAACTCCCCTGTGGGCGATGTGGACGGAAAACGGGGGCACACACCACGTCATTGCCACCCGCTACCTTGACGTGTGAGTGGGCCGAACGCCGCGTACCGCGACAACGTGAAGTGCATGGCGGATGAATTCGGGCAGTCTGCTGGCTGCGAATCGGGCGGCCTGCCCGCACCGCCCGAACGACGCAAAACGGTTAAAGAAGGATGACGCCTGCGCCGCCACCGACCAGTCGGAAGCACTCTGGTGTCAACGGCGTGATCTGGTCAGCTGCATCCGACGAAAGATCCGACTGCTGCTCGGTAGACCGCGTTTCTTCGTTTTCGATGATCCGCGTGATTTTATCCATGACCATTTGCTCCCTTGGGAAGACGACTCCGGCGCGTGAAACGGGCGCGCATGCGCGCGTCGGATGACGGCCGCGCAGCTTCACCCGACGCACTGGATCGTATATGTCTATGCCGGATTTTTTAAGCGGCCGTACGGTCGAGGTCCTGGAGGTACTGGCGCGGTCGGATTCGCAGACGCGCGACGCTGTCTTGCGCGCACTGATCACGTGCATACGCGATCTGAAGGTCAAGCTGCCCGACGGGTCTTGTGCCGCAGCCGCCGAGCACTACGGCCGGCTGCTTCGCGATTTTCCAAGCGCCGAGCAGCGGGGCCTGCGCGCCGAGTCCCTGCTGGACGTGGCCCGCGTGCTGTTCCAGTGCGGGTCGCCGGCCCGGGCGGCCGCCTTCGCCCAGCCCGCGCTGGATTGGGCCCGGCATATCGGCGAGCCCGAGCTGCTGGCACAGGCCGCCAATATCAACGGCGGATTGCGCCTGGCTCTGCGCGACTTCGCCGGAGCACTGGCGCTGCTCGAAGAAGCTTATGAAGTCGCACGCTCCCGCGGCCTGGTGCAGATCCGGCTGCGTGCAATGGTCAACATCGCCACCTGCCTGCAGGATGCGGGCTACTACGGCGCCGCGATCGAGGTCAACGAGCGGATCCTCGACAGCAGCGCTACGCTGGCGAGTCCGCAGGCGCGCGAGTGCGAGGCGGGAGCGCTCGCCAACCTGGTGCATTGCCACCTGGTGCGGGGCGAGCTGACCGAGGCGCTGATGGCCGCCCAACGCGGCGCCGAGCCGTTGCGGCTGCATATTCTGAAGTCCAATCCGATGGCTCGGCACCAGTTCGAGAGTTTCTACAACGCGGCCCTGCTCGAAGCCGGCCGCACCGGCGAGGCCCGCCGGCGCCTTCGGCAGCTGCGCGAGGACAATCCGCCGACCACGCCGCACACCGAGATCCTGTTCGCACTGTCGCAGGGCCTGTGCGAAACCTTTTCCGGGCACTTCGATATCGGCATCTCCCGGCTGGAAGGGCTTCTGCCGAAGGCCGAGCAGGTCGGGCGGTACGTCGATGAAGTCCTGCGCGCGTTGATCCGGGCCCACGAACAGGCCGGGAACCCGCAAGAGGCGCTTGGATTCGTCGACCAGTTGACGCGCCACTTCAGCACGATGCAGACGCGTCAGCTGCACCAGCAGTTGGAGCATCTGCAAGACGAGGCGCTGGGTCATCTGGATCCGAGCGCGCGCGCCGAAGTGCTGTTGGCCAAGCAAGCGGCCGATCTGCGCCTGACCAGCTTCAAGCGGTCGCTGGCCGAGGAGGAGCGCGCCCTGCTTGAAAACTGGGCGGTCGCCTCCTCGCTGATCGAGGACGAGACCGGCCGGCACTGCTTCCGCGTGGGCCGCTTCTGCTACCTGATGGCGATGCGGCTCGGTTGGACCCGGCCGCGTGCGCGGGCGATCGAAATGGCCGGACGTCTGCACGATATCGGTAAGATCGGCATCAGCAACCAGATCCTTTTGAAGCCGTCGATGCTGTCGGCGGCCGAACGCAAGATCGTCCGCCTTCATCCCCAGATCGGGGTGCAGATGCTGTCGAAGTCGAGCCATCCCGAGGCGCCGTTGGCGGCGTTGGTGGCCGGCAATCACCACGAATGGTGGGACGGCGCGGGCTATCCGTCGGGGCTGAGCCAGCAGGCTATTCCGCTCGAGGCGCGCGTGGTCGCGCTGGCCGATGTTTACGAAGTGCTGACCGCCAGGCGTTCTTACCGGCCTGCATTGTCGCACCCCGCGGCGGTCGAGCAGTTGCGGCTGCTGAGCGCAAACCAGTTTGATCCTCAGCTGGTGGACACGTTCATCGAAGTCATCGAGGAGTACTACAGGCGCCATGGTGAAGGCGGAGACCCGGTTTACCGCGCGTCCATGCGGGAATCGCCCGTCCTCAGAAGTCAAGACAAGGTCCGACGCCTGCTGGCGCAATCCGACTGAAGCGGGCGCGGTGCAAGACGGATGACCGCCTCGAAGGCGCGCGGCAACTGAGCCAAGGCTGCGAAGCGTTGATCAGGGGCGCGCACCCAACGCCTGATACAGGGCCGCCACATCAGCCAGGCGCTGCGCCTGAACTTTGGTGCGGTCCAGCGATGTCTGCATTTCCTGGCGCTGCGTGTCGAGCAGCACCAGCTGGCTGATGCCTCCCGCAGCGTAGCGCTGGCTGGCGATCTCGGCGCTGACGTGGGCGTCGCGCTGCGCCTGGTCGCGCGACTGCAACTCGATCGCGTCCTGCTGCAGCGCGCGCAGCGCGTCGGCCACCTGCTGCAGGCCTTGCAGTACCGTTTGCCGATACACGGCGAGCGCGGCTTCGTACGCGGCCTGCGCCGAGCGCTTTTGCGCCTGCAGCTGCCCGCCGTGAAACAGCGGCTGCGTCAGGCCGGCGCCGACGGACCATAGGTTCATCATGTCCGTGACGCTCACGCCTTCCGGGCCGGTGCCCGCCGACAGGGTGATTTGCGGGTACAAGTGGGCGCTCGCCACGCCCACGTTGGCGCTCGCCTGATGCAGCAGCGCCTCGGAGGCGCGGATGTCCGGGCGCTGCTGAGCCAGCGTCGAGGGCAGCGTCAACGGCACTTCGGACTGCAGCACGAACGCGTCCAGATCGAGCTCGGCCGGATCGTCGCTGCCGCCCGGCGCCAGCTGCGCCGGTGGGCGCCCCAGATAGACGGCCAGCTGATGGTCGGCCTGCGCGAGCTGCGTGCGCAGCGGTGCCAGGCTGGCACGGGTCTGCTCGACCTGCGAGCGCTGGCTCAGCAGGTCCAGACGGGATACGCCGCCGGCCTGATAGCGCTGCTCGGTGATGTCGAGCTGGCGCTTCTGGTCGGCGAGCAGGTCCCCGGTCAGAACGATCTGCTTGGCGAGCGATGCGCGCCGCACCGCGGTCGTCACCACGTTGCCCGCCAGCGAAAGGCGCGCTGCGTCCAGCTCGTACTGCTGGTAGTCCACCTGCGCCGCCAGCGCCTCCAGCGCCCGCCGGTTCGCGCCGAAAAAATCCAGCGTGTACGACACGCTGACCTTGGCGCTGTACAGCGTGAACGGCGGGAAGCTGCGGCCGCCGGTCAGACCGCCGATGCCGAATGCGGCCGGATCGACTTTCTGCCGCGTGGCATTCAGGGTGGCGTCCAGCTGCGGCCATTCGGTCGCGCCCGCCTGGGCCAGATAGTCCTGCCGCGCCTGCTCCAGCCTCATGCGCGCCTGCGCGAGCGTCGGGCTGTTGTCCAGGGCCTGCTGCACCAGCCGGTCCAGCGCTGGCGAGCCGAAGGTCCGCCACCAGCCGCTGCCGATCGCGTCGGCCGGCACCAGGCGCTGAGCAGCGCCTCCCGGCCCGGGCGATGCCTCGGCCAGCGCCGGTTGCGGCGCCGGCGTGTAGGTCGCCACCGCGATCGGCTCGGGCGGGCGGAAGTCGGGGCCGGCCGCGCAGCCGCACAGCGCCGCCGCACCGAGCACCCAGCTCCACCGCGTTTGCCGTTGTCGGGCGAACCTCCGACTCAGGACGCCAGCGCCTCGCATCGGTTCAGTCTCCTCAGTCGAGCGTGCGCCGGTAAAAGCGCACGGCAATGCCCATCACCACCAGCTGGAACACCAGCATCGGCCACACATGCGGCCAGATATCACTCCAGCCCGCGCCTTTCAGCAGGATCCCGCGCACCAGCCGGTTGAAGTAGGTCAGCGGCAGCAGGTTGCCGATCACCTGCGCCCACTTCGGCATGCCCGCGAACGGGAACATGAAGCCCGACAGCAGGATATTGGGCAGGAAATAGAAGAAGGCCAGCTGCACGCCCTGCAGCTGGTTCTGCGCCAGCGACGACAACATGATGCCCACCGCCAGCGTCGCGGCGATGAACAGCAGGGCGGCCAGATACAGCAGGACCAGGCTTCCGGTGATCGGAATCGCGAACACGAAGCGGGCGGCCAGCACGATGATCGTCGCCTGCAGCAGGCCGATCGCCACATAGGGCATGATCTTGCCGGTGGTCACCTCGATCGGCAGCACGGGAGTGGCCAGCAGGTTCTCCATCGTTCCGCGCTCGCGCTCGCGCGTGATCGCCAGCCCGGTCATGATCACCATCGTCATCGTCAGGATCACGCCCATCAGCCCCGGCACCACGTTGTACTGCGTGATCGCCTCGGGGTTGTAGAGGCGGTGAACCTGGACGTCGAACGCCTCCGGTTGCGCCGCCAGCGGGGACAGCGGTCCGACCAGGTCCTTCCGCAGCACGGACTGCGCGATCGACGGCAATGCGCCCAGGGCGGTGCCGACCGCGGTCGAATCGGTCGCATCGGCTTCGACCCGCAAAGACGGGTGCGCGCCCTTGACCAGCTCGCGCGTGAACCCGGCCGGAATGTCGAGCACGAACAGCACCTTGCCCTGCATCAGCGCGCGCCGCCCGGCCTGCTGATCCGGCAGCGTCGCCACGATGTCGAAGTAGCCGGAGTTGCGCATCGCCGCGATGAAACTGCGGGTGAATTCGCTCTGGTCGGCCACGATCACCGCGGTCGGCAGGTGCTTCGGGTCGGTATTGATCGCGAAGCCGAACAGCGTCATCTGGATGATCGGTATCCCGACGATCATCGCGAACGTGACCCGGTCGCGCCTGAGCTGCAGGAACTCCTTGCGCACGATGCCCCACCAGCGGGCCACCGAGAATCGTTCGCTCATCGGGATGCGCGCGCGTGCGGCGGCGCGGCCTCGTTTTCGCGGACGCGTCCCATCAGGTAGATGAACGCGTGCTCGAGCCGGGTCGGGATCGGCTCGACGTGCAGCCCGGGCTGCGCCCGCGCCAGGCGCTCCAGCGTCGCCTTCAACGCCGCCTCGTCCTCGCCGGTGACGTGCAGTGCCGTTCCGAAGGCGACCGTCTGCGCAACGCCCGGCGCGCCGCGCAGGCGCTCGGCCAGCTCCACCAGGTTGCCGCCGGTCACGACCCAGGTCGACAGGCCCAGCGAGTCGACCACCTCGCGCGCGGTGCCCTGCGCCAGCAGTTCCCCGTAGGCGATGTAGGCGAGCTTGTGGCAGCGCTCGGCCTCGTCCATGTAGTGCGTGCTGACCAGGACCGAAATGCCGCTGGCGGCGAGCCGGTGCAGCTCTTCCCAGAAGTCGCGCCGCGCGCTCGGGTCGACGCCGGCGGTGGGCTCGTCCAGCAGCAGCAGCAGCGGCTCGTGCAGCAGGCTGGCCACGAGCGCGAGGCGCTGCTTCCAGCCGCCCGACAGCGTACCGGCCAGTTGATCGGCGCGGTGCGCCAGCCCGAGCCCCTGCAGCGCCCGATCGACGGCCTCGACGCGGTTTGGCATCTGGTACAGGCGCGCGACGAAGTCGAGGTTCTCGCGGATCGTCAGGTCGTCCCAGTAGGAGAATTTCTGCGTCATGTAGCCGACCTGTCGTTTGATGCGTGCGCTTTCCTTCACGATGTCGAAGCCCAGGCAGGTGCCGCTTCCGGAGTCCGGCGTCAGCAGTCCGCACAGCATCCGGATGCAGGTCGTCTTGCCGCTGCCGTTGGGGCCGAGAAAGCCGAAGATCTCGCCACGTTCCACCCGCAGCGATACATCCTTGACGACGTGCTTGTCGCCGAAGTACTTGTTGAGCCGGTGCACGTCGATGGCCGGGTCCGCGCTCGCCGCCGGCAGGTCACGCGCGCTCATTGCAGGATGACCTCCACCGGCTGGCCCGGATGCAGCTTGGGCGCGTCGGCCGGTTGCGGACGTGCCTCGACCAGAAATACCAGCTTGGCGCGGGTTTCATTGCTGTAGATCACGGGCGGGGTGTACTCGGCCTGGTCCGACACGAAGCTCAGCACGGCCGGCACGTCGGCGGCGCAGCCATCGCAACGAATGCGCACGGCGCGCCCCGGCGCAATTGCGCCGACGGCCGTCTCGGGCACGAAAAAGCGCACCTTGACGTTTTCAGGCGGCAGCATCCTGGCCACCGGACTGCCCGCCGGCACCCATTCGCCGCTGCGGTACATCGTGTCGAATACCAGGCCGGCGTGCGGCGCGCGCACGCTCTTCTGGTCCAGTTTCCACTGGGCCTGCGCGAGCGCGGCTTGCGCCGCCATGACCTGCGCGGCCTGCGCCCGTATCTGCTGCTCACGTCCCGGCAGGCGCGCCACCTCGAGCTGGCCCTCGAGCTCGCGCACGTGCGCCGCGGCCGCCGCGGCGGCCGCGCGCGAGTCGTCCAGCTGGCTCTTCGGGATGCCGCCTGCCTGGTACTGTTCCTGGTCGCGCCTGAATTGCGTCTCGGCGCGCGTCGCGTCGGCCCGCGCCTGTTCGAGCTGGGCCGCGATCACCTCGATTTCCGGGCGCCGCTTGCCGGTCAGCATGTCGGCCTGCAGCGCCTGCGCGGCCTGCAACTGCTGGCGGGCCTGCGCCACGGCGTCGATCTCGTTTTGCGCTTCGAGCGCGAACACCGGCGCGCCGGTGGCGACGGTCTGGCCGCGCGCGACCGACAGCTGCGTGAGCTGCCCGGCCTGCGACGAGGCGAGATAGACGAACTCGCCTTCCACGTAGCCCTGGTACGCGTCGGGTGCATGCCGCGAACAGCCGGCGACGAGAGCGAACGCGCCGGCCAGCGCAACAACGCTCAGCGCCGAGACCTGCCGGCAGCGCCACGATCGGTTCATGCCGTCGCCCTCGCTTTGCCGTGTCGCCGGCGCGCCGAGCCCGCGGCCGGGCGGCCTGTGATTCCCTGCATCAGCAACCCGGTCACATGGCGTTCCAGCGCTGCGCGCTCGAGCGTCAGCGTCGGGTTGATGCGGCGCCAGATCTTGGCGGTCGCCTGCGGCAGCATGACCAGGGCGAGGATCGAATTGAACAGCAGCAGGGGCTCGATCTCGGAGTTGACCTCGCCGCGCGACTGGCCGCGCGCAATGCTCTGCCCGAAGGCGGCGACACGCTTGACCGGGATGTGGCGCAGCGCCTGCTCGCGCAGCAGGCCGCCTTCGTTGACGATTTCACGCAGCCACAGCGACGGCAGCCACGGCATCTTCTCGGTCACGTCGAACATCCGCCCGACGATCCCCCGCACCAGCTCGAGCGGCGCGCCATGATCCACATCCACCGGGTCCCAGATCGCGTGAAACTGCGCAGCGATGCGCTCCTGCACGACCGCCTCGAGCAGGCGCTCGCGCGTGTCGAACCAGTAGTGGACCATCGCGGACGTGACGCGGCCGCGCTCCGCGATCTGCGCAACCGTGGTGTTGGCGATGCCGCGCGCGGCAAACAGCTCGATCGCCGCGTCCAGCAGCTGCTCGCGCGCGTCGGATGCGGGCAGGCGCGCGCGGCGGCCGGCAGCGGAACGGGGGTGGCTCGACATGGCGCGCACATTAACTAACTAATTAGTTAGTGTCAAGCCGTGGCGGCAGCGGCCGGGGCGCGAGCCCGTCTAGCGGGTGACCGGCATCGTGTGGTGCAGGGCGCCCAGCGGCAGCACCGGCGCCTGCACATCGACCGTGCTGCGCTGGCCGGCGGAATCGACAAACGTCAGCGTCAGGGTAACCGCGTCGCCTTCCTTCAGCGTGCGGGTGAGCCCTTCCAGCATGATGTGATCGCCCCCCTCCTTCAGCTCGACCGTGCCGCCGACCGCAATCGCCAGCGAGTCGAGCGCGCGCATCCTCATCACGCCCTCGGTCATCGTCATTTCGTGCACGCCGCAGCGCGCGGCGGCGGCAGACGCGATCGAGACCAGCCGGGTGGCCGCATCGCTGTGCAAGCTCATGTAGGCCGCGGTGGCCGTCTGGCCCTCGACCGTGCCGCGCACCCAGGCATCGGCGACCGTCACATGCGCGGCGGCAAGGGGCGCACAGACCCACGCGGCCGCGATCGCGACCGCCCGCGCGACGGCCCGACTCATGGTCAAAGCGGGCCCGCCGAGCTCACGGCGGCAACGTCGCGCGCATCCGGATCCGCTGCTCGACCAGCGCCCTGGCCCGGGCGGCGGCGGCCGCGGGGACCGGGCCGGCCAGCAAGGCCGAGTAGACGTGCGCGCCCGATGCGGTCAGCGGGCTGGGCGACCGCGTGGCGTAGATATGGGCGCCGGCGCTGCTGGTCGCCGTGTAGAAGGGCAGCGCGTTGCCGCTGACCAGGCCCAAGCCCTGGTTGTCGCCGAGGAACAGCGCAGCGGCTCCCGTCAGATTGGCCAGGGGCGCGTTGTTCAGGTCGAAAGGATTCTGCAGCCGCAACTCGTGCCAGGTCGCCCCGTTATCGTTCGATTCGGTCAGCCAGGCGCTGGTGCTCAGCACCGTGGATCCGGACACGAAATCGCGAAAGTCGTAGTAGGTGACTGCGATCACGCCGCCTGGCAGGTAGCGGACGGTCGGATCGATCGCGCCAACGCTGGTGACGCCGTTGATCTGTTTCGGCGCACTCCACGTCATGCCGCCGTCGGTCGACTCCGAAAGCGCGATGCCGTCGAACGCCCCATTGCCGTTGAACGACTGCTGCCACACCGCGGCGGCGTTGCCGCTGGCCGGGTCGGCTGCGACCTGCGCCAACAGGGCGGCGTCCCGGATCAGCATGCCGCCGCTGATCGGATTGGTGGTGCCGACCGATGTGATGTCGGCCACCGTGACCGGCACCGTCGTCCAGTGGGCTCCCTGATCCGTCGAGCTGACCACCTGCAGCGGCGTCGTGAACGAAACGCTGGAGACCAGCGTGAAAAAGTCCAGCAACGTGCCGTTGGGCAGGATCACGATTTCGTTGTTGAACGCCTCGTTGCCGGCGCCCGGGTCATACAGAATGCCTGCGCTGCCCCAGGTTGCGCCGCCGTCGGCGGATTTGGCCAGCCAGGCCGGCTCGCTCGTCGTGCCGGGACTGCTGTTGATCCGATCCCATACCAGGTAGGCGTTGCCGGTGGTCGGATCAGAGGTAATGGAATCGCGGTCGTTGAAATAGAGCGTCGCGCTGGCGCTCGGATTGGTGTCCTGGATCACCGCATGCGGCGCACTCCAGGTCACACCGCCGTCGGTGGATCGCGATACCAGCACCGCACTGAGCCCATTCGGCGTAAACCCGGTGCCGTTGAAACCGTTCGCGGAGAAAGCGATGGCGCTGGCGATCACGACGCCGTTGCCGGCGAAGGTGAGCCAGGGGTCCGAGGCGCGGTCGAACTGGACCCCCGCTACGCTGACGCCGCTGCAGACCGAAAACGGCAGCGTCTGCGCAGCGCTCCAGGTCATGCCGTTATCGGTCGAGTGCGACGCCAGAATGCCGCGCGCGCCAAGGCCCGTCCATCGATCCTGTTCCCAGACGGCCACCAGGTTGGCACCCGGTATCGCAGCGATCTGCGGCTGAACAGACGAACCGGGCGTGAACGTCTCGGTGGTGCCGGTCGGTACGGCACTGCCACAGCCGGAGGGAAACGCACTTGCGCCTGACGCCTGGACCGACACCGGCGCCGCGCTGCCGGTCGTGGTCGAACTGGGGGTGTAGCCGCCTCCGCAGCCGGCCACCAACCCGACCGCGACGGCCAAGACGGAA
>DATKFG010000016.1:0-9307 GCA_035511515.1 Burkholderiaceae bacterium | reverse complement strand
AGAGGGGAGCAGTTCCTCCCCTCGCCCGCGAAGCGGGAGAGGGGCCGGCCTTCGCCCGGCGAAGCCAGGCTACGTCTGGCGAAGCCGGGGGGTGAGGGCGCGCGGGTGAGCCTCGTCCGGGTTTGGCCGGAACAGCACCATCAGCCGGCCGATCAGCTGGATACGGGCCGCACCCAGGTGCGCGGCGGCTTCGGCAAAAAGCTGTTCGCGCTGTGGCCGCGGCGACGCGGGCAGGCGTACCTTGACGAGCTGGTGCGCGCTCAGGGCGCGGTCGATCTCGTGCAGGACGGCCTCGGTCAGGCCATTGGCTCCCAGCAGCACGACCGGCTCCAGGTGATGCGAATCGGACTTCAGGCGCAGCCTTTGGTCGCGCGACAGGGTGAGCTCGGCCATGAGCAGGAAGAATAGCCCGGCCACGAAACACCGCTCGAAGCGGGATTGGATCCTGCGCCACCTGGCCGACCCCTACGTGCAGGCGGCCACGCGCGAGGGCTACCGCTCGCGCGCGGCCTACAAGCTGATCGAGATCGACGATCGCGACCGGCTGATCCGGGCCCCGGCGACCGTGGTGGACCTGGGAGCGGCACCGGGCAGCTGGAGCCAGGTGATCGTGCAGCGCCTGTCGGACAAATCCGGTCACCTGCGCGGGCGCGTGATCGCGCTGGACCTGCTGCGGATCGAGGCGCTGGCGGGGATCGAGGCGATCGAGGGCGATTTTCGCGAGCAGGCCGTCGAGCGCAGGCTCGCCGAAGCGCTGGGCGGGCGGCCGGCCGACCTGATCGTCTCGGATATGTCGCCCAACCTGAGCGGAATTGACGTGGCCGATGCCGCGCGCAGCCAGGACCTGTGTGAACTGACGCTGCAGTTCGCGGCCATCCACCTCAAATCGGGCGGTGACCTGCTGGTAAAGGCCTTCCACGGCAGCGGCTTCGGCCAGTTCGTCCACGAACTTAAGAAACGGTTTGCAACCGTTTCGGTGCGTAAACCGGCCGCATCGCGCGCCGCCTCGGCCGAGGTTTACCTGCTGGCCAGGGGACTGAAGCGCGATCCCGGGACCGCGCCCTAAAAACACCTTGAAACCAGGCTACTTCCGCCCCAAATCGGGTTAGGCGGAATAGATAATGAATGACCCTTCCACCCTGGGCGCTCGGCGGCGCCTAGACTTGTGCGGGAACGACTGTCGGCAGCCTAGAATAGGTCTGTCGCACCTGCTCTTTGAAGTGCCTGTTCGGGGCGCCGGCCAGCGGCGGCCCTGTCGGAGTGACGCAACTTGAACAACAGCATGCTCGCCAAGGCCGCAATCTGGCTCGTGATCGCGATGGTCCTGTTCATGGTGTTCCGGCAGCTCGAGCGGGGCGCCGCCGGCGGCGTGCGGACGGTTGCCTACTCGGAGTTCCTCGATCAGGTGCATTCGGGCCACGTGAAGACCGCGAAAATGCAGGATTCGGCCGGCGGAAACCTGGAAATCACGGCAACCACCGACGAGGGCGCGCAGGTTCACACGACCGGTTCGATCTACGACCGCGGCCTGTTCAAGGACCTGTTCGACAACAAGGTGCGCGTCGAGATCGAGCCGCACGAGGCGCCGTCGCCGCTGCTGAGCTTTTTCTACGCATTCGGTCCGGTGATCCTGCTGATCGGGGTATGGATCTTCTTCATGCGGCAGATGCAGGGCGGCGGTCGCGGCGGGGCCTTCTCGTTCGGCAAGTCGCGCGCGCGCATGCTGGACGAGTCCAACAACAGCGTGACCTTCGCCGACGTGGCCGGTTGCGACGAGGCCAAGGAGGAAGTGCAGGAGCTGGTCGAGTTCCTGCGGGACCCGTCCAAGTTCCAGAAGCTGGGCGGGCGCATTCCGCGCGGCGTGCTGATGGTGGGATCGCCCGGGACCGGCAAGACGCTGCTGGCCAAGGCGATCGCCGGCGAGGCCAAGGTGCCGTTCTTCTCGATCTCGGGCTCCGACTTCGTCGAGATGTTCGTCGGCGTGGGCGCCGCGCGCGTGCGCGACATGTTCGAGACGGCCAAGAAGCATGCGCCCTGCATCATCTTCATCGATGAGATCGATGCGGTCGGCCGCCAGCGCGGAGCCGGCCTGGGCGGCGGCAACGACGAGCGCGAGCAGACGTTGAACCAGATGCTGGTCGAGATGGACGGATTCGAAACCGGCCAGGGCATCATCGTGATCGCGGCGACCAACCGGCCCGACGTGCTGGATCCGGCGCTGCTGCGGCCCGGCCGCTTCGACCGGCAGGTGGTGGTGCCGCTGCCCGATATCCGCGGGCGCGAGCAGATCCTGAACGTGCACATGCGCAAGGTGCCGATCGGCGCCGACGTGAAGGCCGACATTCTGGCGCGTGGCACCCCCGGGTTCTCGGGCGCCGACCTGGCGAACCTGGTCAACGAAGCGGCCCTGTTCGCGGCGCGCCGCAGCGCGCGCGTGGTCGAGATGCAGGACTTCGAGCAGGCCAAGGACAAGGTCATGATGGGCGCCGAGCGCAAGTCGATGGTGATGTCGGAGGAGGAGCGGCGCAATACGGCCTACCACGAGTCCGGCCACGCGCTCGTCGCCAAGCTGCTGCCCAAGACCGACCCGGTGCACAAGGTGACGATCATTCCGCGCGGCCGCGCGCTCGGCGTCACGATGCAGTTGCCCGAGCAGGACCGGTACGCGCACGACCGCGAATTCCTGCTGAACCGGATCTGTGTGCTGTTCGGCGGTCGCGTGTCCGAAGAAATCTTCATGCACCAGATGACCACCGGCGCCAGCAACGATTTCGAGCGCGCCACGCAGATCGCGCGCGACATGGTGATGAAGTTCGGCATGACCGAGGCGCTCGGGCCGATGGTGTACGCGGAGGACGAAGGCGAGATCTTCCTCGGCCGCTCGATCACCCGCACCACCAACGTGTCGAACTCGACGCTGCTGAAGATCGAAAACGAGATCCGTCGCATCATCGACGAGCAGTACGCCCTGGCCCGGCGGCTGATCGAGGAAAACCGCGACAAAGTCGAAGCGCTCGCCCACGCGCTGCTCGAGCTGGAGACGATCGACGCCGAGCAGATCGACGACATCATGGCCGGACGGCCGCCGCGGCCGCCGCGTGCCGGCAGCTCCGGCGCTCAGGCAGGCGCCTCCGCCGCGCCGGGCTCGGGAGTGCAGGGCGCGGCCCAGCCCGCCTGACGCGCGCGTAACACGTTTTCCCTCACCCCCCTGCTTCGCCGGGCGCAGCCCGGCTACGCAGGGCGAAGCCCGGCTACGCAGGGCGAAGCCCGTCCCCTCTGCCGCTGCGCGGGCGAGGGGCGATACAACCTCCCCTTGGAACGACCTCGGATTTGCGACGACGGGTCGCCCCTCGCCCGCGCAGCGGCAGAGGGGACGGGGGTGAGGGTTGCGGTACAGTCCCTGTCGTGAACGCCCCAACCCACTGGCACTGCGGCCGCTTTCAGTTGCCGCTGAACCGTGCGCTGGTGATGGGCATCATCAACGTAACGCCCGATTCGTTCGCCGACGGCGGCCGTTACCTGGCGCTCGATCGCGCGCTGGAGCACGCCCGTCAGCTGATCGCCGAGGGCGCCGACATCCTGGACATCGGGGGCGAGTCGACCCGTCCCGGCGCCTCGCAGGTCAGCCCGGCCGCGCAGATCGAGCGGGTGCTGCCGCTCGTGCGGGCCCTGCGCGACGTCACGGTGCCGCTGTCGGTGGACACCAGCGAGCCGGAGGTGATGCGCGCGGCGCTGGACGAGGGTGTGGCGATCATCAACGACGTGCGTGCGCTCGCCGTGCCGGGCGCGCTGGGGCAGATGGCGCGCAGCGATTGCGGCCTGGTGCTGATGCACATGCAGGGCACGCCGCAGACGATGCAGGACAACCCGACCTACGGGAACGTGGTCGACGAGGTGCGCGATTTCCTGCGCGCGCGCCGTGACGAGGCCGTCCGTGCCGGGGTAGCCCCGGAGCGGATCGCGCTGGATCCGGGCTTCGGCTTCGGCAAGCGCAGCGAGCACAATCGGCAGCTGCTGGCCCGGCTGGACCGGCTCGGCGAGCTCGGCCAGCCGATACTGGTGGGGCTGTCGCGCAAGGCCTCGCTGGGGGAGATGACCGGGCGGCCGGTCGATCAGCGGCTGGTGGCCTCGGTCGCGGCGGCGCTGCTGGCGATCCAGGCCGGCGCGCACATCGTGCGGGTGCATGATGTGGCCGCGACGCGCGACGCGATCGCGGTGTGGGAGGGCGTTCGGCAGGAGCGGCTATGACTAAGCGCTATTTCAGAACCGACGGCATCCGCGGCACGGTCGGTGCATTCCCGATCACCCCCGAGTTCATGTTGCGGCTCGGCCAGTCGGCCGGGCGCGTGCTCGCGCAAAAGTCGGCCGGGCGCCGCACCACGGTGCTGATCGGCAAGGACACGCGGGTGTCGGGCTACATGCTGGAGGCGGCGCTGGAGGCCGGCTTCTCCAGCGTCGGGGTCGACGTGGTGCTGTGCGGCCCGCTGCCGACACCGGCGGTGGCCTACCTGACGCGGGCCCAGCGGCTGTCGGCCGGCGTGGTGATCAGCGCTTCGCACAATCCGTACGAGGACAACGGCATCAAGTTCTTCTCGGGCGACGGGCGCAAGCTCGATGACGCGATCGAACAGCAGATCGAGGATCTGCTCGATCAGCCGTCGGGCTGTGTCGCCTCCGCCGAGCTGGGCAAGGCGCGCCGGCTCGACGATGCCACCGGCCGCTACATCGAATTCTGCAAGAGCACGTTCCCCGGCGAGATCGACCTGAAGGGGCTCAAGCTCGTGGTGGACTGCGCCCACGGCGCCGCCTATCACGCCGCGCCCGACGTGTTCCACGAGCTGGGCGCGGAAGTGGTCGCGCTGGCCGTGTCGCCGAACGGCTTCAACATCAACGACGGGGTGGGGGCGGTGCACTCCGACCAGCTGGCCGGGCAGGTCCGCCGGCACGGCGCGCAGCTGGGCCTGGCGCTGGACGGCGATGGCGACCGGGTCGTGTTCGCCGACGGCGAAGGCCGGCAGTACAACGGCGACCAGCTGCTGTACGTGATTGTGCGCGACCGCATGCTGCATTCGATGGTGCAGGGCGTGGTGGGCACGCTGATGACCAATTTCGCGCTGGAAAGGCGCCTGGCGCAGCTGGGCGTGCAGTTCGAGCGCGCCCGGGTCGGCGATCGGTACGTGCTGGAGGGACTGGAAAAGAACGGCTGGCTGTACGGCGGCGAGGGCTCCGGCCACATCCTGTGCCTGGACAAACACACCACGGGCGACGGCATCATCAGCGCGCTGCAGGTGCTGGGCGCGGTGCGGCGCGCCGGCCTCACCCTGGCCCAGTTGACCGAGGAGTTGCGTCTTTTCCCGCAGCACCTGATCAATGTGCCGATCGAACCCGGATACAACTGGAATTCGAGCGAGCGGCTCAAACGCGAGCTGTCCGAGGTGCAGCGCGAGCTGCACGGCAGCGGGCGGGTGCTGATCCGGCCGTCCGGCACCGAGCCGGTGCTGCGGGTGATGGTCGAGGCCGAGGACGCAAGCGCCGCCTGCCGCTACGCCGAGCGGCTGGCGGCGTCGGTTCGATAAGACGATTATATTTCATGTCACGATTCAGTGACATCAGTGAAATACTCTGCGGGCATGCCGGAGTGGCGGAGTCGACGTGTCAAGCGAACCATTGGAGCAGCCGAGCGCGGTGCAGGACCCCCTCGTACTGAAAGCCGAGGTTCAGCAGTTGAGTTTCTACTACGGGGACTTCCAGAGCCTGAAGAGTCTTTCCCTGCCGATCTACGAGCAGCGCGTCACGGCGCTGATCGGCCCGTCCGGTTGCGGCAAGTCGACCCTGCTGCGCTGCTTCAACCGGATCCACGACCTGTACCCCGGCAACCGGTACGAAGGCAGCATCACGCTGCATCCGGAGCGCATCGATATCCTGGACCGCGCGATCGATCCGATGGACGTGCGGATGCGCATCGGGATGGTGTTCCAGAAGCCCAGCCCCTTTCCGACCACGGTGTTCGAGAACGTCGCCTACGGACTGCGCCTGCGCGGCGTGCGGGCCAAGGTGGTGCTGGCCGAGAAGGTCGAGCTCGCCTTGCGGGGCGCCGCGCTGTGGGACGAGGTCAAGGACCGCTTGAGCCAGGACGCCTCGAACCTGTCCGGGGGCCAGCAGCAGCGCCTGTGCATCGCGCGCGCGCTGGCCACCGATCCGGAGCTGTTGCTGTTCGACGAGCCGACCTCGGCGCTGGACCCGATTGCGACCGCCTCGATCGAGGAACTGGTCGACGAGCTGAAAAAGCGCGTGTCGATCCTGATCGTGACGCATAACATGCAGCAGGCGGCGCGCTGTTCCGACTACACCGCCTTCATGTACCTGGGCGAGCTGGTCGAGTTCGGACCGACCGAGCAGATTTTCCTGAAACCCTCGAAGAAGCAGACCGAGGACTACATCACCGGGCGGTTCGGTTAGGCGGCGGAGAGCGACGGATGGCGAGCGGCGAGCACACGATCAAGCAGTACGACCAGGAACTGGAGTCGTTGCGGGGACGCATCCTGCAGATGGGCGGGCTGGTCGAGTCCCAGCTGCGGATGGCGATCGACTGCTTCGAGCAGGCCGATCTGAGCAAGGCCGAGCAGGTGATCGAGGCCGACGAACGGGTCGACGCCGAGGAAGTCGAGATGGCCCGTCTGATCCTGAACCTGATCGTGCGGCGCCAGCCGGCGGCCAACGACCTGCGCCTGATCATGGGCGTGTCGCGCGCGGTCACGGACCTGGAGCGGATCGGCGACGAAGCCACCAAGATCGCGCGCGCCGCGCGCTGGGTCCACGAAAAGGACGTGGTGGTGCGCACGCCCAGGATCCGGGACATCCGCGTGTCCGCCGAAGCGGCCCTGTCGATGCTGCGCGGCGCGCTGGATGCGTTCGCACGCCTCGATGTGGTCGCGGCGGTCGAGATCATCCGCGAAGACAAGGGCGTCGACGAGCAGTTCCGGCTGATCCTGCGGCAGCTGATCACCTTCATGATGGAGGATCCCCGCACGATCACCGGCTCGCTGGACACGGTCTGGGTGGCCAAGGCGATCGAACGCATCGGCGATCATTCCAAGAATATCGCGCAAGACGTGATCTTCATCGCTCAGGGCGACGACGTGCGGCATGCCACTCCGGAGCAGGTCGCACGCGCGGTTTCTCAATCCACCTAGGTGATCTGCATGTCCAACGCCTCAATTCTCGTTGTAGAGGACGAACCCTCGATCCAGGAGCTGATCGCCTTCTCCTGCAGCAGCAACGGCTACCGGGTGCGCCGCGCCGAATCGGCCGGCGCGGCCGAGTCGGCGATCCGCAGCGAGCTGCCGGACCTGGTGATCCTGGACTGGATGCTGCCGGATCGCCCGGGGATCGAACTGCTGCGCGACCTGCGCGTTGCCGACCGGACCCGCGCCGTTCCGGTGATCCTGCTGACCGCCAAGGGCTCCGAAAGCGACCGGGTGGCCGGACTGGACGCCGGCGCCGACGATTACGTGGTCAAGCCCTTTTCTCCGCGTGAGCTGGTTTCGCGCGTGCGCGCGGTGTTCCGTCGGCGCGCGCCTCAGAAAAGCGGCGAGGCGATCGAGTACGGCCCGCTCAGGATCGATCCGGCCCGGCACGAGGTCGCCATCGGCGAGCGTTTGGTCAAAATGGGCCTGGCCGAATTCAAGCTGCTGCGATTCCTGGCGGGCCATCCGGAACGGGTCTTCTCTCGCAGCCAGCTGCTCGACAACGTGTGGGGCGATCACGTGTTCATCGAGGAGCGGACGGTGGACGTGCACGTGCTCAGGCTTCGCAAGGCGCTGATGCAGGCCGAGGCGCAGGACCTGGTGCAGACGGTGCGCGGACTGGGCTACCGGCTCTCGACCCGGCCCGACCGCTGAGGGGCGGCGCGCGCGCGCGCCCGCGGGCGGGGCGCCCGATCCGGAATATCGGGACTACACTCGCAGCGATGTCCAACGGTGCAGGCGGACGCCATCGCTTCATCTGGCCGGCCATCGCGCGGCTGGCGGTTCTTGGCGTGGTGTGCGCCGGCGCTGGATTGCTGTTTGGCTCACGAGTCGGCCTGTGGCTGGCCGTCTCCAGTCTGGGCTTGCTGTACGCGGGGCAACTGGTGTATCTGGCGGCCCTGGGCAACTGGCTCGAGCGGCCGTCGCTTTCCACGATACCCAACGGGATCGGCGCCTGGGGCGAGGTGTTCGCGCGCCTTTACCGGCAGCAGCGCGCCAGCGAAATCGCCCAGCAGCGGCTGATCGACAACGAGGAGCGCTTCCGGCGCACCATCAGCGCGCTGCCCGACGGCATCATCCTGATCGATGCGTCGTTGCAGATCGAATGGTGCAACCCGGTGGCCGAGCGGCACCTGGCCGTCTCGCTCAAAAGGGACCAGGGTCTGCGGCTGACCAACCTGGTGCGCGATCCACCGTTCGTCGCGTACATCAGCGCGGGGCGCTACGAGCAGCCCTTGCTGTTCTCGCCGCTCGCGCTGCCCAGCGCCACGCTGGCTCTGGCGGTGGTCGAATTCGAGCCGGCCCGCTCGATCGTGGTCACGCGCGACATCACGCAGAGCGAACGCGTGGACGCGATGCGGCGCGACTTCGTCGCCAATGTGTCGCATGAGCTGCGCACGCCCCTCACGGTGATCAAGGGTTTCCTGGAGGCGATGATCGACGGTGGCGCCGACCTCGGTCCGACCCGGCAGCACCACTTGAACCTGATGCACGAGCAATCCGACCGGATGCACCGGCTGGTCGAGGACCTGCTGACACTGTCGCGCCTGGAATCGCAGCAGGGTCCTGACGTGGAAGAGAACGTCGACGCCGCGCAGCTGGTGGCGGAAGTCGCCGACGAGGCGCGCACGCTGTCGGCCGGTCGCCACCGGATCAGCGTCGAGGCGCAGCCGCTGAAGCTGCGCGGCGGCCGTGACGAGCTGCGCAGCGCCTACGGCAACCTGGTGTCCAACGCGGTGCGCTACACGCCGGTCGGCGGCCACATCACGTTGCGATGCGTCGAGCAGGAAGGCGGCATCGCGCTGCAGGTCGAGGACACCGGCATCGGCGTGGCTCCCGAGCACATTCCGCGCCTGACCGAGCGCTTCTACCGGGTCGACAAGAGCCGCTCGCGCGAGACCGGCGGCACCGGCCTGGGCCTGGCGATCGTCAAGCACGTGCTGATCCGGCACCAGGCGCGTCTGGACGTGCGCTCGGAAGTGGGGCGCGGGAGCCTCTTCTCGGCCTGGTTTCCACCGGCGCGCCGCATCGCCTCGGTGGGCGAGCGCGAGGCGGCCTGA
>DATKFG010000015.1:0-89975 GCA_035511515.1 Burkholderiaceae bacterium | reverse complement strand
TCCAGCCGAATCCTTCGGCCTCGTGCAGCTCGCGCCCGAAGCCCGCGGCGTACATCATCAGCTTCTTCGGCACGCAACCGCGCATCACGCAGGTGCCGCCGACCCGGTCGGCCTCCGCGATCAGCACACGCGCCCCGTGGGCCGCGGCCCGACGGCAAGCTGCAACGCCGCCGGAGCCGGCGCCGATGACGATGAGGTCGAACTCGTCAGTCAAGGCAGTCTCCTTGGGTAGGGAGCATGCGCCGGCCCGAGCGCCGCGGCACCGGTGGGGTCGGCAACAGGCAACGCGCCAAGTCGATCACGTTCTCGACATCGTACCGGTACCCCGGCCGCGCCATCGATCTGGCTTGGCGGGCTACCCGCTCGCGGGCCTGTGCGATCGTTTGCCGGGCGCCCAGAGCACCCGTCCGCACAGCTTACCTACGGATGGCTCGCTGCATTCTGCCCACCGTGCGCCACGAGCATTTCCACGGGCTCATCTTCAGGCATCGGTCGCTGCAGGCTCCACGACAGTCGAGCCGGGTGCAGGTAGAAGTTCGAGGTCGGATCGACTTGGACACCTCTACGCGCCACGATCACCGCCGGATGTTCGCCTTCGGACATCGGTCGTTGCAGGCTCCAGGACAGCCGAGCAGGGTGCAGGTAGAAGTTCGAGGTCGGATCGACTTGGACACCTCTACGCGCCACGATCACCGCCGGATGCTCACCGGGTCGAGCCGCCTCCGGTTTCGCCCGATCTACGGCCTGTGCGGTCGGGATCGCCAACGCCAGGACCAGTGCAGAAAGTCCAAGAATGCGCTTCGTATTCATCGTCAGCTCCTTCACAATATGACCAGTCGTCTTAGTTCAGGGTTAAAAAAATCGAGCACCGAGATGCCCGTTCCGTAAGAACTCCTGCTACCCGATCAAGCGCCCGAAACCGACCGCCATGAATTCTTTCAACGGCGCCGAGTCGCCTGACACGCGCCCCCGCAGCAACGCACCTTCGAAAGCACTTAGAAGAACGCCTGCGAGCTGCTCGGGCTTGAGCTTCGAATCCACCTCACCGACCTTTTGGGCTTCCTTGATCGCGCCTGCAATCAGTTTCACCCAGTCGTCGAACGCGCTTTCGAGGCGGCGCCGAACCGGCCCGCTGTGATCGGCAAGCTCGCTGGAGAAATTTGCGAGCAGGCAGCCCTTTTTATACCCAGAGTCCACGAACTGCTGTCCCAGTGCCGAAAAATAGCCTTTCAGACGCTTCAAAGGCGGCATTCCGGTGTCGCCGAGCAGTGCGTGCGGGCCTAGTTCGATGTAGCGATCGATGACTTCGACGGCAAGGTCTTCCTTGCTCTTGAAGTGGTTGTAAAACGATCCCTTGGGGACCTCCGCCAGATCGGTGATGTCCTCGACGCTGCTGCCGTTAAAGCCCGCCCGATGAAACTGATCGAGTCCCGCTCGGACGATCTTGTCGCGTACGTTTGGCTTGGCCATGGCCCGAATAATATGACCGGTCGTCTCATTTGTCAAGCCCCCCGTCAATGCGAGGAAACGTGGGCAATCGAAAGCACATCTTCTTTCGCTCCGCCCCGGCGTCCAGCGGATATCCGACCGGCACATCGAGGATCCCGACGCGCTCGGCTCCGAGTCGGTCCAGAGTGCGGCGGCTCGCTACGTTGTCCGGCTGACAGGTGATCCAGAGCGAGTCCAGTCCATGTCGACGCGCCAATGGCAGGATCAGCCGGCAGGCGCGCTCAGCATAGCGCCGTCCACGAAATGCAGGCTCGACTGCGTATCCGACCTGACCTGCATACCTGATGATGTCGTCGTTCCAGCCGACTCGTAATCGAATATGGCCAACTTGCTCGCCGGTGTCCGTTTGCAGGCGAAAGAGATAAGCCGGAACGCGCCAGGCATTGGTTTCGGCCGGCTGACACTCGACCAACACCACGGTCAGGTCCGCGTCCGACGGAAAGTCCATGACGACGAACTCGTGGGGCGGATGCTGCGCTCCGCTATGACTTGGGATAGGGCGTGCCATCCTTGTGCACGAACCGGCCGTCGGCGTTGGAACTCATCATATCGATATCGGAGCAAGTGGTGAGGTCGTGCGGGTTGCGCGAGCCCACCTCCAGATAGACGGCCATCGCTGAGGATTTGTTGATCAGGTGATGGCCATTGCCGGTGCCTTTCGGAAACGCAGCGCAATCGCCTGCGTGCAACACCGTCTCGCCGCCGTCTTCGATGAGCGTCACTTCGCCTTCAAGCAGATAGACGAACTCGTCCTCGTGGCTGTGCCAATGGCGCTGGCTGGACCAGCTGCCGGGCGGCAACGTCATCAGATTGACACCGAAATCGCGAAGCCCGCCCGCCTGGCCCAAGCGCCGCCGCGTACGTGCAGCACAGGGGGCATCGAACGGCGGCGGATAGCCCGAACCCTTCCGCGTGGGCACGGCGGCGATGTCGATCTTGGGCATGCATTGCTCCCTCGTTTCGTGCCAGTAATTTAAACGAAAGCCGCTCGCCGAGCGCACCTTCGGTGAGCTGAGGACTGAGTCGCCGGCAGGCGCCGCCGTGAAGGAGAACGCGCCGATCGGGGGACGCTATTGACCACCGAGGCGGCTGCGTGCGGGCATACTGTCCGCCGCTCGCTTCACCTTCAGCGGACAGGAACTCCCATGCAGACTGCGGACCAGGCCGGGCAGCTCGCCGCGGGCTTTTCGACGTATCAGAAGTGGGTGGTCGGTCTGCTGACCTTCCTGCAGTTCACCATCATTCTGGATTTCATGGTCCTTTCGCCGCTGGGCGCGATGCTGATGCCCCAGCTGGGCATCACGCCCGCGCAATTCGGTCTGCTGGTATCGGTCTACGCGTTCAGCGCCGGAGCATCGGGGCTGCTGGCGGCCGGCTTTGTCGACCGGTTCGACCGCAAGCGGCTGCTACTGGTTTTCTATGGCGGGTTCGTGGTCGGTACGCTGATGTGCGGGCTGGTGCGCACGTACGAGTTTCTCCTGTTCGCGCGCATGATCACGGGCTTGTTCGCCGGCGTCCTGGGCTCGACGGTGTTCGCGATCACGACCGATCTGTTTCCGTATCAGCTTCGCGGGCGCGTGATGGGAATCCTGCAGACCGCGTTCGCCGCCAGCAGTGTGGTGGGGCTACCTCTGGCGCTGGCACTGTCTAACCGCTGGGGCTGGAACGCGCCGTTCCTGCTGATCGTTGCGGTCGCCACGCTCGTCGGCGTGGCCGCGATGCGTTACCTGCGGCCGATCGACGCGCATCTGCAGCTGCGTCTGGATCGCAGCCCGCTGCACCACTTCTTGCACACGGTGTCCATGCGGCGGTATCTGCAGGGGTTCGCGACCTCGGCGCTGCTGGCGACCGGCGGATTCATCCTGATGCCGTATTCGAGCGCCTTCCTGGTGAACAACCTCGGTATCGAGTTCGGCCGGCTGCCGCTCGTCTACCTGGTCACGGGTGCGTGTTCGATCGTGGCCGGTCCCCTGATCGGGCGGGTCAGCGACGCCGTGGGCAAGTTTCTGGTTTTCTGCTTCGGCTCCGTCGTGACCATCACGATGGTGTTGATCTACACCCACCTGGGCGTGACTCCGCTCGGCCTGGTGATCCTGGTCAACAGCCTGCTCTTCGTCGGGGTGTCCTCGCGGATGATCTCGGCCTCGGCGCTGGTCTCGGCCATTCCCGACGCGGCCGACCGCGGCTCGTACATGTCGATCAGCAGCTCGGTTCAGCAGGTTTCGGGCGGCCTGGCGGCGATCCTGGGGGGCCTGATCGTGTCCGAGACCGGAACGGGTGCTCTGGAGCACTTCGACGTGGTCGGATACGTGCTGGTCGCAACCACGCTGGTGACGCTCGTGATGATGTACTTCATCAGCCGGCGCGTTGAAGGGCGCGGCGCCTCTCCCCGATCAGCGTGACCTGCTGCGTGAAGCCAAGCACCCGGCCGATGCCCCCAAAGGCATGGATTCTAATTTTGTGCCGCTCCGATTTTTACGCAAACCTATAATCTGCCGATCCGTGCCGTTGGGGTCCCGCGCCCCATGTCGAGAAGAGACCAGGCAGCGTGAATACAACTGTAAAGAAGTTCGCGATGGCTTGTTGTGCCGCGGCGGCGGTCGCGGTGTTCGTCGTTTCCCAGGCTTGGGCAGAGCCGCCTGACCTCAGCGGCGTGTGGATTCCGGATGTGAAAGATCAGTTCCGTCAGGAAACGGGGAACGCTCCACCCTGGAAGCAGAATATTCTGCCGCAGATCCAGCACATGGTCAGCGAGGAAAAAGCCGGCCGGCCTTTTCTCGTTCTTAGCCATTGCCTGCCGCACGGCATGCCGAGCTGGATGCTGATCACGCACAATGCGTTTGAATTTCTGACGACCCCGGGCCGGATCACGATGCTGGGTGAAGTCGATGGCAACCGGATGCGACGAATCTACATGGACGGACGGTCGCATCCGGAAGACCCCGACCTGACACTGCACGGTCATTCGATCGGGCATTGGGACGGCGAAACGCTGGTGATCGACACCACCGCGATCGCGCCGCAGGCGTATATCGCGATCAGCGAGGCGGTCGGGATACCCAACAACGGCAACATGCACATTCTCGAACGGCTGCATCTGGCCAAGCCGAACGTTCTTTACGACGATCTTGAAATAACGGCGCCGAAGGTTCTCGACGCAACCTGGAAAACGACGCGAATTTTCCGCCGCTATCCCGAGCGCCATTATGAGATCACTGAAGGCGAATGCGTTCAGGAGGACCTTGTCGCAGGCAAAGATCGGTTCGGCAACGACATATTCATTTCGAACCCACAAGGTCCATACGGCTCGGTCCACACCGTGAAATAAGAATGGTCGAGATGCCGCCGAAAATGGTTCTTCTTGTTGCGAGCCTGGTTTTGGGTTTCGGCGGCGCTGCAGCCGCGCACCATTCGAATGCGGCTTACGATAGCGATCATCTCCAAACCATGGAAGGCACCGTCAAGGCCGTCAACTGGACCAACCCCCACATCAGCTTCGTCGTCGCGAAAGACGTCAAGAGCGGCGAGCCCGCAAGTACGTGGGTCTTTGAAGTCTCGAGCCCGGGGGTTTTGACACGTTCGGGCTGGACCAAGCGCTCGCTCCAGCCAGGAGATCACGCGGTTTTCCGCTACGCGCCGCTTCGCGACGGCAGGCCCGGCGGGTACTTGCACAAAGCCATCCTGCCCAGCGGGCAGGAGCTGACTTACAGCCTGACGCCCGCTGAACAATGATCTGATGATCGACGTCGCCCTGAGCGAGCTTACCAAGTGGCTGGCGGCGACGCCGCTGAGCCATACGATCCAGACGACCGGCTGGATTATTCCATCCCTTCAGATCATTCACATTCTTGGCGTTGCTGTCGTTTTTTCCTCCGCGATCCTGGTGGATCTTCGGATCTGGCGGTTGTTGCAGCGCGACGAGCCGCTGCCAGAAGTGGCGCGGCGCTTCCTGCCGACCATCTGGCCGGTGCTGCTGATCCTCCTGGTCACCGGAAGCCTGCTGATCGTCGGTGAGCCGCGACGTTCGCTGCTCAATTCGACCTTCTATCTCAAGATGGCGCTGCTTGCTGGCGCCATCATGCTCACCGTGGGGCTGCAGCGATCGATAGCCTCATCGCCGAATTTTTGGGGAAAGGATCGAGGGCGGCAGATAGCCGGGCGGTTCGCGGCCACCCTCTCGATATTGGTCTGGTGCGGCATCCTATTCGCCGGACGCTGGATTGCTTACACCCAGGCAGGCTGATGCAGCAGCTTCGGGAGTTCATCTCGTACTTCGAGAAGAGCGCACTGGCGGACACCATCCGCGAGAACGATTTGCTGTTTCCCCTGATTGAATCGGTGCACGTGCTCTCGATTTGCCTGGTGGTTGGCTCCATTCTTGTTGTCGATCTGAGGTTGCTCGGGCTCGCCTCGATTCACCGGCCAGTGAGCCGTGTCATCAGCGCAATTTTACCCGTCACCTGGAGTGCGTTTGCCGTTGCTGTTGCTTCGGGCAGCCTGCTCTTCATTTCCAACGCCACCGAGTACCTGGGCAACGGCTATTTCGTCGCCAAGATTTTTCTCATCTGCATGGCCGGTCTGAACATGGCCGTCTTTCATGGGATAAGCGCCAAGGATTTGCCGCGATGGGAAAACGATACGGCGCCGCCGATCCCGGCGCGGCTGGCCGGGGGATTGTCTATTCTGCTGTGGGTTTCGGTGATCACATGCGGGCGCTGGATAGGATTTACGATGCCGGTTCGCTAGGGATGGCGAGTATCCGTCTTCCAGGCACTGTTCTCGCGGTCCTCATCACCTGCGCGGCCGCATCGCCGTCGATCTCCGAACGGGCGGCTCCGATGCCGCCGTTTCAACCCCATGTGGACATGAAGACCTTCATGGAGCATGTCCTTAGTCCGGCCGCAGCGACCATCTGGAAAGTCAACGCACTGGTTATCGACGAAAAGGGTGAGCATGATCTCTCGCCCAAATCGGACGACGACTGGGAACAAGTCCTGAGCGGCGCGGCAACGTTGGCAGAGGCCACGAACGCGCTGATGATTCCGCAGCGGGTGCGGGATCAGGACTGGAACCACTACGTCAAGAAACTGGCGGACGCGGCGACCAAAGCCTGTCGCGCCGCCGAGGCACATGACCTGAAATCCGTCTCGGAGGTCAGCGATCAACTCGATGGGATTTGCGCTGCCTGCCACCGCCACTATGGATTTGAATAAATAGCCCGAACCATCGTCAGACCTCGCGGCACCGTTACCTTTGTAATCGGTAGCTCGCGTCTGGAAATCACAGAGAAATCGTTCGTATCGACACTGACGCCGGTCGGGGCAAGTGCCACTGTGCGGTCAGCGATTTCCGGCCTGCCTATTCCTGTGGATCTGCTTCGTCATTCGACGCACGCCGGTTGTGCGTCTCCACGCTTCGGAGGCTGTGACCCATGCTGTTTGCCCGTCGGAACAGAAGTCTATGGTCCGTGATCGCCCTGATCGGGCTGTGGTGCGCAGGCTCTTCCGCGTCGTGCGCTCAAGGTTCCGTCACGGGCGCGCAATCCGCTTCCGATGCCTGCCCGTCGAATGACACCGGGCTGACATTGCCCCCCGGTTTCTGTGCAACGATTTTCGCCGACGGCGTCGGTCATGCTCGCCATCTCGTCGTCGCACCGAACGGGGTCGTGTACGTCAATACCTGGTCGGGCCGCTACTATGGCGACGACACGCCGCACGCGGGCGGGTTCCTGGTCGCGCTGCAAGACACCACAGGCGCGGGAAAGGCCGACGTGAACGAGCGTTTCGGTGAGACGGTGCAGAGCGGCGGCGCCGGCGGCACCGGCATAGGCCTGTACCGGGGCGCACTGTTCGCCGAGATCAACGACAAGATCGTGCGTTATGCGATGCCCGCCGGCTCGATCGTTCCGCAGGGTCCCGCGGTGCCGATCGTCACGGGACTGCCGTTGGGCGGCGATCATCCAATGCACCCCTTCGCGATCGATCGCGATGGTTCCATGTACATCGACGTCGCCACCGCGACCAATGCCTGCCAGCTGCAAAATCGCGTACTGAAATCTCCGGGTATCGAACCGTGCACGGAGCTCGAGACGCGCGGCGGCATCTGGCGCTATGACGCGAACAAGACGAACCAGGCATTCTCGCCGGCAGCACGCTTCGCCACCGGGATACGCAATGCGGAGGGATTCGCGATCGATGCCGACGACCACATCCTCGTCACGCAGCACGGACGCGACCAGCTGCACGCGAACTGGCCGGATTTGTACAAGCCCGAAGAGGAGGCCACCCTGCCCGCCGAGGAGCTGTTGCTCCTGAAGCAGGGCGACTATGGCTGGCCCGAGTGCTACTACGACGCCATGCAGCGCAAATTAGTGCTAGCTCCCGAGTATGGCGGTGACGGCGGCAAGAAGGTGGGTGCGTGCGCGACCAAGGGTGGGCCGATCGCAGCGTTTCCAGCACATTGGGCACCCAATGCGATGGCGCTGTACGACCAGCAACAATTCCCGGCCCACTACCGTCACGGTGTGTTCATCGCCTTTCACGGGTCGTGGGACCGAGCGCCTTACCCGCAGGGCGGCTACAACGTTGTGTTCCAAGCCTTGGAAGGCGATCGCGCCTCGGATCGGTGCGAGGTCTTTGCTGACGGATTTGCCGGGGCGGTGACGGCGCCCGGTCAAGCCCTGCATCGTCCATCCGGCGTGGCGGTCGGACCCGACGGCTCGCTCTTCGTCTCCGATGACATCCGGGGACGGATCTATCGCATCGTCTATCGAGGCGGTTCGGGCGCCGGCGCCCCGAATGTCACGCCCTGTCCGAGCGCATCGGCTCCCGCCGGCCAGATCAGCGCGAATGACGCCAAGCCTCCCGAAGGTACGCATCCCGATGCCGGCGCCGCCGACGCGACCGCGAGCCTGCCCGTGCCGGCAGGTGCGACCAGGGACGTGGTGGCGCTCGGTGATCGCATCTTCCACGGCCAGGTCGGAGGCGCGACCTGCACAGGGTGCCACGGCGCGGACGCGAAGGGCACCCCGCTGGGTCCCGACCTCACCCGCACCGACTGGTTGTGGGGCGATGGCAGCTACGCAGCAATCGGCAGAATCATCACGGCCGGCGTGCCGCAACCCAAGAAGTACCGCTCCCCCATGCCGCCCATGGGCGGCGCGCAGCTCACCCCCGACCAGGTGTCGGCGGTCGCGGCCTACATCTGGGGCCTGAGCCACCGTAGCGTCCGCCTGTCCAATTCGGCCGCGCGCTGACGCACCTGCAAGATCTGCACGGGGCTCGCAGTCACGAGCGCTGGACTTGCGCGACTGCTGCGACACACGCCGCGGCCGCCGAGCCCGAGGGCAGATCCACGGCCACCGGCGTCGTGGTCCCAGGTTCGCTCGCCGCATCACACAAGATTCGAAACGCGCAGTTTCGCGCGCAGGCTCCTGGCGGCGCGCGCAGCATCGCTCTTTTCGCATCGCGCGATCGAGTAGTCAACGCGGTCATGAACGGTGGACTCCCGCGACCGCGGCATGGTGTGCCTCGGCCGGCGAAGCCGACAGCAGATCCGAGGCCGCTGGCGCCGTCAGCCAACCGACGAGCGCAGTCAGCAGCAAGGTGAACAGCACGTTCTCCGAGATCCGGTTGTAGGGCTGATCCATCTTCCTTCTCCTGTTTCGACGTGGCAGGGACTACGCTCGCAGAGTAATCTCGATATAGGACAGTTCCTGTCCTATAAGAGGGGGAGACTTCAAAAATGTCCCGGCCAACAGTCCGCGTTCTCGCACTGCTTGAGCTACTGCAGGCGCGCGGCTCCGCCAGCGGAGCGCAACTCGCGCGGGCCCTGGAGGTCGACCGGCGGACACTGCGCCGCTACATCGCCACGCTCGAGGAGCTCGGAATTCCCATCATGACGTCGCAGGGGCGGTTCGGCGGCTACCAGGTGATTCCAGGCTTCAAGCTTCCGCCACTGATGTTCACGGACGACGAAGCGGTGGCATTGGCCATGGGCCTGCTCGCGGCGCGCAGCCTCGGGCTCGGCCGGGCGATGCCCGCGGTCGCCAGCACCAAGGCCAAGCTGGCGCGGGTCATGCCCGAGCGGCTCAGGGCAAGGCTGAACGCCGTCGACCAGTCCGTCGCCCTGGAGCTCACCCGGCCCATCGCACCCATCGACGAGGATGTGCTCGGACTCATGACCACCGCGGCCCAGGAGCGCAGGAGGATCCATCTGCAGTACCGGACGCCGCAGGGCGAAAATACGCAGCGCGATTTCGACCCGTACGGCCTCGTCTGCCGCGCGGGCCGGTGGTACGCGGTCGGGATGTGCCATCTTCGAAAGGGATTGCGTTCGTTCCGCCTCGATCGGGTCGGCGCCGCGGCCGCTCTGGAAGCGCGCTTCGATCGACCGGCGAGCTTCGATGCGCTCGCTTACCTGAAAGAGTCGATCGCCACGTTGCCCCGCGCCCACCGGATCGAGGTCGTCCTCGCGACGGATCTGGCCGCCGCGCAGCGGGAAATGGTTTCTGGATTCGGCGTTCTGGAATGGACTGGCGACGGCGTTCTGTTGCGCAGCCAGGCCGACGACCTGGACTGGTTCGCGCTGCAACTGGCCGGACTGCCTTTCGATTTCCGGGTCCGCTCGCCGGCTGCGCTCAGGGTCGCGGTCGCGTCGATGGGCCGTCGCCTGGTGCGGCTCGCAGCGCCACAAGGCCGCGCATGACGCTCATGCTCATTGCGGGACCCGTGGCGCATAGGCGATCGCCGCCCGTTCATCGAACGGCAAAACACGATTCTTGAACAGCTTTGTCGTCAGTTCGGTCAATGCAACCGATGGGCTCGAGCGATATGGTGAACCGGTAATATCGCTTTCCATCAACGCAGGGCTTACAGTTCGGCGCAGTGGGGGCTCGAACCCGCGAATAAGAACTCCAGGCGCCGAGGGGGAATGGAAACAGAACGGACAGTCGCGAACGTCCTGGGCGCCGCCGCTTTTCGTTCCGGCCTTTCCCTGATTCTGCTGCTGACGACAGCGCCGGTGCACGCGCAGCAGGCTCGCGAGGGCAGTCAGTTCGAATCGGTGACCATCACCGGGACCTCGGATCGGGGTTACGCCACAGGAGCCGATTACAAGCCGGGAAACGCCGACCTCGGCCCGCTGGGAGACCTGCCGATCAAGGATGCGCCGCAATCGGTCACGGTCGTTCCCGAGGACCTGATCGTGAACCAGCAAGCCCGCTCCGTGAACGATATCCTGCGCTATCTGCCGTCGGTCGAAATCCGCAACCAGCAGGGCTTTGAAGTCTCCCGCCCCCAGTCGCGGGGCTTCCAGGGCAGCGTGGTGCAGAACACCCGCATCGACGGGCTGAACGTGATCGGGACCACCGCGATGCCCGCGGAATATCTTTCCGGCATAGAGGTCCTGAACGGCCTCGCCGGAGCGCTATACGGTCCACAGACTCCGGCCGGCGTGTTCAACTACATCCTTAAGCGGCCGACGGACGCGCCGCTTTACCGCTTCATCCAGAGCTACGACTGGAAAGGGATCCTGACCGAGCAGGTCGATGCCGGCAGGCGCGTGGGGCCGGACGGCCGGGTCGGGTTGCGTGTGAATGCGCTGCACGGCGAGGGCGAAGATTACGTATCCGGCAGCGAGCTGAATCGTTCGCTGCTCAGCGCAGCGGTCGACCTTCACCTCGACAGCGGGACCGTGGTCGAAGCGGACTACAGCTACTACCGGACCGACACGCGCGGACTGCCGGGCTCGATCGTGTACTTCGGCGGCAAGCTGAATCCGCCCAGCGGCTCGACCATACTGCCGCCGGCGATCGACTCGACCCGGGTCGGTTACGGCCAGCCGGACGCGGGCGCGGACCTTGCCACGCATATGGCGCTGGTCAAGATCCGGCACCGCTTCAACGAGAATTGGACGTTCGAGGTCGGCGGTCTTTACGAGGGTGCGTTCCGCAACCTGCTCGGCATCACCAATACCCTGATCGATAACAAGGGGGATTTCACGGTCACGAAGAACTTCAACGCAGTGCCGTACTTCAATATTTACAGCAACGCGGCCTACCTGAACGGCCGCTTCGACTGGTTCGGAACGCGCAACGACGTAGCGATCGGCACCAACGGCTTCAGCAACGGTCAGTTTTCCTATCGTAATTCGATCGCCGTCAAGCTGGGACCTGCGCCGGGTCAGGTCGACAACCTGTCCGATCCGCTCACCTTTCCGATCAAGCCGACGCCCGCGAACGGCGGCAAGTACGAGTCGGGCCAGCTGCTGGTGCAGTCGATCATCGTCGGCGACACGGTCCACTTCAACGAACGCACCATGCTGCAGGCGGTCCTGAGCTCCTCGTACCTTGCTTCGACCAGCTGGTCGACCAAGGGCGCGGTCACCAGCAGCGATTCGCGCAGCGGCCAGTTGAGCCCGACCGTGAACTTTGGCTACAAGCCGGTGGCCGAGCTTCTGACCTATGCCAGCGTCTCCGAAGCGGTCGAGCAGGGCGAGCAGGCACCGGCCGGCACGGTCAACGTCAACCAGATCCTCAGGCCGTACCACGACCATCAGTACGAAATCGGCGCCAAGTACGCGGTGCGTCCCGGTCTGCTCGTCACGCTGGACGGATTCCGCATGACGCGGCCGCTTGCCAGCACCAATGCGATCACGAACGTGTTTCAGGTGGTGGGCACCCAGCGCAACTGGGGCGGCGAGCTGTTCGTTCAGGGCGACGCGACCGACGAACTCAGCCTGATGGGCGGCTGGACCTACGTCGATGCGAGGCTGGTTGGAACCGGCGCGGCCGCGACCAACGGCAAGCTGGTCGTGGGGGTGCCGCACCACAAGGTCGACTTCGTGGTGGACTATCACCCGTCCTTCGCACAAGGCCTCGCTGGAACGCTGGCGGTGCATGCCGAGAGCGAGCGGGCGGCGACCAACGTCAACAATTCGTTCGCGCCATCGTATGCGACGTTCGATCTGGGGGCCCGCTACACGACTGGGCTGCTGTCCCACCACGCGACGGTGCGATTGCAGGTGATCAACGTTTCGGACACCCGCTACTACTCGGCGATTGCGGATGGCAACATCGTCGGCAGTCCAGGTGCCAACACCGCCTACAGCGGGACGCCGCGGACGTTGCAGGCGAGCATCGAGTTGGATCTCTGAGATGAGCGCCCGCCTTCCCGCGTTCGCGATGTTGCTGGCGCTCGTCGCCGCTGGCACGGTCACGCCCGCTGCTGCCGCCGGCGCTGCCGAGACGGTCGAGATCTTTTCGGCCGGCAGCCTGCGGACGGCGGTCGAGGCGCTGGTGAAGCGCGCCGCTCCGGATATCGAGATCAAGCCCACGTTCGGCGGCTCCGGCCTGCTGCGCGAGCGCATCGAGAGCGGCGAGCATCCGGATCTTTTCCTGTCGGCTGATATGGGTTCGCCGCGCAAGCTCGCGCAGGCCGGGCGCACTGTGGTGCCGGTGGTGGCGTTCGCGCGCAATCGGATGTGCCTGGTCGCGCGCAAGTCGACCGGTGTCACCCCCGAGAACCTGATCGATCGGATGCTGGCCAGCGATCTGCGCTTGAGAACGTCGACTCCAGTCGCCGATCCCGCCGGCGACTATGCAATGGCAATCTTCGATCGCATCGACGCCGAGCGTCCCGGCGCCGGCCGCATCCTGCGTGACAAGGCCCTCCGGGCGCTGGAGGCGGCCAAGGCGTTGCCGCCGGTGACGGGGCTGAGCGGGGTGGCGTCTTTGTTCCGTGACGGCCGGATCGACCTGATGGTGATCTATTGCAGCGCCGCTGCCGACCTGCAAAAGGAGGTCGCCGATCTGACGGCGCTGCCGTTCCCGATCGGCCTCGAGCCCGGGCCGGTGTACGGCATGGCCGTGCTGTCCGCCAGGCCGGCCGCGTTGCGCGTCGCGCTGATGCTGCTGTCCGAAGACGGGCAGGCTATCCTGACGCAGGCGGGGCTGCTTCCGCTGCTCGAGCTCCACTGATCGGCGGTTGCTGCCTCGGCCCGGTAGCATCGAAAGACTCGCCCGTATCCTGGCGTTCGGAGACCGCAATGAACGAAGAGACGCTTAACCTCAGCATCCGAAAGTTCCTGAAGCTGGTCGGTGTCAACAGCCAGCGCGAGCTGGAACATGCTGTGTCCCAGGCGATCGCGAGTGGCTCCATCGCCGGCAACGAAGCGTTGAATATCACGATGACACTGGAAGTGACCGCGCTGAACTTGAAAACCAGTTTCGACGGACAGATCCTCCTGCAATAGGCGAAGTCGAGTCCATGCGCACGTGCGATGGGCTCACCCCTCGACGAGCTGCTGGCCACCGTCGATGTCGAAGGTTGCGCCGGTGACCGCCGTGTTTGTCATGAGGTGGACGGCCAGCGCGGCGATGTCGGCCGCGACGACGACGCGTCGGATCGGCAGCGTTGTGCGGAGCTGCTCGCGGCGCTTCTCCAGCTGGTCGCCGAGGATCGCCGCCGACAGTGGCGTGTCGACGAATCCGGCCGCGATCAGGTTCACGCGGATGGGCGCCAGCTCGAGCGCGAGGTTCTTCGTGACGGCGGGAAGCGCGGCCGTGAGTGCCGAGATGAACGCTAGTCCCACCGCCGTGCGGCGGCCGCCGGTGCCGCCGATGAAGAGCAGGGTCCCTCCAGGGCGCACCTTGCTCACGGCGTGCCGAGCGACCTGCAGCTTCAGCAACAGATGGGCTTCGACGTCGCGGCGTGCCGCTTCGACGTCGAACTGCGCCAGCGGCGCGTAGTAGGGACCGGGGCCCGTGACCAGCACGTGGTCGATCGGCGCCGGCAGCTGGTCGAAGAACCTCCCGAGCCGCTCGAAGTCGGTCGCGTCGAAGGCGGCGATACTGGCCCCGAGTTCGAGGCCGACGTGGCGCAGGCGATCCGGGTCGCGCGCCGTCAGGATCACGTCGGCTCCCTCGGCGCGGGCGCGCCGGGCCGTCTCGAGCCCGATGCCCGAGCTGCCGCCGATCACGACGACGGTCTGCCCGGCGAGCTCAGGCTTGCCGCTCATACCGGAGGTACTTCGCCCCGCGCGCTGCAGTTTCTCGAGCGTCATGGGCGGATCCTTGTTTGGAAGAGAGCCCCGCGGAGGGAAATGACACCTGACGCATAGCGTCGGGTCAATTGGACGATGGTGTTGCCCTTGGTATCAGAGGGTTATCCCGAGACCGACGCCTGAGTATCGACGATACCATCGCGCAATAGCTCGATGCGCCGACTTCTGGTGGTTTTGACGGCTCAGGATATCGGCGCAATTTAGAATTTTGGCGATGCAAACCAATCGCTACCGACATTCGGCGCTGACCGTCAGCCTCATCGGACTTGCCGCCCTGGCGTCGGCCATGGGTGTCGGCCGCTTCGGCTTCACGCCTGTGCTGCCACTGATGCAGGCCGAGTCCGGGCTGAGCCTGAGCCAGGCTGCGTGGCTGGCTGGCAGCAACTACGCCGGGTATTTGATCGGTGCTCTCGCCTGCAGCGCCGCGCCCCCTGCTCCACGAAACGCCGTGCGGATAAGCCTGCTCGCGGTCGCGATTTTCACGCTGGCCATGGGTGCGACAAGCGCTTATGGTGCATGGATCGCCCTGCGATTCGCGGCTGGAGTGGCCAGCGCCTACGTGCTGGTGGGCGTGTCAGCCTGGGCCTTGCACACCCTGGCCGAACTTGGGCGATCCACATGGTCGGGCTGGGTCTTCGCCGGCGTCGGTCTTGGCATAGGCGCTGCCGGCCTGGTCGGACTGGTAGCCGGGGTCGGAGGCTACGGAGCAGGGAGCGCTTGGCTGCTGCTCGGAACTCTCAGCGCCGCGGTGGCCGCAATTGTCTGGGCACCCATGCAAGCCGGTGGTTCGATTCCGACCTCGAACACGCCGCGGGCGGCCCGGCTAAGCGCGAGCAATTGGCAATTGATCTTCTGGTATGGGACCTTTGGCTTCGGCTACATCATCCCGGCCACGTTTCTGCCGGCGATGGCTCGCGCTCTGGTCGCTGACCCTTCCGTCTTCGGCTGGATCTGGCCTCTATTCGGTGCCACCGCGGCGGCATCCACGGCAATCGCTGCACTGTGTCTTCGGCGCGTGACCGCACGCAATTTGTGGGCTGCGGGTCTGGTCGTCATGGCCGCCGGCGTGCTGGCCCCGGTGCTTTTGCCCAGCGTCGGATCGTTGCTCCTGTCCGCAATGTGTGTCGGGGGCACGTTCATGGTGATCACCATGGCCGGCATGCAGGAGGCGCAGCGGCTCGCCGGTGCTGGTGCGCCGAGATTGATGGCCGCAATGACGACAGCGTTTGCATTGGGTCAGCTCGCGGGCCCGATCATCATCGGTATGGCGGCGTCGCATCGGGCGATGGGAATAGCCGGCCCGAGCGTGTTCGCCGCGGCACTGCTGTTGGCCGGAGCGTGGATTTTGCGGCGGCCCCAACCCGTGGTTGATTCTCCAGAGCTTGGACACGAACGCAAGCAAGCATGACTGCAGAGCGTGCCACACAATGGGTCAACGCTTGATCTGACCCAGCATGCTCTTGACGCCGGCGGCGAGGAACGCGACATCGACGCCGACGAGAATCGCCTGAAAGCCCTGAAAGATGTATCGGTTGATCTCGTCGGCAGCGACGCCGAAGATTCCGGCAGGAACTCTGGCTCTATTTGCCGCTTTCAGCACTTGATCGATCGCGGCCTGAACTTCTGAATGCTCCACCTGTCCGAGCAGGCCCATCGACCCCGACAAGTCGTAGGGGCCGATCAGCGCCAGGTCGATGCCCGGGACGGCAAGAATCTGGTCGATTCGCGCGACGGCGTCGACGTGTTCAATCTGCACAATCGCCATCACCGCTTCGTTGGCCTGCTGCGCGTATTCGGCGCTGGTCAGACCCCACCGCAGACCTGCGAAGGTCGGGCCGAAGCCGCGGTTGCCTGCCGGCGGATAGCGCACTGCGCGTACCGCAGCCAGCGCTTCCTCTGCGCAGTTCACGCCGGGCATCATGACGCCCAGTGCGCCAGCGTCGAGCGCGCGCTTCGCCAGCCAGTCGAGGTTACAGGCAAGACGCACGATGGGTGTGACTCGCGTTTCACCCGTGGCTTGAATCATTGCCTGGAGCTTCTCCGTGTCGATCGGGCCGTGTTCCGTGTCGAGCAGCAGCCAATCGAATCCGGCGTGTGCCAGGATTTGAACCACAGGCGGACTTGGCAGTTGAGCGATCGTGCCGATGGCGGTTTTACCGGATACCAGTAGTTCCTTGAAATGGTTTTTCATTCGCCTGCTCCGATCCGCGGCCGGGTGGCTGATGCCTGGGCCCGCTTTCCCCTTGCTGAATCGTACCGTGCCAAGACTCCACGACCCGGCGCCCGCAGCCGCCTCGGTCATTCTGATCTCCAGCGGCGCCGCTCTCGCAGCGTCGCCGAATTCGGCAGGCTAGGCCGGGGTTGCTAGCGATGGGAAAGTCGGCGCGTTATTGCGCCGTGTAGCCGCCGTCGACTGCGATGGACTGTCCGGTGAGGTATCGCGCCTTGTCGCTGGCGAGGAACACGATGGTTTGAGCGATCTCCTCCGGGGAGCCGGCCCGCTTGGCCGGAATCGTGGAAAGAAAGCCGGACTTGGTCTCTTCGCTGCCGCCGACGAAGCGGTCGAGCATCTCGGTGGCAATGGGTCCCGGTGCGACGGCGTTCACGCGCACACCAGCGGCGGCACCTTCGAGTGCCGCGCTCTTGGTGAGGCCTTCGACCGCGTGCTTGCTGGCCGCATAAACCGAGGCTCCCGCGATGCCGACCTGGCCCGCCATCGACGAAACGTTGACGATCGAGCCGCCGCCTTGCGACAGCATCGCCCGCATCTCGTGCTTCACCGCCAGCAGCGTGCCCAGCACGTTCGTCCCGAAGGTGGCCTCGTAGTTCTCGACGGATTGCTCGACGATGGGGCCGACCTGTCCTTCGGTGCCCGCGTTGTTAACCGCCACGTCGATGCGGCCGAAGCGCTTGACGGTCAGCTCGACGAGGCTGCGCACGTCTGCCTCGAAGCGCACATCCGCGCGGATGAATTCGGCCTGCGCGCCCAGCGTGCGCAACTCGGCGGCCAGCGCAAGACCTGCCGCCTCACGCCGGCCGCTGATGGCCACGCGTGCCCCTTCGCGGGCGAATGCCACGGCGGTGGCGCGACCGATGCCGGTGAGCGCCCCGGTAATCAGTACGACGGGCTGGTTCATGAAAGTGCTCCTGGTTGACTGCAACGCGGTCAGTGTGATTGATTCCGGATGATTGATATAGGCGGTAAATGTTCCTATCATTAATTCCAAATCGGAATATATAGGACCCATCGCCATGGACCGGCTGCAGGCCATGAAGACCTTCGTGCGGGTGGTGGAGGCTGGAAGCTTCTCGGCCGTGGCCCACGAGGTGAACGCCACCCAGAGCGCTGTGAGCAAGCAGGTCGCGGCGCTGGAGCGCCAGCTCGGTGCCAAGCTGCTGACGCGCACCACGCGCTCGCTGGCGCTGACCGAAGAAGGCGAACGCTACTTCGAGCAGGCTCGCAGGCTGGTCGCCGAGATCGCCGAAGCCGAAGGAGCGCTGCGCCGCGGCGAGCAGCAATTGGTGGGCTGGCTGCGCATCGCGGCGTCGGTGGGGTTCGGACGCTTGAAGCTCATGCCCCTGATCCAGTCATTCCTGGCCGAGCACCGCGGCGTGAAGATCGATCTGCGGCTGGACGACGGCTTTGTCGATCTCGTGGAGCAAGGCATCGACGTGGCGGTGCGCATCGGCGAGTTGTCGGACAGCAGCCTGATCGCCAAGCGCATTGGCACGAGCCGGCGGCTGCTGATGGCCCACCGCCGCTATCTGCGCGCATTGGCGAAAGGGATCAAGCCTCCCAGGGTTCCCGAAGACCTCATGAAGCACAACTGCCTGGTCTACACCGAGCTGTCCATGCGCAATGCCTGGACCTTTAGCGCGGGCCCAGGCGCGCCCGAGCCCGCAGGCACGACGCACATCGTGCGCGTCGAAGGCAACCTGCAAACCAACAGCAGCGAGGTGATGCGCGCCTCGGTGCTGGCCGGCATGGGAATCGGTTATTCGCCGGAATGGCTCTTTGACGAAGAGCTTGCAAGCGGCGAGGTGCAACGCCTGTTGCCGGATTGGGAACCGCTGCCCATGCCGATCCATCTCGTGAGCCCGCGGGAGCGGCGGCAGTCCGCGAAAGTCAAGGCCTTCGCCGAACACGTCGGCAGGGCGATGGCCAGATAGCGAATATCGCCTTCGGTCTTATAATTAAAAACGCAACGGGCATGTCGTCGCTTAGTGGCCGCCCCGTTCGCTTGCCCATCGGACGATGGGCAAGCGAACCAGTTGGAGGACCTATGAACAGCAAGCCAGAGAGGTTCGATAAAGCGTTTATTGAGCGACAACGCCAGCGATTGACGAAACTGCGCGACGAGTTGGTGGGCGCAACGCAGGGCGAAGAGGCCGAGGAGAAGGACGTAAATTCTCAGTCGAGCGGGCAGGCTGAGGAATACGAAGATGACGCACAGAGGCTCGCGACGCTGGAGCTTGACGGCAATCTGGTCGCTCGCAACGTGCAGCGACTGGCCCAGATCCAGAGGGCGCTGGAAAAAATCGCGGAAGGCACTTACGGGCTCTCCGACGCCAGCAACCAACCGATACCGAAGGAAAGACTGGAAGCGACACCCGAGTCTATCTACACGGTGGCCGAGCAGGCGACGCGCGAATCGACCGGGCCACGAGGTTCCAGGCAAAAGTAGCGGATCTGAGCATGACGCTGGTCGTGTCGGGCCTGTAAACAAGCCCGACATCAATACCCATCGACGTCGATCACAGCCTGGGCAAAGGCCTGCGGGGCTTCCTGTGGCAGGTTGTGCCCGATGCCGCCCTCGATAACCCGGTGTGAATACTTTCCAGAGAATTTCTTGGCATAGGAACTGGCGTCCGGATGCGGCGCGCCATTGGCGTCACCCTCGAGGGTAATGGTGGGCACGTGGATGACCGGAGCCGCGGCAAGCCGCTTTTCCAGATCGTCGTATCTCGGTTCGCCTTCAGCCAGTGCGAGTCGCCAGCGATAATTGTGGATCGCGATGCTTACGTGATCCGGATTGTTGAAAGACGCTGCACTGCGATCGAATGTCGCATCATCGAAGTTCCACTTCGGCGACGCAATCTGCCAAATGAGCTTCGCAAAGTCATGCCGGTATTTGTCGTAGCCTGCCCGGCCGCGCTCGGTGGCAAAGTAAAACTGGTACCACCATTGGAGCTCGGCCTTGGGGGGTAACGGCAACTTGCCGGCCTCCTGGCTGCCGATCAGATAGCCGCTCACGGACACCATGGCCTTGCAACGCTCGGGCCAAAGCGCCGCCATAATGTTGGCCGTCCGCGCTCCCCAATCATAGCCGGCAAGGGTGGCCTTCTCGATTTTGAGAGCATCCATGAAGGCGATGGTGTCGACAGCGAGCGCCGAGGGCTGGCCGTTCCGGAACGTCTCACCTGAAAGGAAGCGTGTCGGGCCGTAGCCGCGTATATACGGGACGAGCACCCTGTAGCCCGCCGACGCCAACAACGGGGCCACATCGACGTAGCTGTGAATGTCATAGGGCCAGCCATGAAGGAGAAGGACCGCACGACCATCGGCTGGGCCGGCTTCGGCGTACGCGACATTCAGCACGCCCGCATCGATCTGCTTCAGGGTGGCGAACGAGGTATTCGTCCCCGGCTGGATCGCGTGCAGATCCACCGACTTTGTACTGCCGGTCTGCGCGCGCGCAACGGAGGTCATTGCGAGCTGGGAAGTGGCAACGGTCATGGCCGAGGTGCCCAGCAGGCGGCGTCGACCAAGGTTGACTCCTTCTGACATTTGGGGCCCTCGAATCGAATTCAATGCTGCTGCAGGATCAGACCAGAGGCGTGCAGACGAATCCATTGGACGATGGTATCGGTGAAAGACCCCAAGCCGGCCGCTCCCGGAACCTCGTGGGGGAATAGTTACCGGAATGAACGCTGGAAATGGGTGCAAACCCCGCATCGTCAGGGCCTTGACAGGAGTCCGTCTTCGCCAGAACACTACCTGCCCAGCCACTGCCGATTCCCGCCCGGCGCGGCCAGGTCCGGTCGTCGCGGACTGCTGACGCAGCCAACCGACCGATCGCATTATGCACGCCGGCGGCCGTCATCACCCGGCTTTCACATGAAGCACCACGACGCCAGGCACCGCAACTTCCCGACGAGCGCACCGAGTGCGCGGTACCAGAGACTGTTCCGGACGAAGACAAGTCGATGACCAGTCCAGCCCGATTGCTCATCGTGGACGATGAAGCGGCGCTGTTGAAGGCGCTGTGCGACACGCTGCGCGACGAGGGCTATGAGCCCACCGGCTTCTCCTCGGGCAGCGCCGCACTGACCGCCTTGCAGAGCACCAAGTTCGACCTGCTCCTTGCCGACCTGATGATGCCGGAGATGGACGGCATTGCCCTGCTTCGGGCGGCGCTCGAAGCGGATCCCGAGCTCGTCGGCATCATCATGACGGGCGAGGGCACCATCGCCACGGCCGTGGATGCGATGAAAACGGGAGCGCTCGATTACATCCTTAAGCCCTTCAAGCTGCGCGTGATCCTGCCGGTGCTTTCCCGCGCGTTGGCCATGAAGCGATTGCGCCTGGAAAACGCACAGCTGGCGCAGCGCTTGCGCGAGCACGCCGCGGAACTGGAAGCGGCCAACAAGGACCTCGAGGCTTTCTCTTTCTCCGTTTCTCATGATCTTCGGGCGCCCTTGAGGTCGATAGACGGTTGTTGCCAGATCATCGAGGAAGAGCTGGGCGAAAAGCTCGACGAGTCAGGCAGGCGCTTATTCAGGGCTGCGCGCGACAGCACCCGGCAGATGGCAAGACTGATCGACGATTTACTTGGATTCGCACGCCTGGGTAAGCAGCCGCTATCCAAGGAGGCAGTTAGCGTTTCAGCCCTCGTTCAAGAAGTGGTGGCCGAACTGCGCAAGCAAGACGTCAAACGGCGGATTGACGTTCGGGTGACAGAACTGCCAGACTGCGTTGGCGATCCGGCGTTGCTCCGGCAGGTCTTCGTCAATCTGCTGTCCAATGCTTTCAAGTTCACGGGCAAAAAGGAAGACGCACTGGTGGAAGTTGGCTGTGACCTGGCAACTGGCGAAAACATCTATTTCATCCGTGACAACGGCGCGGGATTCGACATGCGCCACTCCCATAGGCTCTTTGACCCATTCCGCCGACTGCACAGTGCCCGCGAGTTCGAGGGTGCCGGCGTGGGCCTGTCCATCGTGCATCGTGTGATCCGCAGGCACGGTGGGCGTATCTGGGCCGAAGCGGAAGTGGATAAAGGGGCAACGTTTTACTTCGCGTTGCCGGAATGACTTGAACCGGAAGTACGCCAAGCTGCGCGACCGTCGACGCACGACCGCAGGGATGCCGCTGTGACCGCCGAGCCCGCCGGTCGAGGGCTGGCATCCACAGAGCGGAAAGTGGGCGTCGGCTTTGTGATTGCGCTCGCGTGTTTGGGCGTCGTTGCAGTGATCTCCTATTTCAGTCTCATAGGCCTGAACGAGAATGCGGCGTGGGTTGAACACACGCACGAGGTTCTCGGTCGCCTCCAATTGCTGCTGGGAGCCATAACCGACTCCGAGAGCGCCGAGCGCGGGTATGTGATCACTGGCGATGAGAGCTATCTGGAGCCGTACCGGCAGTCCGCCCAGATCGTCGAAATCCAGGGCCGGCGCCTGCACGAGCTGATGGCGGACAACGGCCCTCAACAGCAGCGGATCGACTCTGTGGTGCTGCTTGTTACCGATCGACTCGCGGAATTGCGCTCGGTCATCGAACTGCGGAAAATCCAGGGCTTTGCGGCGGCCCAAAGCCGGATTCTAACGGGCAAAGGCAAGCGGTTTCACGATCGGATTCGCGAGCTCATCAATCAGTTGAGCGCCGTTGAGATGTCCTTGCTCAAGGAGCGCCAGCAGCGTGCCGACCGCAGCGCCGCGATGGCTCAAGCGGTCATTGTCGGCGGCGGTTTCCTCGGTTGCGGGCTTGTCGGATTCGCGCTGGTTGCGATCCGCCGGGACTTTGCGGGCCGAACGCGCGCCGAGCGGGCACTGCGCGAGGCCAAAGATGAGCTCGAAGTGCGCGTCCAGCAGCGCACCGCACAGCTTGCGCGGCTGGCATCCATCATCGAATACTCCGACGATGCGATTGCCAGTAAGAATCTGGACGGCATCATCACCAGTTGGAACCCGGGCGCTGAACGGCTTTTCGGCTATTCCGCGCAAGAGGCCCTGGGCAGACCGATGGCGATGCTGATCCCGCCGGAGCGCTCGACCGAGGAGCCCACTATCCTGGCCCGAATTGCACGTGGCGAGATGACCGATCATTTCGAGACGGTACGGATTAGAAAAGATGGGCGCAGAGTCGATGTGTCCGTCACCATCTCCCCGATCCGGGACAGCCAGGGCCGGATCGTCGGCGCATCCAAGATTGCGCGCGACACCACGGACCGCAGGCTCGCGGAAGCCAAGCTGCAGGCTCAACTGGCGCGACTGAGCCTGCTTCAGCAAATTACCCGGGCTATTGGCGAGCGTCAGGACATCCGGAGCATCTTTCAGGTCGTTATCCGAACGCTCGAGGAGCATTTGCCGGTGGATTTCTGTTGCATCTGCCTGCGTGACGCGGCCGAGCAATGCCTGATCGTGACGAGCGTCGGCTTGCACAGCGAAGCGCTCGCGATGGACCTTGCGTTGATTGAGCAGGCTCGGGTCGAGATCGATGAAAACGGATTGGCGCGTTGCCTGGGCGGCCAGCTGGTTTACGAGCCGGATATCGGTCAAGTCCCGTTCCCGTTTCCGCAACGGTTGGTGAGAGGGGGTTTGAGCTCGATGGTCGCGGCTCCCCTGCTGGTCGAAAGCAGGGTGTTCGGGGTTCTCATCGCTGCACGCCAGCAAGCGCGCAGCTTCACCAGTGGCGAATGCGAATTTCTGCGCCAAACGAGTGAGCACGTCGCGCTGGCAGCCCATCAGGCCCAACTGTATGGTGCTCTGCAACAGGCGTACGAGGACCTGCGCCAGACGCAGAAGGCCGTCATGCAGCAGGAGCGTCTGCTGGCGCTGGGCCAGATGGCGAGCGGTATCGCGCACGATCTCAACAATGCAATTTCTCCGGTGGCGCTCTACACCGAATCGCTCCTGGAACGGGAGCCTGGCCTTAGTCCGCGCACCCGCAGTTATCTCGAAACCATCCAGCGTGCAATCGACGACGTAGGGCGAACCGTTGCGCGCATGCGTGAGTTCTATCGTCAACGCGAACCGCAGTCGATGCTGCTTCCGGTGGATATGAATCTGATGGTGCAGCAGGTCGTGGACCTGACGCGCGCGCACTGGAGCGACATGGCACAACAGCGCGGCATTGCCATCGAGATGCAGACCGAGCTGACGGCGGACCTGCCGGCGATCATGGGTGCCGACAATGAAATCCGGGAAGCGCTCACCAACCTGATCTTCAATGCCGTCGATGCCATGCCGAACGGCGGGCCGCTGACGGTGCGTACGAGAGTCACGCAGGAGAAGGGACTGCAATCGTTCGAGTCTGCGGTTCGCAAATTCGTTCAGGTCGAGGTGATCGATTCCGGGATCGGAATGGACGAGGACACACGACGCAGATGTCTGGAGCCGTTCTTCACCACCAAAGGCGAACGCGGCACCGGGCTCGGACTCGCGATGGTATATGGCACGATGCAACGTCACGGCGCCGATATTGAAATCGAAAGCGAAGTCGGTAAGGGCACCACCATCCGCCTCAGTTTCGCGATACCGGCTACGCCCGTGGTCGGTACGACGACGTTGGCTACGGCCAGCGCGGTGTCGCCGCTGCGTATCCTGGTTGTGGATGACGATCCGCTGGTGCTCAAGTCGCTGCGCGATACCTTGGAGGCCGAGGGGCACGGCGTCACGACGATGGATGGTGGCCAGGCGGGCATCGATGCTTTCCTTGCGGCACGAGCACAAGGGAATCCGTTCGCCGTCGTGATTACGGATCTCGGCATGCCCTACGTCGATGGGCGCACAGTCTCCAGTGCCGTGAAGGCCGCTGCCCCCGGGACGACCGTCTTGTTGCTGACCGGTTGGGGGCAGCGTCTGGTTGCCGATGGCGACATTCCGCCGCATGTTGATCGTGTCTTAAGCAAGCCGCCCAAGTTGCGCGAGCTGCGTGAGGCGCTTGCGCGGAGCCTGGACGCGCGGCCCTCGTAGCCGATGGATACGACCCGCTGCTACGCGAAGGGCGATCATCCGCAATCGAACGATCAGGAGTACAGCCGCAGGAACTCGACTTTGTCGGCTTGCGCGAAAAACAACATTCCGAGCACGATCACGGTGCCAGCCCAAAAGATCGCACCCAGCGCATCGAAGAGCAGGAATCGAAAGTACGGTATGCCTCCGCTTCCGGCCAGGGCTGGCGCGATGGTCGACAATCCAGGGATGAACTTTGCCAGCGCCAGCGCCAACGGCCCCCATCGATCGAGCGAGGTGCTGGCCTGGCGGACGCCAAATCTCGGAATGAAGGGGACTCTACCTAGAAGTTGCAGCGCACGATCCCCATAGACCCGGCCCGCCGTGTACCAGATCGAGTCTGCGATGACCGCTGCAGTTACCGCAAGGGCAAAGGATGCCATCGCCGAAACCCCTCCACCACCTGCCCCCAATGCGCCTGCGGCGATCATTAATGGCTCGGCGGGTATCGGCAGGCCCAACTGCGACACCAGCACGTTTGCAAAGACCAGAGCAAGTCCATACAGCGTCAAAAGGCGAGTCATGTCTGGTCAGTCCTCTCAAGAGGCCGTACGGGCTGGTGGCCGCCAAAACGTGGAGACGACGGTCTGCGCTCCTGGTTCCAGAGCGCTCATTTGGCGTTCTGACTCGAGGTAGCAGGCCGCGGCGACGATCGCGGGAACCGACAACGCCATCACGAACAGCGCGTCGTCGACGGAAAATCGATGATTCGTATTCTTCAGGTTCACGTGAGAGGCAATTTCTCAAATCGACTGCTGATCAGATCGACGAGCGCTTCGATGGCCTCGCCTTCGTCCGAGCCGATCGTTTCCACGGTGATCGTGCTGCCTGCGCCCGCGGCGAGCAGCATGACGGCAAGGATGTTCCGCGCGTTGGCGGTGTGGCCATTGAAAGTCAGCAACACCCGGCTGCGAAATTTATGAGCGAGCTGCACGATCTTGACCGATGGGCGTGCATGAATGCCGAGCGGATTGGTGACGTTGACTTCGCGCTTTTGCATGGCGACGAGCCTCCAGAACTGTACTTGAGTGATTCGTCGTTCGAAAGTCGGGGCGGGCCGCGCCCGCCGCGGAAGCAAGCTGTGGCATGTTCGGTTCACCGTGCAGCGCTAGCGGTTGGAGCGGCCGGCGCCACCGAAGTTGGATCGGTATCTTTGCCACCGGACTTGCCTTCCTCAACCAGCGCGGCGCGTCGTTGTGCCATCACGCTGCGCAGCGCCGCGTAGTAGTCGAGCGAGTTTTTCTCGAGCAAATCGGTGGTGGGCATCAACTCGGCTCGCGTGTCGACCACGCCGAGTCCTCCCTCGGTCGCCGTGACTTCGGTCGGGAGGTAGTCAACCGGATCGGCGACAAAGCCGATAATGCGCCCGGCCGTGTCGCGGACGTTGGAAAAGGAGAACAGGGGAAGTTGCACACTCGGTCCCGGCCCGATCCCCCAAACCCCAAACGTCTGGCCAAAATCCGCCTTGTGATACGGAAGACCCCAGTCAACCGCAGGATCGAATAGTCCTGCACCGCCGACCGTGGTGTTGACGACGAAACGCCGGGTGGTTATCCAGGCTCGCCCCATGTTGCCTTGGAGCACATCATTTATCAGGATAGCCGGCTCCCCAAGGTTGGAGACGAAATTGTGGACGCATCGACGTGCGCGTTCGGGCACATGGTCCGTGTACGCGTTCGCCACCGGCTTCAGAAGATGGCGGTCGATGAACTGGTTGCCGGCGAAAATCGTGCGATTGGTCGGCTCGGCCGGGTCATTGGCCTTTTCATATTCCGCCCGCGCGGCCGGATCGACTGGCGCATGGGCGCAGGCCGCGACGGTCAGCGCGGCTGCCAGCACGTTAATCGGTGTTTTCATCAAAGCACTCCCCACGGTTGATTTGCGCGGCCGGCAGGGCCGCGTCCATTGGCAATGACGCAAACCTGATGCCAGGGGCTCGAAAAGGCCCGATTTGTGCCGGTAAGCCGTTGAACTGGAAGTTAAGTTTGACGAAGGGAGCGAGTAGCCGACTCGCTTGGACTGACTGCAACAGATGGCAGATCTGCAGCGTGCGTTGACAAATCTTGCAGTAAACGGCGGGGATCGAAGCCGACGCCTACTGAGCCAGACGGGTGCAGGTCGGCCCTTCGTACAGTCGCAGCACCACGGTGACGCGATGATCCATCACACACGGAGAAACGTATCCAATCGCCCCGGGCGTGCTTGCGACGAAACGAATCACCGCCTCTTCTGAGGCGAGCACGAAGGGCGGCAGCACGCCATGGAAATACATGTCACGCCAGTAGTCGTCAAGGTCCTCGGGGCTGCGGGCAAGTACCTGCTGCGAAAATGCCCGTCGGAGCGGATGCGCAGGCGGCAGATTGATCGGCTGAATTCGTTGTCCGTCTTCCCAGAAGGTCTTCTTGCGCTTGAAAATCAATGCCAATTTCGTGATAGACAGCGACGGCTCGGTTGAGCTGTCCGCCATGATGACGGCGATGCCCTGCGTTGGCGGGCCCTGTGGCAGAGCGACGTGATTGAAGAGCAGCATGCCCGCCAGCAACGCCCAGCGAAGGGGGGGCCGCATGTCTTTCTTCAAAACAGCACGCTCACAGAGGACAGGAAGCCGAAGGAATCGTTGCCGGTGCTGTACAGGCTGCGGTCGACTTCGATCTTGTACGAGATGGCCCGGCTTTGGCGATAGGTCAAGCCGACAACGCCATCCCGGATGGTCTGCTGCGGTAACGGCCGGTGATATCCCTCGACCCGAACGACCCCGTAGAGTCGCCCGTACACGGGCACCACGCCCTGCAGATAGGCGCCCGATTCGTCACCGCGCGACCCTGCGCTGGACGCGCGGCGGACCGCCTCGCTCATGATTTCAAATCCGTGATGGGCCCAGAGCAGATCAAGCCCCAGCAGTTGCTGGTGATCTTGTATGTCCGGTCGCTGGGAAAAACTGACGTAGGAGAATCCGAGCTGGGTCGTGTCATTCACCGGCGCATTGAAATGAAGTCCGATGGCTTTGTGAAAGGTGTTTTCGTCGGGGTCTCTGTGAAAATCGCCATTGGCGGACCCGTAGACGCTGTAGTCAATCGACCGTCCAAGCACGGAGAAGTTGCCCAGCGCCATCGCGCCGGTCGTGGTTTCGGGAAACGGATTCTTCGTGGGCAATGGACGTGAAGTAGTCCACACCAATGGGTCGGCATGAATCAGATTCCAGCGGCCGATCGGGGTAAGGAACTTGCCCAGACGCACGGTCAGCGAGTCGCTGAAGGTGTCGTCAAGGTACAGACGCGGCAGCGATAGAGCGCGCCGTTCGCCGAGGCTTGGATTGCGGTGGGTCGCCGCCTCGTATTCGGCGTCGAATTCCGAAAAGAACTTAAGTCCCGATTGATTTTCCCACCAGAAAAACAGATCGGCGTTGCTCAGAGCAACGTCCGGTTTGGCGCCTTTTGCGGCGCTATACTCGGCCGAACCATAGCCTCCCAAGTAAAAGCCGCTGTTCCCCAGCCGCATTCCGCTGCCAAGTTCGTACGGCGGAGTTGGTTCCTTGGTCTCATTCTTGCTTTCATCTGTTGCCAGGGCGGCATCGCCTGCCAGCGACATCAGGCCGGCCGTGATGCAGCCGAGAACAATTCTCAGATGAGTTTGGCAAATCATGGGGGCTTCCACCTTGCTGTCTAGCGACTTTCGAAGACGCGTGACAATTCGCCAGACGCTGCTTCGAGCGTTCCTGCTGATTGGCCTTGCTCCCGCAATACTTCTTGCCATTCTGGATTTTCTCCACGCACAGGCGGCGATGGAGACTGCAATTGAATACGACCTTGCAGCCCAGGCCAGCGCAGTGGCCTCGGACATCAACAAAATCATGTTCGAGCGCCTCGAGAATGCTGCGACATGGAGCACGCTCGATGTCATGCAGGACTTGCAAGTGCGGGATGTTGACAGACGCCTGAGCAATTTCCTTGCCAAGCTCAAGGTCGGGTATGGGGGAGTGTATCGTGAGCTGTACGCGCTCGATCTGCAGCATCGCGTCATCGGCAGCAGCAACGCCGCCGATTTCGGCCGCCGGCTCGATTCATTTGACCCGTGGCAGCACTTGACGCTTGCCGGCGCGGAAATCTCGCTGGCGCGGCCGCTCCGAGACGGGCAAAGCGTCAGCCTGACGATTCGCTCGCCGATCAAATCGCAATTCCACGGCCACGCGATCGGCGATTTACAGCTCGTTCTTAACTGGGCCCAGATCGACGAGATTCTGGACGCGGCCGGCAGAGGCAGGCGCTTCGTGGCACTGGTCGACACGCAGGGGCAGATAATGGCTGCTTCCCGAACGGTAAGGGATGCCGGGTTGTTGAGCGGCAGCGCCCTGGCGGGTTGGCATCTGTCTTCGCAGTACAGCGGCGCTTTCAAACATTCCGGATCTCCCTTCTGGGAATCGGAGGTGGTGGCCGGATTGGGCCGGGCGCCGGATTTTTCAGGGTTCGGTGGATTCGGGCTGAGCACCCTGATTATCGAACCGGAAAAGGATGCCCTCGCGCCCGTGCACCATATGGCGCTGCTTTCGGTGGCTCTGCTCGCGGCATTGGCCTTGACAACCCTGGCGGCCGCGGGCTGGGTCAGCCGCGCCATTGCACACCCGATAGTCGCTCTAACGGAATTCACGCGAGGATTCAAGCACGGACAGACTCGAATCATCGATCCGCCCGCCGCCACGGGGGAAGTTGGCGAGCTGGGGGAGGCGTTCGTTCATTTGATGCAGGATATTGAACAATCGCAACGAAAGCTGGTCATAGCCTCGAAGCTCGCTGCTGTCGGGGAAATGGCGTCGGTAATCGCCCACGAAGTCAGAACACCCTTGGGTATTCTGCGATCGTCGGCGCAGATACTGCGGCGCGAAGCCGGCATTTCCAACGATGGGCGCGAACTGATGGCGTTCATTGAAAGCGAGACCGAAAGACTCAACGGGTTGGTGTCGGCGATGCTCGATAGCGCGCGGCCGCGCGCACTGCGCAAGGTTCTTGCCGACGTCAATCTTCAGGCCCGGCAATGCGGTGCCATGTTGACGGCGCAGATGGAGAAGCACGGAATTTCGGTCAGCTATCAGCTGGATGCGGCGGACCCGTTCATCGAGTGTGACGTTGAAAGAATCACGCAGGTGTTACTCAATCTTGTGTTGAACGCTATCCAGATATTGCCCGAGGGCGGCCATATCCGCATGTCGACGTACGACGACCGGGAGCAGTTGTTCATCGAGATCTCGGATAACGGCCCTGGCATTCCGCTGGAGGAGCGAGCGCGCATTTTCGAGGCATTCTTTTTCCGTCGTGAAGAAGGGGTCGGGCTGGGCCTTGCCATTGTCCAGCAGATCGTCACCGCACACGGCGGGGAAATCGAGGTGGGCGATAGCGATCTGGGTGGTGCGCGTTTCAGCATTCGTCTGCCGCGCAAAGCGAAGATGGAAGCGCATCAGTGAAGGCGAACCAGCAACACGTTTTGGTCGTCGACGACGAGCCGCACATGCGGCGCGTGCTTGAGATCATGCTGAATCAGGCCGGCTACAAGGTGTTCGTCGCCGGCAATGGTCGGGAGGCCTTGAGGCTTATCCGCGAAAGCCCTGTGGATCTCGTGATTACCGACCTGCGTATGCCGGAAATGGACGGAATCGAATTGCTCGGCTGCATGCGCAAGGAGGGCTCGACGATTCCGGTCATTGTCATCACCGCCTTCGGATCCGTGGAGTCGGCAGTCGAAGCGATGAAAGTGGGCGCGAGCGACTACATGGTCCGTCCCTTTGATGTGGAAACGCTCGAATTGACGATTTCTCGCGTGCTCCGCGGCGTCGAAGTCGGACGTCAGAACAGTTTCATGCGGGAGGAGTTGAATCGAGGCTGGGACGCGTTCGTCGGTGGGAGCCGGGCGATGCAAGCCGTATACGAGCTGATTCGCCAGGTTGCGCCGAACAAGGCCTCTGTGATGATTACCGGAGAAACGGGTACCGGCAAGGAACTGGCGGCACGCGCCATTCATAACGCCTCGAATCGCCATGACAAGCTGTTTGTTCCGATCAACTGCGCTGCGATTCCGGCCAATATCCTGGAGGCGGAGCTCTTCGGCTACGACAAGGGGGCTTTCACGGGCGCCGTCAAGGACCGTGTCGGAAAGTTCGAACTGGCCAATGAGGGAACGCTTTTCCTGGACGAACTGACGGAAATGCCCATTTCTCTGCAGGCGAAGCTGCTTCGCGTGTTGCAGGAGGGCACCTTGGAGCGCCTGGGCAGCAATCGCACCCTTTCGCTTGATTTCCGCGTTATCGTGGCCACGAACCGCAATCCGCGCGAGGCGATTCGCGACGGCCAGTTGCGGGAGGATCTGTACTATCGGCTCAACGTGTTTGCGATCAACCTGCCGCCCTTGCGGGAGCGCAAGGCCGATATTCCCGGACTCGTGGCTCACTTTGTCGCGAAACACAGCCATCATCTGGTCGGCGAGACCGTGTTGGACACAAGCGTGGTCAGCAAGCTGGAAGCGTACGGCTGGCCAGGTAACGTTCGAGAGCTTGAAAACATGGTGGAGCGCGCGCTGGTGCTTGCCGGAGGCGGCAGGTTCAAACCAGAGCACTTTCCACTGGACATCGACCCAGCTCAGAAGAGATCGCCGCAGCGCAGCGAGGACACGGCTGCGTCAGGCCCGCTCGGTGCGGCCGTCGATGCGCTGGAGTCCCGGATGATCAGACAGGCTCTGGAACAGGCCGAAGGCAGCAAGCCAAAGGCTGCGGCCTTGCTGGGAATCAGCGAACGTACGCTCTGGTACAAAATGAAGAAGTATTTGCAGAAGGCCGAAAGCTGACGCGGCGCCGGCATGATGTGGTTCGCGTCAGTCGACCTGCAGAGTGAGTAGCGGAACGTATTGCTGGCCGCCATAGCAGTCGCTGTCCTGAAGCTCGCCCTGGAAGATCGGCCTTGGCATCGATGCCTTGATCGCCAGCGCGCGATCGTGATAGACGAGCGTTATGTCTTCTTCGGCCTGACCATACATCCTGGCGAGGATCGCCTTCGTCAACGGGCACGCTTTTGTGGCGCGTTCATAGTTTTCACGGGTCGAAAACATCAAGTCGAAGGTCAGCACGAACGGCCCCGCGTTCTTCGAGCGGATCAGGCTGCAAAGCTCAAACAAGGTCGCCATCTTCAGATCTCCACGATTTCGGTGCGAAACATCTCGCATGGGTCGTCGGGAATGACGACGTGGTTCAAGGAGAACCGATACACTGGACCGCGGGGCAGCTCCGGTGGCGAAAAAGGATAGGCAATACTGCTGATGAGTCCCTGGTATTCGGGTACGGGAAGATGTGCGCTCACGTGACTGACGAGCGTGGCGATCTTGTTTGCAAGATCCTGGCTGGGCGCCGTGATCGTGATCAGGACGCCGACTTCATAGGCCACCGGCGACTGGCGCATGGGCTCGAGGCGCCCCATCACAGCGTCACGGCCGTAGATTCGATAGCTTATGTCGTAATCGCCGCTGGAAAGCTGTCCGGGAAACAGATCGGCAATGCGCACGTCGAAGTATGCCTTGGCTTTTGGCAATAGCGTATCCAGGCTTCGAATGATGTGGGGGTCCCGAATTCCCCCGATCACGGCAGTTTGATGTCCGACCAGCTGCGCACCTTCCAGCTTGATCGTGTATTCCTCGGCTGCCGTGAACCGCGACCCGGATACACGAACTGACCGCTCCGAGTTGGCGACGTAGTCCGCATACTGTGTGTTGATAACGCCGGACGGCTCGGTGAGCAGGAATGGATCGGCGTTTTCGTAGAGCATGTGCGCGGCGATGCTCTGGGGCGTGCAGCGCGCCGCCAGGTCCAGGGGCTCGATATCGAAATGGTCGTCCCGAATGACGGCAAACATGCCGTCGGCTGCGGGTACCACTGCGCACACCGCTCCGCATTCAAGGGTTTTGGCCGCGTGCCAGACCAGGCCGGGGGGCGCACCATGCATCAACGGAATGGCGGCGAATAGCGCCGGGTCGCTGGCTCGGCCCGCCAGCACAACAACTGCGCCCTCAGCAATGGCCGCTGCGATCGGCTCGGCGCCCATCATGCCGACCACGTGGCTCGATTCGATCACGGCTTTGGTCAGCACCGGCGCGGGGTGCAGCGGCCTGATCCGGCCCTGCTCGAGGCGCATTTTCAAGTAAGCGGCGGATTGATCCGACTTGATCAACGCCGTACGGAAGTGAATGTGCTCTTCGGCCGCGATCTCGCGCGCCATGTCGGCAACCCAGTCCACTCCCTCGTCGCGTCCGCTGGTGCCGCATGAGCCGATGATCAAGGGCACCTTGAGCGTATCGCGCGCTCTCAGAAGGAGCCGGAGGTCACGTTTGCATGCGTCCCTGGACAGTTTGGGCTTGCCTGAGCCCAAATATGCCGGGCCGGAGTCCGTCGATCCTGCGTCGCACGCAATGAAGCTCGGATTCAGTTCGACGCCTCGCCTGAGGGAATCGACCTTGAATCCCGCCCCCAAAACCCCAGTAGCGGCCAAGACCCTTACTTCCATGAAGCTCTCCGAAGTGTCGTCAATCGTCATCGGGACGATTCTTCCAGCGTCAGTCCGCGGGTCTGCGGCCCGAATACGGCGACCGCCAGCACGACGATCAGCATGCACATCGCAATGAAGGCAAAGACGCCGGTCGTACCGAAATCGCGCAGCACGATCGCGATGGCAAACCCGGAAAGCACGGTCGCCAGGCGACTGAAGGAGTAAACGAAACCCACGGCGCGGGCGCGAATGCGGGTGGGGTACAAGGTCGTCTGGTACGCGTGATACGAGTAGGACAGCAGGATATTCGAGACCGTGATCAGGGCGCCGAACGCAATCAGCATGGGCGGGCTGGATTGCTGCGCAAACAAGAGGCCGAAGACGGCCGTTCCGACCGCGCCTGCGACGATCTGCCATTTGGCTTCGACACGGTCTGCGAAGAACGCGATCAGCAAGGGCGCTATTGGATAGATGATGGCGATCGCGAAGGAGTATTCCAGACTCTTGACGAACGCGACGCCTTGGGATGCGAGAAGCGTTGGCACCCAATTGCTGAATCCGTAGAAACCCAGCGCTTGAAATATGTTCAATGCGATCAGCATCAACGTGCGCCGACGATAGGTCGGCCGAACAAGCTCGGTAAGATCGGCTTGACCCTGCGCTTCCGGAACCGCGATTTGCGGCATTGGCAGCGGGCCGCGGACATCTGAAGAAACACGCGCCTCGATCGAGGCCACGACCCTTTCGGCCGCTTCCAGCTGTCCGCGTTGAAGCAGCCAACGTGGCGATTCCGGCACCCCGCGGCGGACCCGGAAGACGACTGGAATTGCCAGCGCAGGAAACAACGCCACCCATCGCCACCCCGCCATCACGGCGGGATGGGCCGGAAGCAGCAACCAGCAAAGCAGGGCCGCTGCTGGTACACCCAGGTACATCAGGCCGTAGTTAAGCGCGAATGCCCGGCCGCGAACCGTTCTCGGTACCAGTTCCGCGAGGTAGCTGTCGATGGTTACCAGTTGGACGCCCACGCCGATGCCAGCGATGAGGCGCCATAGGTCCACGGCGAGGGCGGTGTTCTGTGCGGCCATCACGACCGTGCTGACGGCGTACCAAAGCAGCGAATAGGTCAGTACGGCGCGTCGGCCGTATCGGTCGGCCACGGAGGAGAAGAGCGCTGCGCCGACGAAGAAACCCAGGAAGGTAGCGGCTGCAAAGCTGGCCTGGTCGGTCAGACCCAGGAAGCCTTTCGCGCCAGCATGGAATATTCCCTCCCGGATCAGTCCGGGGCTGAGAAAGGCCGTCAGAGCGATTTCATAGATCTCGAAAAATCCGCAAAGAGAAAGCAGCACCACGAGCCGCCATATGGTGCGCGAGGGCGGCAAGCGGTTCAGACGAGCGGTGATTGCGGCGACCTGTTCCGCCCGACTTGGCTGCATTTCAATCGGCCTGTTCATCGATTTGCAGGGTCGCCCAGACCCGACCCTCTTGCCAGTACGGCGCTGCTGCCATAACATTGACCGATACCATCAATATATGTGTGAAAAGCACCGGCCAGGCGCAGAAAGTAAAGCGTCAAGTGGCGGTAGTCAATATTGATTATGCTCGTACATATGAGAGTGCAAAGCTCGTGGATTGAATCGTCATTGCGATCAGTGACATGAACGACGATCGGCTGTGGATAACCGCGAAGCAGGCCGCCGGCGCGCTCGGCGTGAGTCTTCCTACCCTTTACGCCTACGTCAGCCGTAAGCTGATCCGGTCGCGCAGTGTGCAGGGATCACGCCGCCGGCGCTACTGGAAGGCGGATATCGACCGACTCGGTGACGAGCAAGATGCGAGCGCGCAAAGCAACGTTGCACTGGGGCTGATCAACGAGACAAAAATAACTCTGTTGACCGAGCGGGGGCTGTACTACCGGGGCAAGAACGTCGTCGGCCTGGCTGAAACGGAATCCTTCGAGACCGTGGCGGCCCTGCTATGGGAGGCGGATGCCCAGGCAATTTTCACCGAGCAGGTGCCGGCGGTCCCGGCTTCATACGCCAAATTGAAGCGGGGCTTGGGCGACCTCACCGTCGCTGAGCAGGCCATGGCCCTGCTCCCGATGATCGAACGAGCCAACCCCCGCCTCTATGACCTGTCCAAATCAGGCATCGCCCGCGCGGGAGCCGACCTTACGCGCTGGTATGCCGCCATCATGGTGGGAGCGAACGGTCCGAGCTCTGCGCCGCTGCACGAGTTCATCGCGGCATCGCTTCGCGCTCCACCCGGCCTGGCAGACGTCGTGCGGCGACTGCTGATCCTTGCGGCGGATCACGAATTCGACCCGACCACGTTCGCGGTGCGCGCGGTTGCGAATGCGGGCGTTACCCCGTGTTACGCAGTCCTGACCGGCCTGATCGTCACGGGAGGTCAACGGCTGCAAGCCGGTCGCGCCGGGGCCGCCTCGCGCCTGCTCGAGGAAATCGTCGCATCGTCCGATCCGCGTGATTCTATCGTTGCGCGTTTCCGCAACGGCGAGCCTTTGCCCGGATTCAGTCCGTCAAAGAACAGCAATTGGGATCCGCGGGCCGAAGCGATGATGCGCGCGCTGGAAACGTCCTTGGGCGACGATGCCGAATTCAAGCGTCTGCAGCGTGCAACCGACACCGCCATGGACATAGCGGGCCTGCAGCCGGACTTCATTTTGCCGGCGACGTTTGTCGGTCGCAGATTGGGCTTGAAGGGCCAGGAGCTGATCGTCGCCTCCGTTGGGCGAATCGCCGGTTGGATCGCCCACGCCATGGAGCAATATCACGCCCACGAGCTGATACGTCCGCACGCCAACTACACCGGGCCACTGCCGGCCTGAAACCGAATCCGGAACCCGCGTTGCGCGGCCAGTTGCTGGCCGCGGCGTTCTGACTTTGATGTTGATAACGGTAATCAAGATTGACCTGGTGATCGACAAGATGTACATATGCGCCCTCAGTCATCTCATAACAACAAATATTGATTATTTGAATCAATATAAGGAGGAGCGCGATGAAAGGCTGGAGACCTCGGGATCGGATCGGCCCACTCGGCCCGCATTGGACCGTTGGGCCACCCCGATTGACCAGGCTCATGTCATTCATCGTGGCATCCGGTCTCTACGCCGTGTCCTTCGAGACGGCAACGGCGGACCCGGTCGCAACCCCGGCGCCGCCAACGTCAACCGCCGACGCCAAGGCGGCACCTTCCCCGGGCGCATCGAACACCGACGCCGGCACCTCGGAGTCGGACCAAGAAGCCATTCCGGCAGTCATCGTCACGGCGGAGAAGCGCAAGACCAAACTGGAAGACACGCCCGTAGCGGTCTCCGTGTTCACACCGGATGCGATCGAGCGCGAGCACATTCAAGGTCTGGACGACGTCGCGCTGCGCGTGCCAGGCGTCACGTTTGTGCAGATCATCAAGGGCGAGACCTACATTTCAATTCGCGGAACGCTGATCGACACGCCTGGCGCCGGATGGGACGACTCGGTCACGACATTCATTGACGACGTTCCAACCACCGGTGTCGGGGACAACAGTCCCGATTTGTACGATCTGAGCAGCATCGAGGTGCTGCGCGGCCCGCAAGGAACGCTGTTCGGACGCAATGTGACCGGAGGCGCGATTGTCATCCATACCCTTGAGCCAAGCTTCCGGGAAGGGGGAATAGGGAAGATCGAGGGTACGTACGGGTCGAACAATCTGGCGCAGGTTCGCGGGCTGTGGACCGGTCCGCTGATCGCGGACCAGCTGGCCGGCAAGTTGACGATGGATGTCAAGCATCGCGATGACTATGTGAACAACGTGACTCTGCACGATAAGACCGGCGGCGACGCCGTTGGAAACGGGCGCGGCCAGCTGTTGTGGCAACCCGGCGATAACCTCAAGGTGCTGCTCAGCGGCGACTTCACGCACGACCTTTCCACGCCAAGAATTCCCCAGCTCTCCGGAAATATCGAGCCGTCGCAGCACCCGAACCTGTCCTACAACCCAAATGACACCAGTCAGGGCATCGATGCGACAGGTAACAGCAACGTCGGGGGCACGAGTGTGCGAGTGGAATGGAACACATCGTGGTCCACGCTGACCTCGATTTCCGGCTTCCGGCGAGTGCACGACAGCACGACTCGGTCGCGGCTGGCCGATCCCGACAATCAGGCGCTCGCTTCGACGGATATTCAAAACAAGCAGTACACCGAAGAAATTCGTCTGGCATCCCCGTCGGGCCCAGGCCTTAGCTGGCTCGGCGGCCTGTTCTACCTGCACGCCAACAAGCAGCAGGACGATCTGGATACCTTCAACCTGAACCACAGCACAGTGAATGCCGGTCAATTCCCGATCCCCGTCCTGGGCGTCATGCAGAACATTGATCAGAAAATCTCTAACGACGTGGGTGCGGTCTTTGGCGAGGCAGGTCTTCCGATTCTCGACAAACTGAGGTTGACGCTTGGAGGTCGAGGTCAATGGGAAAGCAAGAGCGGCTCATCGGCGATTGTGCCGACGTTTGCGCCGGGGAACCCGTTCGACGCCATCTATCCCGCGATCTTTCCGGGCGCCTCGGCCAACTATTCCGCGACATGGTGGTCTTTCACTCCCAAAGCGACCTTGTCCTACCAGGCGCATAAGGGCCTGCTGCTCTATGCCACGGCTGCACGAGGCTACAAGAGCGGCGGCTGGGATACGTCCGCATCGTCCGACTTCGGCAGCTCGAGCACGGCAGTATCGCAGCACCTCGGGACAGCCTTCAGACCGGAAACAGTCTGGAGTTATGAGATCGGCAGCAAGTACGTCTCACCGGCGAGGCGCTTTGAGCTCAACGCAGCAGCTTTCATCGCAGATTACAAAGACATGCAGACCAATCAGTTCAACCCGCAGACTGCGGTGTTTGAAACGAGAAATGCGGGCGCAGCACGCGCGGAGGGTCTCGAACTGGAGATGGTCGGAGCGCCGACCCGTTGGCTGACTCTGGGGTTGGCGTACGCCTACGATCTCGCGCGCTATACGGAATACGTTCAGTCGTTGTCGCAGAACAACACCGGCCATCGCATCCCGGAAACGCCCAGGCACAACATCCATCTGAGCGCCGAGACGAGGGGGTCTATCCAGTCGCTCCCCGGCACGTTCAACGTAGGCGGCGACTACACCTACCGGACCAAGGTCTATTTTTCAGACTCCAATTCCGAGCCGGACTTCATCCTGCGGCAGGGCAGGTTCGACGGGATCGTGAACCTTCACGCGATCTGGAACTCCGAGTCGGACAAATGGCATGCCACGCTTTTCGCCAGCGATGTGACGAATCGACGGCCTGTCGTGTTCGCCACCGACGTCACTGGCTTCTATCTGACTCCGGGCGAAGCGGCGGATCCGGCGAACAAGATCTATGCGGTGACAAGGGCGCCGCCGCGCCTGATCGGCCTGACGCTCAGGCGTGACCTCTGATCGTCGGCAATTGCAACGACTGTCGCGACCGGGAGGTCGAGCATGAGACATCTTCTGACGCTGGTGGTGCTGGGCCTGCCTGCATTGGCGTGTTCCGGTGTGTCGGACGCCGACACAGTGACTCGGCAATTGGATCTGTCTCTTTTGCAGACGATCTCGGACGGTGGTGGCGACGCCCGCTTTGACTACGCCGCCGTCGACCCGAGGGCACATCGGCTTTATGTCGCGCGCGGCTACGGCGTCATGGCGGTCGATTTGCGCAACGGTCAGGTGATCCATCAGGTGGTGCCCGGAAAACACGTCCATACCGTGCTGCCATTGCCGGATGGTCAAGTATTGAGCACCAACGGTGACAGTGACACTGTGACCTTGTTTGACGGCGTTTCAGGCAAGGTGCGCGCGGAAATCGGTACCGGACAAAAGCCGGATGGTGCGGTATTTGATCCCGCCAGCAGGCTTGTTTTTGTGATGGATGGCAAAGACGGTACCGTCACGCTGATCGATCCGGTGCATGGTGACTCACCAGGCAGGATCTCGGTTGGAGGCAAGTTGGAAGCCGCTGTGGCGGACGGCCAAGGCCGGGTCTTCGTCAACATCGAAACCGGCAACGAAATTGCGGTCATCGATACGGCGCAACGAAAGGTATCGACCCGCTACCCTCTTGCGGGTTGCGACGGACCGACCGGCCTGGCGCTCGATCAGGAGGCAGGCTTGTTGGTGGCTGCATGCAGCAATCGACTGGCCGTCGGCATCCGCGCTAACGGCGGCAAGCAGCTGTCCAAGGTGCCAATCGATCGACACCCGGACGCGGTGATCTTCGACGCATCGCGGAAAGTCTTCCTGATTCCTTGTGGTCGGGACGGGACGCTGCCAATCATCGCCGCGAGCGCAGAAGGCGAGCTCAGGGTCGTCGCGAAGGTTGCAACGGCCGTGGGTGCCCATACCGGCGCGCTGGATTCTGAAACGGGCCGCATTTATCTGCCCACCGCCGATTTTCACCTCAGGTTGTCAGGTTTCGAGCCCGCCGACGGGTCCTTTCGGATCTTGGTCTTTGGATGGAAGCCCTGACTTGCGGTTCGTGCTCCGCGCACTCGACCAGAGGTCAGCGATAAAATGGGCGCTTCGAATTCGTCCGAGGTTGCGCGTGCGGCCGGCGGGGGGAATCTCATGTCGAAACTGCGCGTCCAGAGCTTCGCGATTTCCATCGATGGCTACGGCGCCGGGCTGAACCAGGATCTGCAGAATCCGCTCGGCGTCGGGGGTCCCGAGTTGATGGAGTGGTTCTTCCACACACGCTTATGGCGCAGGATGCACGGCCATGACGATGGAGAAACAGGAGTCGATAACGGAATCGCCGAGCAAGGCTTCGACGGAATCGGTGCCTGGATTCTTGGACGCAACATGTTTGGCCCTGTCCGGGGTCCTTGGCTGGACGACAGCTGGAAGGGCTGGTGGGGCGAGGAGCCGCCCTATCACACGCCGGTCTTCGTGGTGACGCATCACCCGCGGGCGCCGCTCACGATGGCGGGGGGTACGCAGTTTCGCTTTGTCACCGAAGGCGTTCACGCTGCTTTGGAGCAGGCGACCGCTGCGGCGGGCGGCCGCGACGTCCGCCTCGGTGGCGGCGTATCGATGGTCCGGCAGTATCTGCGAGCAGGCCTGATTGACGAGCTGCATCTGGCCATCCGACCGGTGTTACTCGGTTCGGGAGAGCATCTCTGGCACGGCGTCGATATGCGCGCTCTGGGCTATGAGTGCGTCAGGTGCGTCGCAGGCGAGCGTGCGACCCACGTTTTTCTGCGCAGGCGAGCGTGACCCGACCGGCTTGGCCCGATCAGCAGCGCCATCATCGCCACGAGCCATTGGCTTGCTTGCCGCGCGTCAGGCCATTAGGGTGGACTAAGCAGCGGCTCGAACTGAGCGAAGAACTGGCCGGTACCGTTCGATGATTCGGAATCGAGATAGAGGGTGCCCAGTTTCAGGCGACCGGCTTCCTGCAGCTGAGCTCCTTCGATCATTGAACGAAAGTTCTCGCCGCCCAGGAGTCGATGTGTCAGCGTGACATACAGGCGTGACAGCACTCGGTCGCGCAGCATCGTCTCGAGCATGCGCGGTCCGGCCAGCAAGAACGCGCTCCGGAAGCCCTTTTGTGCCAACGCATCAACCAGCGGCCTGCCCTCGACGTACGAACCTGCACCCGCGATGACGACCTCGCAGCCTCCGCGTTCGAGCTGGTGCCGCCGTGCCGCGTCGGCCTGCCCTCCGGTTGCTATGAAGACTTGCTGCTGATGCTTCCCGATGGAGTCGGGCAAAGAGAAATCCAGACTGGCGCTCGCGACGCAAATTGCCGGCTGCGGGCGCAGGCCATTGGCCCGTCGCCACGAGGCGAGATCCTGATGGCCGGGTACGGTGCCGACCTGCAGGATATCGTCCAGGCGCTTCTGAGCGATCGCGCGCAGGTATCCGCCGTGCGTGACCAGGCAATCGGCTTGCGCGTGCAATTCGAGCAACAAACGCAAATCGCTCTCGCTCGTCAAAGCCTGCGGCAGGCGGCTTTGCCCGCTTGCGGGGTCGCGCAGTGCAATCCGCCCGTCCAGGCTGGTGACGAAATTGCCGTAAACGAAGGGCACTCCGGCAGGGGCGAGCGCATGCAGGCGTTGGGCAAGGTACAGCCCTCGCAGCGAGGCCTGCCGCACTTGCGGATACAGCTGCAGAAGGGTCGATGCCACAGGGTAATTTTATCGTGGGCGCGTCGGCATCGCGAATGACTTGAAACGCAGTTTTTGATCCCAACATGCCCGAAGCGCCGCAGACGAGACAACGCCTATGAGTCCGATTCAGATCTCACTGACCTCTGATTTTGTCTGCCCGTGGTGCCTTATCGGTGAACGCCGTTTGCAGACGGCTCTCACGCAGCTGCCCGAGGATGTGGCGGTGCAGATGCGCTGGCGTCCGTTCCAGCTCAATCCGACGATGCCGAAAGCCGGAATCGACCGTCGGACGTATCGCACGGCGAAGTTTGGAAGCTGGGAGCGCTCCAGCGCGCTCGACGCCCAAGTAGCGGCTGTCGGCCGTGGCGATGGCATCGCTTTCAACCATGCGCTCATGTTGCGGACCCCGAATACCCTGGCGGCGCATCGCCTGATGCGTCTTGCGGCGCACGAGGCCGACCCAACGCGCCTGGCCGACCGCTTGTTCGCCGGCTATTTCATCGAAGGCCGCGATCTGTCGGACAACGGCCAGCTCGGCGCGCTCGCTGTCGAAGCGGGTCTGCCCGAAGCCAGGGTCAAGGCCGTCCTGAGCAGCGAGGAGTATGGCGATGAAGTGCGCGCGCTCGAAGCCGAGGGCAGGGCTGCCGGGATATCCAGCGTGCCGTTTTTTCAGATCGGACAAATCCCGGTCTATGGCGCTCAGTCGGTCGACGTGCTGCTGCAGGCCTTGAAGCAGGCGGCCCGGGCGACGGCGGCGACCTGAACGGCCTTTGCGAACAGGCTGCCCGTGTGCCTATTTGGGCGTGGATTGCGCGGGCTTGTCGGCGGATTTGCCGCTGACCTTCTGCTCAATCCTGTCGCCGGTTTCTTTTAGCGCCGTGCCGACTGCATGGGCGGATTTCTTGACGGCCTTCTTCGCAGTGGCCAGACCGTGATCGATCGGCGGGCCGACCTTCTGCGCACCGCTCTTCAAGGCGTCTCCAACCTTGTTCGCGCCCGTCACGAGCGAGTCCCGAACCGCATGCGATTCCGGTGCCGGGTGCTCTGACTGATCTTCGGCAGCGAAGGCGACCGAGGCAATGCACGTCAGCCAGGCGGCAGCGGCCATGGCGCGCGCCCATTTCGTTGCCCGTGGTGGTGTTGGGCGCGGACGCAATTTATCCTCCTCGTAACCGGTGACGGCGCAGTATATGGAACCTGGCCTCGCCGCAGGGGCTCCGGCGCGTCAGGCCGGACCTGCGGCGCCCACCTCGCTATAGCCATTCGCCCCTCAGGGTATTCGATGCCGCAAAGGCTAGAAAATCCGCGGGCCGGTGGTTCGGCAAGAGGTTGCGCAGGCGGAATTCGGAGCCATTGAACCCCCCCTTTGCCGACCCCATCTATAACCGTCGACGAAAGGCCTGGAGCGCCATGAGATCACGAGACCTGTCCGCCTGGATGTGGGATGACGCGCTGTCTCTGCTGGAGCAGGCGGAACGGCTGCACAGGCAATTCTTCCTTGCAAGCGCCGCCAACACCCGGTGCTGGGAGCCGCCCGTCGATGTGGTGGAAAGCGAGGACGCGGTGATCGTCTATGTCGCGCTGCCGGGCGTGCCTGCTGCCGCCATCGTCGTGAATCTGGAACCGGGCGGCATCACGGTGTCCGGCGTGCGCGGATTGCCCGCGCGGCGGGCGGCGCGCATCCACCGGATCGAGATCCCGTATGGCCGATTCGAGCGGCACATCCCATTGCCTTTGCATGCCTTGGAGCCGGCTGCACAGGAACTGGTGGACGGTTGCCTGCTGTTGACGTTCAACAAACTGAAGGAGGCCGCATGAGACGCGGGCCGGCACCGCAGCAGATGTGGTCGGGCGAGGATGCGCCGCGCGGTTCGCAGAGCGGCCAACCCGCTGCGTCAGAAGGTAGCGCGATCAAGCCCCTGCCCAGCGACGCGCTGATCATCATCCCGCTGCGCAACGCGGTGCTGTTCCCGGGCGTGCTGACGCCGGTGACGGTGGGACGTGCAGCAACCGTGGCGGCGGCCCAGGAGGCGGTCAAAAACGAGTTGCGGGTGGGGTTCCTGCTGCAGCGCGATGCGCAAAAGAGCGACGTCATGCCTTCCGACCTGTACTGGGTTGGAACCGCAGGACCGATCGTGCGCTACATCACCGGCCAGGAGGGCGCCCATCACCTGGTGGTGCAAGGCGAGTCCCGTTTCCGCGTCCTGCAGTTCCTGGAGGGCTGGCCCTTCCTGGTGGCGCGGGTGGCCATGGTGGCGCAGCCGCAAGCGCAGGGCCCGGAAGTCGAGGCGCGCTTTCTGCAGCTCAAGGAGCAGGCCATCGAGGCGATCGGATTGCTGCCCCATGTGCCCGACGAGCTGGCCGGCGTGGTGCGTGGCATCGAGTCGCCGGCCATCCTGGCCGACATGGTGGCCAATCTGATCGACGCCAAGAACGAGGAAAAGCAGGACGTGCTGGAAACGTTCGACCTCGTGCGGCGTCTGGACAAGGTGATCGCGCTGCTGTCGGCGCGCCTCGAGGTCCTGAAGCTGTCCAAGGAGATCGGCGACAAGACCCGCGCGAAGTTCGATGAGCGCCAGCGCGAGCACGTGCTGCGTGAGCAACTGCGGCAAATCCAGAACGAGCTGGGCGAGGGCGAGGACCAGGCCGCCGAGGTCGAAGAGCTGAAGAAGGCCATCGAGACCGCCGGCATGCCGGAAGAGGTGCTGAAGCATGCCCAGAAGGAACTGAAGCGCCTGCAGCGCATGGGCGAGGGTGGGGCTGAGCAATCGATGTTGCGCACCTACCTGGAATGGCTCACTGAGCTGCCCTGGAAGCCGGCGCCGCAGCAGCCGATCGACCTGGCCCAGGCGCGCCGCGTGCTGGACGAGGATCACTTCGGCCTGGACAAGATCAAGCGGCGCATCCTGGAGTACCTGGCGGTGCGCAAGCTCAATCCGGAGGGCAAAAGCCCGATCCTGTGCTTCGTCGGTCCGCCCGGCGTGGGCAAGACTTCGCTCGGCCAGTCCATCGCCCGCGCCACCGGGCGGGTGTTCCAGAGAGTCTCGCTGGGCGGCGTGCATGACGAGGCCGAGATCCGCGGCCACCGCCGCACCTATATCGGCGCACTGCCCGGCAACATCATCCAGGCCATGCGCCGCGCCGGAACCACCAACACCGTGCTGATGCTGGACGAGATCGACAAGACCGGTGCGGGGGGCTTTCACGGGGATCCGGCCAGCGCGCTGCTGGAGGTGCTGGATCCGGAGCAAAACCACAAGTTCCGCGACAACTATCTGGCGTTGGACTTCGATCTTTCGCGCGTGATGTTCATCTGCACGGCCAACGTGCTCGACACCATCCCCGGGCCGCTGCGTGACCGGATGGAGATCATTCAGCTTCCCGGATACACCGAGGAAGAGAAAATCCAGATCGCGCGGCGCTACCTGGTCAAGCGCCAGCTCGAAGCCAACGGCCTGAAGCCGGAACAGGTGACCCTGACCGACGCGGCCCTGGCGACGATCGTGCGCGACTACACGCGCGAGGCGGGGGTTCGCAACCTGGAGCGGGAGATCGGCTCGACCCTGCGCCACGCGGCGATGCAGATCGCGGAAGGCCAGGTGCAGCAGGTCACGGTGGACGCCGCCGACCTGCCGGCGATTCTCGGCCCGCGGCGCTTCGAGAACGAGCTGGCGCTGCGAACCAGCGTGCCTGGCGTGGCCACCGGGCTCGCCTGGACGCCGGTCGGTGGAGACATCCTGTTCATCGAGGCGAGCAAGGTCCCGGGCAGCGGTCGCTTGATCCTGACGGGCCAGCTCGGCGAGGTGATGAAAGAGTCGGCCCAGGCGGCGTTGACGCTGGCCAAGACCTGGACCGGCGACGCCCTCGATAAGGTCGACATACACGTGCACGTGCCGGCCGGCGCGACGCCAAAGGACGGGCCGAGCGCGGGGGTGGCGATGTTCCTGGCCCTGGTGTCGCTGCTGACGGGCAAGCCGGTGCGCGCGGATGTGGCGATGACCGGCGAGGTGAGTCTGCGCGGACTCGTGCTGCCGATTGGCGGGGTCAAGGAAAAGACGCTGGCCGCGCTGCGAGCCGGCATACGGACGGTGATGCTGCCCCGGCGCAACGAGAAGGACCTGGAAGACGTGCCGGCCGAAGCCCGGGATAAGCTGCACTTCGTCCTGCTGGACCGCGTCGAAGACGCGGTGGGCTACGCGATCGGCGATCTTGCGCCGGTGCGCGCGCGCGACGCGGCCTGACCGCCCGCTTCTGGCTCAGCCCTCGCGCATCGGATCGGGATCCAGAGCGATCGGCCTGAGCGCTCCGGTCAGCGTCTGTTCGCCCAGCGTCAGATAGATCTCGCCGCCGCTGAACGACAGCGCCAGTTTCATCCGCCGCTGCAGCAGGGCTGTCCATTGGCCCAGCAGCCCGCGATCGACCTCGATCAGAGAGAGCGACTCGGACCGGTGGATGTGCTCGCCGGCCAGGGCCTTGCGCAGCTGCTCGGCGGGCTTGTGGGTGTAAACGGCCACCCGCGGCGCCGCCTTGCTGGCCCGATGTACGCGGGCCGCGTCGGGCACGCCGATGTCGATCCAGGCGAGCAGCGCGCCGGTAGCGTCGCGCACGTGGATCGCGGGCTCATCCGGCGTCGATAGCCCGGCCGAGAAGCCGATGCCCGGCGCGTGTTCGCGGCAGTAGGCCAGCACGCGCGTTGCCAGGAAGTCCGGCGTTTCCGACGGGTGGCAGGCAACCCGCAGGTTAAGGCTTTCATAGACGTGACGGTCGGCATCGGCCAGGTCGATATCGAAGGTGTAAACCGTTGCGTTCAGGGCCATGGCCGCATCATGCCGCAGCGCGGCCCAACGGCCCATCAACCGGTACACTTGGACTGCCGGGACTCAGGCAGTGGGAAGGGAAGCCGATGGCCAGCACCCCCGAGGAGTCGCGCGCCGAGGCCGATCTTGACCTGGAGGCGATGCGCGAGGTCGAGGCGTCGGTGACGCGGCTGGCCGACCGGTTCTCACAGCGCGACCCGAAAATGGCCGCCGCGCTCAAGCGCGAGGCGCATGTGCTGCGCGACCTGTTGGCCGGGGGCGCCCCGCCGAGCGAGGGCGCGCGCGGCAGCCTGCATCGACTGCGTGAGCTGTACAACGCGGCCCTGGTCGGTGGGCTGTACGAAGAGAGCAAGGACGCGAGTCTGCTGATCCTGCTGAACCGGCTGCTGGGCGTCTGACGCCCGCCGGCGCCGTCAGGAAAACGGCCGGCGAATCATCTGGCCGCGGCCGTTCCTTGCTCGATCAGCCTGCCCACCACGGCGGCCAGCCTGGCATCCATTTCCGCGTCGGGGCCCGCCGGGGCCGCGTACAGGCGGGCCAGCAGATCTTCCGCCCGCGGTTGTTGCGGACGGTCTCCCCGAAAACGCACCTGCAGCCGCTCCAGCTGGCGGCGCCTGCGCGCCTGCGCGAAGGCCTCCGGTGTGGGCAGGTCCAGCGCGATCTCCAGGTCGATCAGCAGCAGCTCGCGCTCTTTGCGCCCGGCAGCGAGCGCCTCGGCGTCCAGATCTGCGGCCGGCGCCGCCTGCTGTGCCATGCGTTCGAGCCGGTCTCGGTATGCGTGCCGCTGCAACTCGTCGATTCGCCGCTGCGCCTGCTGCTGCTGGGCGCGGGCCCGCTGGTCCAGTGCATCGGTGGCTTCGGCCCGGCCGGTCCGGGTGCCGTCCCAATCGGAGCGGAACTGTGCCAGCGCGCGTTTGAGCTGGCTCGCGTCCATGCCGGGCCATGCTGCCGCGAACCCATCCAGCAGCGTCGCGCGTGTTTGCGCGCGTTTTTCCCGTTGCACCACCTGCTCGGCGCGCTCGGCATCGCGGCGCGTGAACACGGCGTCGCAGGCCGCCCGGAAGCGCCGCCACAGCTTCTGTTCGTCGAAGCGCGTCAGCCGCAGCGGGCCGGCCTCGTCGCGCCATCGCTGCTGCAGCGTGCGGGTTTCGCTGATCGCGCTGCGCAGGTCGGGTGCCTCGCGCAGCGCCTCGGCGACCGCGATCAGTTCTTCGCGCCGGCCGATCTCTGCCGCTCGCGCCGCCGCAAGACGCTGGTCGACCTCGCCGAGCGTCTTTTCGAGGCGTTTGCGCAAGGCGCGCTCGTCGCGAAATCCCGCGAGCGGCGCACCGCGCCAGCGGTCCAGCACCCGCTGACGCTGCGCTTCGACCGCCGTGTAGTCCGCGCGCTCCCAGTCGATTGCGGCGGCGGCCGCCTCCCATTCGGCGCACAGCGCCTCCTTGTCCGCGCGCGCTTTTGATCGTCGTGCCGCCTCTTCGGCATGGCGCGCGGCCACCGGCCGGTAAGCCTTCTCGAGGGCAGCGTCGAAGCGTCCCCACTCGCCTTGCGTGGGCGCGGTCTGGCCAGTGACCTGCTTCCATTCCTCCCGCAGCGCCGGCACGGCCCGGGCCAGGTGTTCGACCTCGTGGCTGCCGGCCAGGAGACTCTGTGCGGCCGCGATCAGCTGCTCGCGTTTTTTTTGCGCGCCCCACTTCGCCCAGTCGCTCAACTCGGCCAGACGCGCCTGTGCACGCTGCAGCCGCGCCGCCAGGTTGCCGTGCAAGGCACCGCCCGCCACGGTGGCCTTGATCTGCTTTGCAGCCGCGTCGGCTTCACCCAGGTGTCCCTGCTCCAGGGCCTGCTCCATACGCTCCAGCAGCGCGCGCACCGCCGCCAGATCGACCGGCGGTTTGGCCGCAGGCTCAGGCGTCGCAGCGATCTCGATCGCTGGGGCCGGCGGCTCTGGCGCAGCGGCCTGCTCCGGTTCCGATGCGATCGCGGTCAGGCGCGACTCGAGCTGGCGCAGCAACGACTCCAGCGCCTGATGGGCAGCCTTGCCGGCCAGCCAAGGCGGAAGCCCCGTGTGAACCTGAGCCAGCCCCGAGAACCGATCGCGCCAACCGTCGAGCTGCTCGGCGGCGAGCGTCGGGCCGGCCGCCGTGCATTGGGCCAGTAACTCGGCAGCCTCGGCGCGGCAAGCCTGCAGCGCGCGCCGCGCCTCCGACTCCTGTCTCAATCGCGCTTCGGCCTGCTCCAACAGCACGCTGCATTCGGGCAGCGGTGCCTCGCTGCCGTTGCCCAGCGCGTGCAATTCGCGTTGCAGATCCAGCAGACACGAGACCGACAGCGGTGCGTGGTCCAGCAGGTCGCGCAAGTCCGCGGCCAGCTGTGCGGCGCGCTGCGCCCGTCCAGCCGCCTGGCGGTCTTTCCGAAGAACGTCCGAGCAGTGCCGGAACACCGCCTTGTCCCTGCCCCGGCTCAGGTGGGACAGCTGGCGCAGGACCGCACGGTCTTCGATCCGCTGGGCCGCGGCCAACCGGACCTCTGCGAAGCGCCCGCTGGCTGCAACCTCGCCGAGCCAGCCGTCCCCGCTCAGGTGTTCAATCCACTGCAGGGCAATCGATTTGTCGGCCAGGTGAGATATGGCGGCCGCCCACACGCCTGGCCCGTCTGCCGGCAGCGGCGCTTTTTGCAATGCAGCGAGCGCGCAGCCAAGCGCCTCGGCGTGACGGCGCTGTTGCTCCTCGCCGCTGGCAGCGGCCAGCGCGGCGCGCGCAGTGTCCGGGTCGACCGCGCTTGGCGCCGCTGCGGCCGGGTGCTCCGGGGATTTCGCGGCCGGGCCACGCAAAAGCTCATTGAACCAGATCATCGCGCCGGCGGTTTCCGGATGCGGGAGGGCAGATCGTACTTTTTTTCCGCGCCCTCCAGACGGGGGGACTACGTCCCCATCAGCCGGTTTCAGCCGGGTGGGTTAGGGGCAACCGGTACCCAGGGTACTGGACACTGCGACACGTATGGGTAGTACGCCTTGCTCGACGAGCAGTAATACCAATAGGCCGGAGGAGGCGGTGCCGAGGGCAACGGATCAACGGGCGCGTAAAGCGGATAGGCAGGCTCATAGCCGTAGTAGTACGGATAGCCGTATCCCCACACCCACGGGTCCCAGTACGGTCCCCAACCCCATCCGACGCCCCAGCCGCCGCGAAAGCCGTGATGGTGCCAGTCCCCGCCGTGGCCGCCCCAGCCGCCGCCGCGCCCGGACCAGCCTTGGCTGGCGTGTCCACCCTCGGCGGAGTGTCCGCCACCGCCAGAATGTCCACCGCCTCCCGAATGTCCGCCGCCAGAAGATCCTGCGCCGTATGCACCCGCTGGCCGCGGTGTCGCGGCGAGCAAGATGGCCGCAACCATGGTTCCGAATACAGCCGAATACGTCTTCACGGCGATCTCCTGCCGGGGCGAGTCGAATCGAATCTGGGCCCCATTCACCCTGGTTTAGTCCGCTACAGCCTACTCCGAGTTCCCGTCCAGGTCACATCGACTTGACCCGATCGATTCGCTGTGAAGGCGTCGCCGGGCACGTTTGCCTTACGAGCTGGCTCACGGGGCGGCTGGGGAAGGCCCTACGGGCCTGTACGAGCGTCTGCGGCAACCAGGGCGAGCGCCCGCGCCGCGGGCCGGCCACCCCGCCAAATAGGCATCCGCGTGCGGATGTACGCGATCAGGTTTGCGGCCCGCTTGCCGATAGCCAAATCGGCGCAAGCTGCTCGTGCGAACTTCCGAACAACGCGGACCGTGCCGGCTTGGCGCTGGACTGACGAAGGTCGATATCGTTACGATCGCAGGCAACCGACGGAGGATGGCCCATGGCGGTCTCGCTGATCCTGACGATCGTCGGCCCGGATCGTCCGGGCCTGGTCAACCTGATATCGGACAAAGTCGCCGCATTGGGCGGCAACTGGCTCGAGTCGCGGATGGCCAATCTGGCCGGCCAATTCGCTGGAATCGTCCACGTACATGTTCCACAGACCCAGGTCGAACCTCTGGTCCTGGCGTTGCGGGAGCTCGAGGCGCACGGGCTGCGGATCGTCGTCACCCGGGGTAGCGATCGCAGCGGCGAGGCGCGCGGCCGCAAAATGCGGCTGGAGATCGTTGGCCAGGACCGGCCCGGAGTGGTGCGCGATATCTCGCATGCACTGGCAAGCCGCGGTGTCAGCATCGAGGAGCTCGTCACCGACTTCGTCAGCGGCTCGATGTCCGGCGAGAGCCTGGTGCGCGCCTCAGCGCGGCTGCTGGTTCCGGCGCAATTGGGCACGGCGCAGTTGCGCGATGCGCTCGAAGCGCTCGCCAACGACCTGATGGTCGACCTGACCCTTGAAGACAGCGAACGCGCCTGATCGGCGCCGCACCCGAATTGCGATTTATCAATTCGCGGCCCGCGTCGCTATGACGCGGCACACCATCGGGCTGGCCAGAGCGATCGGAGTTGAATCGAGCTTTGAGTCGAACCCGATTCAAGTCGCCTCGATGATCGCGACGCAGCAAGGCGCACGCAGGTGCGACAGCTTTATTTTTGGTGTGTCGGGTTTGAGTGCGTTTTAGCGTCTGAGTTGAATTGCATATCACATGAGGTATTTCAGCGCGCGGCAAGTGAACAGCGCGTGAACGGGGACAAGGTGCCGTCGTGCTCGCGCTCTTATGGCCGATCGGGCAGATCCCGCATTGTAAGCGTGGTCGGGCAGTTATCGCGTGAAATATCGACACGGCGTTGATAGACTCCACCGGCGCGATGTGGGCTCGAGTCATGGCCTGTCGGAGCGCACGAGTTGTCGGTCTTTCTGCCGTGGCGCCGGTAAGCGCAGTACAGCAGGACGGTCTTTTTGTTGGGATGAACTCGGCGCGGACGTTGGTCAACACGGCGGAATTGCGACCTATCGAGCGAAAGATTCAGGCCGTATTCGTTAGCGGCCTGTTCGTGCTCGGCCTTCTGCGTGCCGTTTCGCATTCTGGCATCGAGGAGTTGCTCGAGCGGTTGGCCTGGGCTGAGCACGGCCCCCGGGTCATGGATACGGTGCGCGGGATGTTCGGGCCGGTCGCTGAGGCCGGGGCCGCATGGCGCGGCTCCGAAACTACCGGGAACCAGGGATCTGCCAATGCGCAAGCGGACTGAGCAACCGGCCCGCGCCGACTCGTCGCTGCTCGAAGACGAGGAGCGGCTGGCCAGCGTCATCGCCTCGGCGATGGACGCGGTGATCATCGTGGATGACGCGCAACGAGTCGCACTGTTCAACGGCGCCGCCGAGACGATGTTCGGGTACCCATCGATCGAAATGATCGGACAGCCGCTCGAACGGTTGATCCCGCCGCGCTTCCGGGCCGCGCACTGCGAGCACATCCAGACCTTCGGCTGCACCCTGGTCACGCGGCGCCGGATGGGCCAGCTCGGTCGCATCTACGGGATGCGCCGCGACGGATCCGAATTTCCGATCGAGGCGTCCATCTCGCACAGCGACGTGGCCGGGGAAAAGCTGTACACCGTGATCCTGCGCGACCTCACGGAACGCGTCCGGACCGAGGAGGAAATGCTGCGCTTGAATGCGAAGCTGGAGCAGCGGGTCGAGGAGAGCACCGCCGAGCTGCGAGCCGCCAACCAGGAGCTCGAGAGTTTCAGTTACACGGTGGCGCATGACCTGCGGGCGCCGCTGCGTGCGATGGAAGGCTTCAGTCAGGCGCTGATGGAGGACTACGGCGAGCGCATCGACGGCGAGGCCCGTGTCTATCTCAACCAGATCGTCCGCGGCAGCGAGCATCTGGCCGAGCTGATCGACGGACTGCTGCAGCTGTCCCGCAGCGTCCGTGGCGAGCTGCGCCGGGATCGGATCGACTTGTCGGGACTGTCCGTGGAGATCCTGAAGGAATTTGTCGAGATCGAGCCCTCGCGCAAGGTGTCCTGGCACGTCCAGAGCGGGCTGACCGTTCGCGCCGACGCCCGCATGATCGAAATCGCGATGCGCAATCTGCTCGGCAACGCCTGGAAATACACGTCGCGCTCGCAGGACGGCTCGATCCGCGTGTTCGCGACCGATGACGACGGCGGGCAGCGCGTGTTCCATGTGGCCGATAACGGCACCGGTTTCGACATGGCCCACGGCGAGAAGCTGTTCCAGCCGTTCCAGCGCCTGCACCGACAGGACGAGTTTCCGGGGATCGGAATCGGACTGGCCACCGTGCAGCGCATCGTGCATCGGCACGGCGGCCACATCCATGCCACCTCGGCACCGGGCAAGGGTGCCGAGTTTTTCTTTTCACTGCCTTTTTCAGGTGACGAAAGTGCGGGAGCTCCCCATGAAAGCCAGGACGATGCTGCTGGTCGAGGACAATCAGCAGGACGAGTTGTTGACCTTGCGGGCATTACGGAAGGTGAATCTGGCCAACCAGGTGGAGGTGGTTCGTGATGGCCAGCAAGCGATGGACTACCTGTTCGGCGAGGGCGAATTCGCGGGCCGCCCGCCGGGCGAACCGCCCGCGGTGGTGCTGCTGGACATCAATCTGCCGCGTCTGAGCGGGCTGGACGTGCTGAACCGGATCCGCAGTGACGCCCGCACGCGGCTGGTACCGGTCGTGATCCTGACCTCATCGGACGAGGAGCGTGATCGGCTCCGAAGCTACCAGGGCGGCTGCAACAGCTTCGTGCGCAAGCCGCTCGATTTCACCGAATTCGCGCAAACGGTTGCGCGACTTGGCATCTACTGGGCGGCGACCAACGAGCCTGTCTGACGGAGAGCCGGCATGGCAGCTGCGCTGAGGGTCCTCGTCATCGAGGACCGCGAGGCCGACTTCCGCCTGATCGACCGGCACTTGCGGCAGCAACGGCTGGCCGCCGAGTGCGTGCGAGTCGCCAGCCTGGAAGAGCTGGTCGGCGTGCTGCTGCGCGGCGGGGTCGACATCGTCCTGTCGGACTATGTCGTTCCAGGCCTGCAGCTGAAGGACAGCCTGGCACAGATCCAGGCATTGGCGCCCGGCCTGCCGATCATCCTGGTGTCCGGCAAGATCGGCGAGGAAGCCGCCGTCGAGCTGCTCAAGCAGGGCGTCTGGGACGTCGTTCTGAAAGACCGCCTGGCCCGGCTGGTGCCCGCGATCGAGCGCGGACTGCGCGAGGTTGTCCAGCAGACGGCGCGGCGCTTCGCCGAGGAACAGATGCACCTGGCGGCGGTCGCCTTCGAAAACACGCTCGAGGGCATCATGGTGGCCGACGCCGAGCACCGGATCATGTCGGTGAACCGGGCCTTCAGCGAGATCACCGGGCACGCGCCCACGCAGATCGTGGGCAAGGATCTGAGCGTGCTCGGCGCCGATCGCCACGATAGCGGCGCTTACGGAAGAATGTGGGCGTGCGTGCAGGACAACGGAAGCTGGAATGGCGAGGTCTGCAACCGTCGCTGCGACGGGGACACCTACCCGGCCTGGTTCAACATGGCGTCGGTGCGCGACCCGCAGGGGAAAATCACGCACTACGTGGGCGTGCTGACCGACATCAGCGAGCGCAAGGCCGCACAGGCCCGCATCGAGCATCTGGCCCACCACGACCCGCTCACCGACCTGCCCAATCGGAGCCTGCTGGCGGACCGTATGCACCAGGCCATCGCGCAGGCGCAACGAACCGAGCGCTGCGTGGCCGTGCTGTTCGTGGACCTGGACCACTTCAAGCACATCAACGATTCGCTCGGGCACGCGATCGGCGACCGGGTCCTGATCGAGGTATCGCGGCGCATCGTGAGCAACGTGCGCGCCAGCGACACGGTGGCGCGGCTGAGCGGGGACGAATTCGTGGTTCTGCTGCCCGAAGCCGGCGGCGTCGATGGCGTAGTGCGCGTGGTGGCGGGGATCAGTGCGGCCATCGCCGAGCCGTTGCAGCTCGAAGGAAACCGCTTGCGAATGTCGGCCAGCATCGGCGTCACCCTGTTTCCGAAGGACGGACGCGAGGCTCCGTCGCTGCTGACCAATGCCGATCTGGCCATGTACCACGCCAAATCGGCAGGCCGCTCGACGTACCGTTTCTTCTCGGCCGAGATGGACGTGCAGGCGCGCGATCGGTTCCGCATCGACTCGGATCTGCGCGAGGCACTCGGTCGGCAGGAGCTTTGCGTTTACTACCAGCCGCAGGTCGAGAGCAGCACCGGACAGGTCAGCGGTTACGAGGCCCTGCTGCGCTGGAGTCATCCGCAACGCGGACTGCTCAGTCCCGACACGTTTCTGGGGATCGCGGAGGAAACGGGGCTGATCATTCCGATCGGCGACTGGGTTCTGAGGGCGGCTTGCGCACAGTGCATGTCCTGGCGCAAGCGCGGCTACCGCGGTTCCGTCTCGGTGAACCTGTCGGCCAGGCAGTTTGGCCAGGACAACCTGCTGGAGCGCGTGAAGGCGTCACTTCAGGATTCCAGTCTGCCGCCGAACTGTCTGGTGCTCGAGCTGACCGAAAGCCTGCTGGTGGAACCGACCGCGGCCACGATGAAGCTGTTGCACGACCTGCGCGGGTTGGGCGTTCGGATCGCGGTCGACGACTTCGGATCCGGTTATTCGTCTCTGAGTGACCTGAAGCGCTATCCGATCAATTCGCTGAAGATCGCGCAGTCCTTCGTAGACGAGATTGCGATGGAGTCACAGGACAGGGCCATCGTGCAGGCGGTCGTGACCCTGGCGAAAGCGATGCGGCTGAAGACGGTGGCTGAAGGCGTCGAGCAGGACTCGCAGGTTCACGTGCTGCGCGACATGGGTGTCGATGCCTTGCAGGGCTACTACTTCGGGCGGGCCACGCCCGCTTCCGACGTCAAATTGATGTCGGCGCTCGATCCGGCTGCCTGATCGCCCGGTGCCCATGGACCTCGGCCCCTTGAACGTGCTGTGCATCGAGGACACCGAGTCCGATTTCCTGCTGATCGAGCGCACCCTGCGCCTCGCCGGCCTGGTCGGGCAATGCGAGCGGGTCGATTCCAGCGAAGCGCTGACCGCGGCGCTGGCTCAGAAACGGTGGGACCTGGTGCTGTCCGACTATGCGGTGCCGGGCATGTACTTTACGGACACGCTCAGGCGCTTCCTGCACCATTATCCAGACCTGCCGCTGATTCTGGTTTCCGGCACCATTGGCGAAGTCAAGGCCTCGGTGATGGTCGAGGTCGGTGCCTGGGACTATGTGCCCAAGAGCCGGTTACGGCGTCTCGCGCCCGCGATCAAGCGCGCGATGCAGCGTGCCGCAGCGCAGGTTGCTCGCCGCCCGCCCGCGCTCGACACGAGCATCAGTCCAGCAGCCGAACAGCCCCCTCGTTGATCGTATCGGCGATCCGATACGCCTGGTCCGCGTCGACCACTCCGAGCGTCACGTACCGCTTCGGCGTCGAATCGACCCGCAGCACGACGCTGTAGGCGACGCTGCCGTCCTGCAGGGACTGCTCCTGGACCTGCGCCAGTACGGCGGGCGATTGGAGGCGGCCCGCGCTGACCGATTCCGGGCCGCCGACCCAGGCGCTGCCATCGGCGGGCGCGCCCTCGAACGTGTCGTGGTACTCGTCGGCGGTCCACTCCCAGACGTTGCCGTGCGCGTTATAAAGGCCCCAGGCGTTGGGTGGATAGGTTTTCACGGGTACCGGACGGCCGACGTAACGGTTGTAATTGGCCTGTTCCGGCGTGATGGCCGTTCCGGTGCAGAACTCGGTGGTGGTGCCGGATCGACCGGCGTACTCGCGCTGCGCTTCGCTCGGCAGGCCGATCTGTACGCCGCGCACCTGCTGGTTGACCCGCCGACAGAATTCCTGCGCTTCGTACCACGACACCGACTCGACCGGGCACTGGGGATCGCCGTCGGCAAAATGGCTCGGATCTTCGCCCATCACCTGGCGGTACATTGCGCGCGTGGTCTCGTGTTCGGCTATCCAGAAACCGCGATCGAACGTGACACGGTGTTTGGGCAACTCGTTGCGGCACGACCAGTCATCGCATTGCTCGATGCCCATCTGGAAACTGCCCGGCGCGATCCAGCGCAAGCGCAACCTCAGCGTTGCGAGCTCGATGTCGGCATAGCGGCCGCAATCGTCTTGCCCCTGCTCGACGAACGCGGACGGGCCGGACTCGGGCGTTTCGAGCAGCACGACCCGAAAACCGGTGTCGTCGCGCCGCTCAGCGGCTCCATCCGCGTCCCGATTGCTCGATCGCAGATCGCGTTCGTACGTGCTCCAGCTGCCACCGCGTACGACCCGCTGGACTTGCGATTGATCCGATGATGTCATCGCCGCGGTCCCGCCACCCAGCTGTCGATCCGCGTGCATTCTGACACGCGGCCGGCGCGGCTAGTGGGGTGGGGACGCGGCGGGCGGGGCCGGAGGTTGTGGCGCCACCTGCTGCCAGCCGCCCGGGCATTCCGAGACATATGGGTAATAGGCGGTGGACTGCGGGCAGTAGTACCAGTACATAGGCGGCGCCGGCACCTGGACCACCGGGTTCGGCTGCACGTAAACAGGTTCGCTCACCACCGGCGGGTAGTAATACGGGTAGTAGTACGGCGGGCCCCACCAAAACGGACCCGGCCCGATCCAGACTCCGACCCGTCCGTGCCAGTACGCGCCTGCCGTGGCTGAGGCTGCCAAGCCGCCCGCCGCAACGGCGATCGCCAGAACGATCTTCAAGAGGCGGTTCATTCGATACCTCCTTAACTCTCGCTTAATCGTCGCTTCACTCGTTCCTAACTTCGAACACCTAATTTTCGCACGTGTCGTCCAACCCATCACCGCAACAAGTGTCAGCACTTGTAGGGAGCGTAACCAGATGCAACCGGGGCGGAATCGATTGGTGTTCGCGCTGATTTCGGCGCTGCTGGCGTGGCCGGTGTGCGCTGAAGTGGCGCGGGCGCAAGACGTCGAATCGGCGCCCGTGCCTGGCGCCGAGGGCGGCGATGGGGCGCAGGACAGCATCGCCGACGCCGTGCACGCGCTGGAGCAAGCGGCGCTGCAAGCGGACTTCGCCAGCGATGCGCGGGAAATCGCCTTGCTGCAACGGGCGCACGACGATCTGAGCGCCGCGGCAAGCCGGCTGAAGGGAGCGCAGCGCGAGCGCACCGTCCAGTTGCTGCAGGATCTGGATCAGGCCATGGAGCGGACGACCGCACAGCTTGGGACACTGGTGGGGCCTGGCGGAGAGAGCTTCGGCCCGCTGGTTCCGAGCCGGCGGCTGCTGGCCAGGCTGGCTACGCAGGCGCAGGAGTTGCAACGGCAGGCGCCCGAGATGGGGCGGCTGCCGAACACGATCATCGTCGGCACCAGCCGCCGCCAGGCCCACGTCGCCGAACCCCAGACGCCGCGCCCAAGTCCGATCGACCTGATCAACCGGGAGCCTTTGTCGTGGCCGTTGGACTTCGATTCGGCGTGGCCCTGATTTGGGCATCGCTTTTTTCAGAAATCACCACTACGAGGACTTGCAAATGAAATTTAAGTCACGCAATCGGCTGCTCGCTGCTGCCGCGGTGGTAGGGGTATCGATTGTCGGCCTGACGGCGTATTCGCCCAGCCACGCCGGTATCCTCGACTTCCTGGAACACAAGGGCAGCACGGCGGCGGCCCAATCCGACGCGCCGCAGCCGGCCGAGCAGGTCGCTGCCGAGACCAGTGCAGCGCCTGCGCTGACCCCAGGGCAGGCGCCGAACTACCGGGCCATCGTGCGGCAATGGGGTCCGGCGGTGGTCGGAGTCACGGTCGAAGGCACCCGCAAGGTCAAGGTCGGGGGGGACGACTCGTCCAATTTCGACTGGGGTGAGGATCCGTTCTTCCAATTCTTCCGCGGCCTGCCGAACGCGCCGCGCATTCCGCGTTCGTCCGAGCAGCCATTTCATGGTCAGGGTTCCGGTTTCATCATCAGCCGCGATGGGCTGATCCTGACCAATGCGCATGTGGTACGCGATGCCCAGGAAGTCACCGTCAAGCTGGCCGACCGTCGCGAGCTGAAGGCAAAAGTGCTGGGAGCCGATCCAGCCACGGATATCGCCGTGTTGCGCGTGAATGCGACGGGACTGACGAGCGTGAAAGTCGGCGACCCCAAGGCTCTGCAGGTGGGTGACTACGTGATGGCGATCGGCGCACCGTTCGGGTTCGATCAGAGCGCCACCGCCGGCATCGTCAGCGCCAAGGGCCGTTCGCTGCCCGGCGACGCCTACGTTCCATTCATCCAGACCGACGCGGCCGTCAACCCGGGCAACTCCGGGGGACCGCTGTTCGATGCGGCCGGCAACGTGGTCGGCATCAATGCCCAGATCTACTCCCAGACGGGCGGCTACCAGGGCCTGTCGTTCGCGATCCCGATCGATGTTGCGTTGCACACCAAGGACCAGATCGTCGCCAAGGGCCATGCCAGCCACGCGCGGCTGGGGGTGATGGTGCAGGATCTGAATCAGGCGCTGGCTGAATCTTTCGGTCTGAGCCGCCCCGACGGCGCGCTGATCTCGAGCGTCGATCCGGACAGCCCGGCCGCGACTGCCGGATTGAAGCCGGGCGACGTGATCACGCAAGTGAACGGATCGCCGATCGAACGGGCCGGAGACTTGTCTAACCGGATCGGCATGGACGAACCCGGCAGCCGGGTAACGCTGAAGGTATGGCGCGAAAAATCGACCCTCAACATCGGCGTCAAGCTGGCCGAGGCCGATGCCGCCTCGCAGCGGGTGGCCGACTCGGACAGCAGCGAGCACGGACAACTGGGGCTGGCGTTGCGCCCGTTGACGCGGCAGGAACGCACCGAGCGGTCGCTCGATCATGGGCTGATCGTGGAAGACGTCGCCGGTCCGGCCGCCCGCGCCGGCATCCAAGCGGGGGACGTCGTGCTTGGAATCGACGGACGTGCGGCCAATTCGGTCGAGCAGGTGCGCAGCGTCGTGCGCGGACATCCGAAGTCGGTCGCGCTGCTGATCGAGCGCGACGGGCAGAAGATCTTCATTCCGGTGAAGCTGGGCTGATCCGGTGGTTCAGGCAATCGAGCGCGGGAGAATGACAATGAGCAGCAGACTGACAGCGGTATCGGCGGCAATGGCAGTGGCAGGCCTGGCGACGGTGACAGTGACAGTGCCGGTATCGGCCGCGGTCAACCCGCGAATGCCGGCCGAACAGCACCAGGGGTCGGTGGAGTATGTGACCGGAGGGATCGGAAAGGCGGAGGCGCGGCTGTTCGAGCGTCAGATGAGCAGGCACCGTCTTGCGATCGAGCTGCTCGAACATGCCGGCAGGGCCGAGGAGTTCACGGCCGATGCCAGGGTGCGGATCACCGATGCGCGCGGCCGCTCCGTGCTCGACACCAAGGCGGCCGGACCCTTCCTTCTGGTGGATCTGCCGCCCGGACGCTATTCGATCATCGCCTCGTTGAAGAACAGGACGCTGAAAAAGTCGTCAGTCGTCGTGACTCACGGCAAACTCGCGCGCGCGACGTTCGAATTCCCGGCGCGCACGGACGGCTGACCGTCACCACGGGGAGCAGGAATGGAAGATCCCCGCGCCGGTCTGACCGAAATCTATCGCGACATGAGCGACGAGGAACTCATTCAGCGGTGGGCCGACGGTTACCTGACGCAAGACGCGATGGAGGTTGCCCGGCAGGAGTTCTCCAGGCGGGGAGTTGAACCCCCGCAAGTCAAGAAGGAAGACCTCGACGATGCGTCCGGCCCGGAGGAGACCGTGACCTTTGTGACGCTGGCGCGATCGCTGGTGCCCGGGGAGCTGCAGGTACTGCGTGCCCGGCTGGAGAGCGACGGCATTGCCTCCTTCGTGGTGGACGACAACATCAACCGCATGACCTCGCTCTGGTCCATTGCCGTGGGTGGAGCACGATTGCTGGTTCCAAAGCAATTTGCAGCGGAAGCAAGGCAGATCATCGACCTCGTCAAGTCGGGAAGGCTGGCGCTCCGTGAGGGTGACGATACGGGCGATAGGGGCTAAGACTGCTCGGCACCGAGCTCGACCGTGCGCGCCGACACGGAGCCGCCGGTAACGATCAGTTCCGCTACGGCGATGGGCAGTCGGAACCGACGTGGCCCCGCGCTGCCGGGATTGACGTAGACCACACCCCCGCGTTGCGCGACCGATGGCCTGTGGGAATGCCCGGAAACGACGACATGGACCCCGGCCGCAGCGGGATCTATGTCGATTTCATTCAGATCGTGGATCACGTAGATCGTCACCTCGCCGACCTGCAGAAACTCGGCCTCGGCGATGCGCTCAGCCCAGGGCCCGTGGTCGTTGTTGCCACGGACGGCCGTGACCGGCGCCATGGCAGCGAGTTCGTCCAGAATCCGGCAATGACCGATATCGCCCGCATGGATGATGCGATCGCAGCCGCGCAGAAACTCGACAGCATCGGGCCGCAGTAGACCGTGAGTGTCCGAGATGAGGCCCACGCGGGACATCGTCGTTTGTTCCTTTGACCGTCAATCGCGCGCTGCCGTGATCGCCCGACGCACCGGCGCCAGCGGCGCGGAATCATCGAACAACACGTTGTCGCCGCGCAGCTCGACCCCCAGACGCTGCCACAGTTGCGGCAGATCGACGGGCACCGGGGTCGCCTTCATCTGGTCGTACAGCTCCTCGATGACCGGCGATCCGATGGCCGCATCGGCCACGCGCAGCGCGCGCTGCAGCGTCCAATCCACCTCCATGTTGCCTCCGGCCGCGACGATGGCGCGCAACGCATCCTGCAGACCGAGGCGGTTGTGCGAGCGCTCCCTGATCTGTACGTCGGCAAGGAGGCAGAACATCGCGCCACCCCAGTAGGTGCGGCCCCAGGTCGGCGTGTGGTCCAGGCCCTGATCATCCGCCGCGGGCAGGCCCTTTGGCATCGACCGCACGAAATCGCCCCAGACCTGCTCCGCGCTCAGACGACCAGCCTGCGCGCGCGCAATCGACTCGATATACGTGGCCAGGCCTTCTTCGATCCAGTGATGCTCGCTCGCGACCGATGGAAATGCGAGGTGCACCAGCTCGTGAACGACGATCCAGTCGTCGGCGAGCTGCTTTTGCGTGACGGCGCGACCGAGCACGATGCGCACCGCCGAGCCCCGATTCGAGAACGCGGTTCCCGAGCGCACCCCGGCCCCGTCGACCGGTACGACCAGCACCTTCACGCGGTCGACCGGGAAGCGGCCGTAATAAGCGGCGACGGTTCGCCCCGAGGTCGCAATCCACTCGATGATGACGCTCGGCGACAGTTCGAGCGCCCCCGGCGCGAAGGCGACGTCGAAGGTCGCTTTGCCAATCGCAACGTGGGTGGCCGGCAGCCGGTCAAACGCCTCGTAGGGCATACGACGCGTACGAAAGGCGTCGGCGTCGTCCTGGGCCGGTGCCGCAGCGAGGGCCAGCGCGGCGAGGACCGGCAACAAGGTGGAAAGGCGCGATGGGCGCATGAGTACGACACTGAACTGCTGGCGATGGCACAAGGCGGGTCGGCAAAATCCCCGGCCCGCTGAGTCCGGGCCGCGGTAGGGCGCCGGCAACGGTATGCCAGCCCGGAGTTGTCGACTTGTGCTACCGGCGGCGGTCGCCGAGCAGTTGCAACAGCATCAGAAACAGGTTGAGGAAATCGAGGTAAAGCGAAAGCGCGCCCATGATGGCCTTCTTGCCGGCCGCAACCTCGCCGTCCGCCTGGAAATACAAGGCCCTGATGCGCTGTGTATCCCATGCGGTAAGGCCGACAAAGACGATGACCCCGATCACGGATATCGTCATCTGCAGCGCCGTGGAGGCGATGAATATGTTCACGAGACCCGCGATCACGATGCCGATGAGCCCCATGAAGAGGAAGGACCCGAACTGCGCGAGATCCCTTTTCGTGGTGTAGCCGTACAAGCTCATCGCGCCAAACGTGCCTGCGGTGATGAAGAAGACCCGCGCGATGCTGGCGCCGGTATAGACCAGGAAGATACCCGCGAGCGACAGGCCCACCAGTGCTGCGTACACCCAGAAGCTGAGCTGTGCCGTGCCGAGGCTCATCTTCTCGATGCGGAAACTCAGAAACAGGACCAGGCCCAGGGGCGCCAGCAGCACGATCCAGAAGAGCGGTGTGCGGGCGATGGACTGGTACAGCCCGCTGGACGCAGCAAAATAGGCGACCAGGCCGGTAAGCGCCAAGCCGCCGGCCATGTAGTTATAGACGCGCAGCATGTACTGGCGCAGGCCGACATCGGCCTGGAGTGGAACCGATCTGAGGGCCGTGTCGGGCGTGAACTGATCTGCCATGATGGTCACTCCTCGGATTGTTGTGCGCGCTGAGTATAGGCGACCGGGTGCCGGCACCCGGCCGGCCGTGACGTGCGGCTTACGGCGGCAGACCTTTCGCGCCGGAGCGCCTGGCACTGTCCAGGCCGTGCACGTTGCGCAATGTAGAGCCCGACAGGTCGGCATCGGTCAGGTCGGCACCGCTGAAGTCCGTGTCGATGAACTTGGATTCCCGCAGGTCCGCGCCCGACAAATCGGCCCGCGTCAACGACGTTCCGCTGAAGTCGCCGCCGAAGATGCGCGCGCCGTGCAGATCGGCGCCGGCCAGCGTTGAAAAACTGAAATCGGCGCGTGACAGGTCGGCCCCCCGCAGGTCGGCACCGCTTAGGTCCGCCGAGCTGATCACGGCGTGCATCAGTCCCATCGACTGGTTCTTCATGTCGGCCGCGCCGTCTAACCGGGCCAGATGCGCGCCGCGCAGGTCCGCGTGCTGCAGATCACCGATGAAGCGTGCACCCGTCAGGTCGGCCCCGCGCAGATCGGCTCCAGCCAGCTGCATCGAGAACATCACCGCGCCTCGCAGGCTGGCGCGTTGCAGATTGGCCCGCTCGGCGAAGCTGACCGTCAGATTGCAACCGGACAGATCGGCGCCCGATAGATTGGCGCCGTTCAGCACCGCGGCAGTCAGATTGGCGTGCTTGAAGTCCACGCCCGACAGGTCCAGTCCCGACAGGTTCTTCGAGCTCAGATCGGCGGGCGCCTGGGCCGTCGCCTCGGCCAGCCGGGCCAGGACCTGGGCGCGGTCGATCCGCTGGTAACCGGAAAAGTCGCCCATCGGAGGCATCTGCGCAGGCGCTGGCGCGCACAGGAGCAGCAACGCGCCCGCCGCGCAAGCGGCCCGCTGCCGCCGGATGGCAGCTCCCGGTCGAATTCCGAATCTCATCGTTGTGCGCAGGGCGATCGTCATGAGGAATCTTGCACCCACGCCCGAGGCGAATAATATTCCGCGGCGGCGCAGGACGACGCGGGCACAACAACGTGAGAACGACGGGAGACGGTAATGCGCAGGCCAGTGCGATTTGCCCCGATTTTCGTTTCGATCCTGGTTGCCGGCTGGACCGGCGTGGCCGGGGCCGACGAGGCCGACCAGGTTTTGATGCGATTTCCGACGCTGCACGGCAACAGGATTGTGTTCGTCGCGCACGACAACCTGTGGGCGGTTGCGCGAAGCGGCGGAGCGGCCGTGCGGCTGACCTCGGATCCCGGCCGCGACCTGATGCCCCGCTTCTCTCCCGATGGACGCTGGATTGCCTTCACCGCCGACTACCAGGGCAACCGCGACGTGTACGTCATCCCGGCTTCGGGAGGCTCGGCGCGGCGCCTTACGTTCACCTCCGACGTGGTCGACGACGCTCCGATGCGATGGGGCCCGAGCAACATGGTGGTTACGTGGACCCCGGATTCCAGGCGCATCGTGTTCCTGTCGCGGCGCCAGGCCTGGAACCCCGCGTGGCCAAAGCTGTTTACGGTATCGATCGACGGCGGACTGGCGCAGCCGATGCCGTTGGACCGGGGCGGCTTGCTCAGCTACAGCCCGAACGGCGACAAGATCGCGTTCAATCGGATCTTCCGCAATTTCCGCACCTGGAAGCGATACGAAGGCGGGTTGGCGCAGGACATCGACATCTACGATTTCACCACGCTGAAGCTGACGCACGTGACCGACTGGCCCGGTACCGAAACCTCCCCGATGTGGTACCGGCAGACGATCTACTTCCTGGCCGACCACGATCCCAATCACCGCGCCAATATCTGGGCCTACGACACCGTCGGTGGCCAATTCCGCCAGGTGACGCATTTTCTGGACTACGACATCGATTTTCCGAGCCTGGACTCGGCCGAAGGAGACGACGCCGGGATCGTGTTCCAAAAGGGCGGCAAGCTGTACGTGCTGGATCTGCCGTCCGAGCAGTTGCATACATTGAGCGTGACGGTTCCCGACGACGGAACCCGCACCGCTGCGCATTGGGTGGACGCCGCCCCGCTCATCCGCGACAAGGACATGGCGCAGCAGACCGATTTCGACCTGGCACCCAACGGCAAGCGGGCCGTGTTCTCGGCCCGCGGCGATCTGTTCACGATACCGGCCGAATTCGGCAATACGCGCAACCTGACCCAGAGCCCGGGCGCCGACGAGGATCACCCGAGCTGGTCGCCGGACGGCAAAACGATCGCGTACACGACCGATGCCGGCGGCGAGCAGCAGCTGGCGCTGCGCCCGGCCGAGGGCGGACCGGAGAAAGTGATCACGCATTTCGCCAACGGCTACTTCTACACGCCGCGCTGGTCGCCGGCGGGCGACCAGCTCGCGTTCTCCGACAACGAACACCGGCTGTGGACGGTGGCCGCCGATGGCGGCGAGCCCCGAGAAGTGGCGCGGGATCCGTACAACGAAATGCACGACTATTCCTGGTCCCCGGATGGAAAATGGCTCGCGTACAGCATCACCGCGGCCAACCAGCAAAGCGGCATCTGGCTCTACGACGTGGAAGGCCGCAAGGCGACCCGGGTCAGCGAGGCGCTCACCAACGACTTTTCTCCGGTGTTCGATCCGAACGGAAAGTACCTGTACTTCGTTTCGACCCGCCACGAGAACCCGACGTTGAGCCAGTCCGAGTTCAACGTCGCCACCTTGAAGATGACCGGGATCTACGTGGCCACGCTCGCGCGCGGCGCCGCCTCGCCGTTCGCGCCCCGTTCGGACGAAGGGCTGCCCGAGTCGGGCGACAAGGCAGGCGCCGGCAAGGGCGGCGACGATGGCAAGACCGGGCGGGATCAGGGCGGCGAGGCGCGCTGGAAGCCCGGCGCGAGCAAGCCGGCGAGGATCGACCTGGACGGACTGATGCAGCGGGTCGATCGACTGCCGGTGCCTGCTGCCAACGTCACCCGACTGGATACTCGCGACGATCGGGTGTTCTACCTGACTGCGCCGAGCGACATGATCGAGGGCCCGCTGCCGGGCGAAAAATCCGAGCTGCACCTGTTCGACGTCAAGAAGCGCAAGGACGCGATCGTCGTGCAGGGCCTGGGCGACTACGCGATCTCCGCCGATGGCACCAAGGTCCTGTACAAGCTCGAGAAGAAATACATCGTTGCCGACGCCAGAGCCGCGGGTGCGGGCGCGCCAAGGGCCGGCGATGGCGACGATGGGCCCAAGACCCTGGATCTGTCGCACCTGCGCGTGCGCATCGAGCCGCGCCAGGAATGGAGCGAGATGTTCGACAACGCGTGGCGGATCGAGCGCGATTTCTTCTTCAGCACGAAAATGAACGGCGTCGACTGGCCGGCGGTGCGCGCTCAATACGGGAAACTGTTGCCGTTGGTGGGTTCCCGCACCGATCTGAACTACCTGATCGGCGAGCTGATCGGCGAATTGAGCAACTCGCACACCTACGTGGGAGGAGGCGACGAAATGCCGGCCGAGCGCAGGGTGCCGACGGCCTTCCTGGGAGCCGACTTCGCGCTGGATGCGGCCTCGGGGCGCTATCGACTGGCAAGGATCTACCCCGGCGACAACACGCGCGAGCATTACCGGCCGCCGCTGAACGTGCCGGGGCTCGACGTGCGCGAGGGTGACTACCTGCTGGCGGTCGACGATGTCGAGTTGAAAGCGCCGGTCGATCCGTACAGCCTGCTGGTGGGCAAGGACGGAACGGTGAAACTGACCGTGGCGGATGCGCCCGGCGGCAAGCGCCGCGACCTGGTGGTCCAGCCCGTCAAGAGCGAGCTGCCGTTGCGGCAGAAGGAGTGGATCGACCATAACCGGGCGCTGGTGGAGCGGCTGTCCGGCGGCAGGATCGGCTACCTGTATCTGTCCGACATGGCGGCAACCGGCATGGACCAGTTCGTGCGGCAGTTCTACCCGCAGTTGGACAAGCAGGCGCTGGTGGTGGACGAGCGCTGGAACGGAGGCGGCTTCATCGACCAGATCCTGTTGGAGCGCCTGCGCCGGGTTCTGGTCGCGATGACGACGAACCGCAATCGGGTCGCAACCACGTGGACGCAGCAGGTGCTGAACGGCCCGAAGGTATGTCTGCTGAACCATTACTCGGGATCCGACGGCGACCTTTTTCCGTTCTACTTCCGAAAGTACGGGCTCGGTCCCCTGATCGGCACGCGCACCTGGGGCGGCGTGCGCGGAATACGCGGCGAATGGTTTCTGCTGGATGGCGGCTACATCACGGTGCCCGAGGACGCCATTTACGACCTCGATTCAAAATGGGCCATCGAGAACCACGGGGTCGACCCCGACATGGTCGTCGACGATTCGCCCTCCGACTGGGAAACAGGGCACGACGTCCAGCTGGAAGCCGGCGTCAATTACCTGCTGGAGGCCTTGAAGAAGGCGACCCCGGTGCTGCCGCCTCCGCCGCCGTTGTTGCCGGCCTACCCGCCGGGCGTGCCATCCTCGTTACCGCCGCCGCGCTGATCGGAGGCGGACAGCTCGCTGACCCGTACCGCCACGATGAGCTCGTGCTCGGCGCCGCCCCGGATCACGCCGCGCAGCGGGGCCACGTCGCCGTAATCGCGCCCGAGCGCCACCGTCACGTGGTGCCGCTCGGGGATCGCATCGTTGGTCGCATCCAGATCGACCCAGCCCAGCATCGGACAGAAGACCGACACCCAGGCATGCGAGGCCTCGGCGCCGACCGGGCGCGGCCGATCCGGTGCGCCGCCGCTGACCAGATAGCCGCTGACGTAGCGGGCCGACAATCCGATCGACCGCAGGCAACCGATCATCACGTGCGAGAAATCCTGGCACACGCCGGTGCGCGCGCGAAACGCCTGCAGCAGCGGAGTGGAGACTTCGGTGCTGGCCGGCCGGTAGCGGAAATCGGCGTGAACCCGATGCATCAGGTCGATCGCCGCTTCGATCAGGGGGCGGCCCGGCTCGAAGCAGGCGCGCGCGTACTGCGCAAGCTCCCGATCGCGCGGAACGTAGGGCGAGGCGAAAACGAATTCGGATGCAGGCACGAACGGCGTGCCGGCCCGGTACTGCAACGAATCGCGCACCGCTTCCCAGTCGGGGCTGGCGGACGGATCGAGCTCGTCGGCGCGATCGAGCATGCGCAGCCGGCTGCAGGCCTGCACCCGCAGCCGCTCGTGCGGGGCATAAAACGAGAAGAAGGAACGCGTGTTGCCGAACGCATCGATGCCGTTGCGCAGCTCGTTGGGCGGCGGATCGATGCTCAGCTCGCACTGCTCCAGGCGCTGATGGTCGTCGCAGCGCGGGGTCAGGTGGGCGATGTGGTGGGCCAGCTCCACCCGCGTGGAGTAGCGGTACTCGGTCGAATGCGAAACCGACAGCACGGTGCCGCTCATGGCCGGCTCAGGCGATCATCGAGCGCATGGGCGCCTCGGCATGCGCGAAATACTGCAATCCGATCCAGTCGGACAATTCGAAGGCCCATCCCCGCAGGCGGGTGGCCAGAGCCAGCAGCCGCAACCAGCGGCCCTGCGGATCGCGCTCGCACAACTGGAGCAAGGTGGCGCCCAGGTTCGCATCGAGCAGCCCGCCGCCGGAAGGCGGCGGCCGCGATCCGGCCGCCGCGGCGAGCGAAGCCACCTCGCGCGCCAGCAGCTGCACCGTGCAGGCCGCCGCGCGCGGGTTGGAGGCATCCAGCACCAGCGAATCGATCAGCGCGTCCAGCTCCCCCCGGCCCGGGTAGCGCGAGCGGTACGTGATCGTGCTGTCGAACAGGGCCAGGGCCAGGTCGAATCCGACTTCGTGGCTGATCGCGTCCAGTTCGAACAACGCGATCAGCGTCGCGCTGGTTGCTGCCAGCCGCTCGATCTGGCGGCCGACCGTCAGCATCCTCCAGCCATCGTCGCGTGTCATGCCATCGGCCTGGGCGCCGGTGATGGCCCGGATTCCGGTGCTGACCGCCGCCAGCGGCGCCAGCGCATCGTCGGCGGTGCGGGTCGGGTCGCCGTGCGGCAGCGCGGCCGCGAAGTCCCGCGCGGTGCGGTCGATCAGCTGCCAGTGCTCGACCGCCAGGCGATCGCGCAGCTCGGCCGCATTGCGCACCAGCGCGGCCAGGTCGAAGGCGACGCTGGTTGTCCCGTTCAGATCGGTCAGCCCCGCCAGCAGCGTTCGCTCGAACACGCGCCCGCTGGTCGCCGGCGACGGTGCCGCGGCCGGCACGAGCCCCAGGGCGGTGCACAGACGCCCGATTGCGTGCAGCACCGGCGGCGCCATCGCCTCGTGCGTATGCAGTGCGGCCAGCACGTTCTGGACCGCGCGCACCGCGTTATCGGTCCGCTCGGTGTAGCGCCCCATCCAGAACAGGTTCTCGGCGGCCCGGCTGGTGACGATGCGGCGCCGGCCCACCTCGTCGTGACGCGGCCGGCGGTCCAGCAGGGTGTCGGTATCGACCTCGCCGCCCGTGATGACCCAGGTGTCCGCGCTGCTGCCGCCGCGCTGCATCGACACGTCCTTCTGGCGTTCGCCGATCCGCGCCAGGCCGCCCGGCAGGGCGTGCCAGCCGCCGTCGACGTCCGCCACCGCGTAGGTCCGGATCACCGCAACGCGCGGCGCCAGCGCGCGGCCCCGCCAGGTCGGAGTCTGTGAAAAGGGCAGGTACGACTGCACCGTGTACAGCTGCGGATCTGCATCGATCCGTTCGCGCAATTCGACCAGGTTCACCGGCATGCCCTCGGCGTCTGCGGCCGGCTCCGGGATCGCACCCGGATAGCTGGCGCGAACCAGCGCGCGATCCAGGTGCTCGAGCGCGTCCTGGCGCGCCGCTTCCTCGCCGCACCACCAGGTGTTGCGTGCCGGCAGCAGCAGGTCGGACCCCAGCATGGCGCGCGCGATGCCCGGCAGGAACCCGTGCACCGCGTGCGATTCCAGGAATCCCGAGCCGATCGCATTGGACACCAGCACCTGGCCGGCGCGCACCGCCTGCAGCAGGCCGGGCACGCCGAGGGCGGAATCGGGACGCAACTCGAGCGGATCGCACCAGGCGTCGTCCAGCCGGCGCAACACGCCATGAACGCGCTGCAGCCCATGTAACGTGCGCAGGTAGAGCCGCTCGCTTCGCACCGTCAGGTCGTTGCCTTCGACCAGCGGAATACCCAGGTAGCGCGCCAGGTACGCGTGCTCGAAATAGGTTTCGTTGTAGGGACCCGGCGTGAGCAGGACGATCCGGGGCGTTTCGCCGTCGTCGCGAGGCGCCAGCCGGTTCAACGTCTCCAGCAGGCGCCGGAAGCTCGAGGCGAGCCGCTGAACGTGCATGGCCCGGAACCCGTCGGCGAACAGTCTTGAAACCAGGATCCGGTTCTGCAGCGCGTAGCCAAGCCCCGAGGGCGCCTGCGTACGCTGTCCGACCACCCACCATCGTCCGTCCGGCCCGCGCGCCAGATCGAACCCGACGATGTGCAGGAAGCGCCCGCCGACCGGCTCGCTCCCGTGAAGCGGCCGCAGGTAGCCTGGATTGCCGAACACCAGCGCGGGCGGCAGCAAGCCGTCTTTGAGCAGGCGCTGCTCTCCGTAGACGTCACGCAGGATGGCCGACAGCAGGCCGGCGCGCTGCACGATGCCCGGCTCGATCTGGGCCCAGTCTTCGCGCGAGACGATGAATGGCAGCAGGTCCAGCGACCAGCGATTGGCGGAGCCGTGCGGATCGCTGTACACGTTGTAGGTAATTCCGTCCTCGCGCACCTGGCGGGCGAGCAGTGCGGCGCGGCGGTCAAAGTCTGCGATGGCGGCAGAACCGATGCTTGCGAAGAACCCGCGCCAGGCTGGGCGCAGGGCGCCCTGCGGGTCGCGCAACTCGTCGAAATGCCCGGCCGTGATCGGGCCGGCCAGACGCGCCGCGGCGCTGGTCGGATCTTCGAAGTTCTCGAGTTGCAGGTCGGCCTGGGTCACGGGGTTCGACGCAACGTTACGGACGGCGCAGGTCCAGTGTGAACGGATATTCGAGGCTGCGCCGCGGCTGCTGGACGATCATCTCGCCCGGCGTGCGACCGATTTGCTCGAACCGTGCCAGCCGGCGGCTCTCGGCCTCGAACGCGTTGACCGGAAAGACCTCGTAGTGGCGGCCGCCCGGGTGGGCCACGTGGTAGCGGCAGCCGCCCAGCGAGCGACGCATCCAGGTGTCGACGATGTCGAACGTCAACGGCACGTGGATCCCGATGGTCGGATGCAGGCATGTCGCGGGCTGCCAAGCGCGGTAGCGGACCGCGGCGACGTATTCGCCCACCCGCCCGGTCGGCTGCAGCGGCGCGGCCCGCCCGTTGACGGTGATCACGTGGCGGTTGTCGTTAAGGCCGGTGACATGCAACTCGATTCGTTCGAGCGAGGAGTCGACGTAGCGGACCGTCGCACCGGCGGCGGGCTGTTCGCCCAGGACATGCCACGGCTCCAGAGCGCCTCGCAGCGTCAGATGGATGCCTTGCGCGGCGACCTCGCCGTACCGCGGAAAGCGGAATTCGAAGTGCGGCGCGAACCAGGCCGGATCGAACGGGTAGCCGGCGCCGCCCAGTTCCTCCAGCACATCTTCCAGATCCATCCGGACGAACGTCGGCAGCAGGAAGCGGTCGTGCAGCCCCGTGCCCCAGCGCGTCAGTCGCTCGGTATAAGGTTGGCTCCAGAAGCGCGCCACCAGCGCACGCAGCATCAGCTGCTGCACCAGGCTCATGCGCGGATGCGGGGGCATTTCGAAGGCGCGCATCTCGAGCAGACCCAGGCGGCCGGTGGGCCCATCCGGCGAATACAGCTTGTCGATGCAGAATTCGGCGCGGTGCGTGTTGCCGGTGGCATCGACCAGCAGGTTGCGAAACAGCCGATCGACGCGCCAGGGCAGCGGCGCGCCGTCCTGCGCGTCCAGGCGCCGCAGCTCGTCGAATGCGATCTGCAGCTCGTACAGCTGCTCGTCGCGAGCCTCGTCCACGCGCGGGGCCTGGCTGGTCGGGCCGATGAACAGCGTCGAGAACAGGTACGACAGCGCCGGGTGGTTGTGCCAGTAGCGCAGCAGGCTGCCCAGCAGGTCCGGCCGGCGCAGCAGCGGGCTGTCGGCCGGCGTGGGCCCGCCCAGAACGAAGTGATTGCCCCCGCCGGTGCCGGTGTGGCGCCCGTCCAGCATGAACTTCTCGGGCGACAGGCGCGACAGGCGCGCCGCCTCGTACAGGAATTCGGTGTGGTCGACCAGCTCGCCCCAGCTGGCGGCCGGGTGGATGTTCACTTCGACGACGCCCGGATCCGGGGTGATCGACAGCTGCCGCAGGCGCGGATCGCGCGGCGGCGGGTAGCCTTCCAGCACCACGCGTACACCGCGCTCGGCCGCCGCGGCCTCCACGGCGGCCAGCAACTCCAGGTAATCCTCCAGCTCGGCGAGCGGCGGAAGGAAAACGTACAGGTTGCCGTCGCGCGGCTCCACGCACAGCGCCGTGCGGGTGAGCCCGGCGGCCGATTCGAAGCGCTTGGGCGCGGCGCTGCCTTCCGCATCGGCCGGCCGCCGCGCAAACTGCCGGCGCAGCGTCGTTTCCGGCAGGGCCGGATGTGGCGCGAACGGGTCGCGCCCGACGTGATGCGGATAATCCGCTTTCGAAACCCACGGCAGCGATTCCAGCGGAAGCCGGTAGCCCATCGGCGAATCGCCGGGCATCAGGTACATGCGCTCGTCGCGCAGAAACCACGGTCCGGTGATCCAGATCGGCTCGCCCGGCGCGGTGGTGCGGTCGCACTGGATCGGAAGCGCGTAGCCGACCACCTTGGACAGACCCTGCGAGAACACGCGGCGCAGGCGCGCGCGCTCCATTTCATCGTCCAGCCGCGAATCGAACGGGTCGACGTTGGCCGGCAAGCGGCGTTCGCGCCAGAGGTAGTACCAGACGTCTTCGTAGCCCGGTATCGCAAAAGCCGGATCCAGGCCCAGGCGCGCGCAAAGCGTCCGCATCAAGGCGAGTGCATCCTGCGGCTGGTAGCGCCCCGCTGTGCGCTCATCGTCGAACAGCGAGTCGTCGCTCCAGCACGGCCGGCCGTCGGCACGCCAGAACATCGACAGGGCCCAGCGCGGCAGCTGCTCGCCCGGATACCACTTGCCCTGCCCGAAATGAACGAAGCCGCCCGCTCCGTACCTTCCGCGCAGCCGGTGCAGCAGCTCGATGGCGTACCCGCGTTTTTTTGGTCCGAGCGCCGCGGTGTTCCATTCGTCGGCGTCGCGGTCTTCGATCGCGACGAACGTCGGCTCTCCCCCCATCGTCAGGCGCACGTCCTGCCGGCTCAGCTGCGCGTCGACCTTGCGCCCCAGGTCATCGATCGCGCTCCATTGCGAATCGGTGTAGGGCTTGGTCACGCGCGGCGATTCCAGAATCCGCTGCACCTGCATCGCATGGTCGAACTGGACCTCGCATTCGTCCACGCTGCCGCTGACCGGTGCGGCCGAATCGGGCTCCGGCGTGCAGGCGACCGGCAGGTGACCCTCCCCGGCGAACAGCCCCGAGGTCGGATCCAGCCCGACCCAGCCGGCCCCTGGCAGGTACACCTCGCACCAGGCGTGCAGGTCCGTGAAATCGGCCCCCGCGCCCGTCGGGCCCTCCAGCGCCGGCACATCGGGTTTGAGCTGGATCAGATAGCCGGAGACGAACCGCGCTGCCAGGCCCAGGTGCCTGAGGATCAGGACCAGCAGCCAGCCGGTGTCGCGACAGGACCCGCTGGCCGATCGCAGCGTGTGCTCCGGCGTCTGCACGCCGGGCTCCATCCGGATCAGGTATTGGATCGCACGGCGCAGCTGTTGATTCAGGTCGACCAGAAAATCGATGGTGCGCTGCGGCCGCAGGTCGACTCGATCCACATAGCGGCGCAACAGGGGCCCGGCCTCGGCGCGGACCAGGTAGGGGCGCAGATCGTGCTCGAGCTGCGCCTCGTAGGCGAACGGAAACGTCTCGGCGGCCGGCTCGAGAAAGAAATCGAACGGGTTGTACACCGACATTTCCGCGACCAGGTCGACCTTGACCTGCAGCTCGTCGGTCTTTTCCAGGAAGACCAGGCGGGCCAGATAGTTGGAGAACGGGTCCTGCTGCCAGTTGATGAAATGGGTTTTCGGGGCGACGTTCAGCGAATACGAAAGCACCGGCGTGCGGCAATGCGGGGCCGGACGCAGTCGAACGATCTGGGGAGAGAGGCTGACGCGCCGGTCGTACCGATAGCGGGTGACGTGGCTTAACGCGACGTGAATCATCGATGAAACGAATCCGAAAAGACCTTTGGAGTCGCCGATCCTGGCACAGCTCTCAATCAGTGCTCCACGGACGTCTGCGCGACCAGCTGAAACGGCTGCGACCTGGGCGGCAGGTCGGCGTCCATGCCGGCGGGCAACGGAGCACGCACCGGAGCACACGGGGCCGTCTCGAGGCGCGGCGTCTGCGCCGGTACCGGAGCGCTGCGCCACGCGGGGTCGGGTATCTCGGAAAAGACCTGGCGCAGGCGCGCACCCCAGGTGTTGCGGATCATCTGCATGTACTCGTTGTCCTGGTCGATCTGGACGAACTTGGTCACCTGGAGCCGGTCGGCCTCGTATACCAGCAGGTCCAGCGGCAGGCCCACCGAGATGTTGGATCGAAGCGTGGAGTCCATCGACACCAGCGCGCACTTGGCCGCCTCGTCCAGCCGGGTGGTCGGCGAAAGCACCCGATCGATGATCGGCTTGCCGTACTTGGACTCGCCGATCTGGAAGTACGGATTCTCGGCAGTGGCCTCGATGAAATTGCCGGCCGCATAGACCTGGAACAATCGCATCGATTCGCCGCGAATCTGGCCGCCGAATATGAAGCTGCAGTTGAATTCGATGCCGCCTTCCGTCAATGCGGCCGCGTCGCGGGCGTGCACCTGGCGCACCGCATCGCCAACCACCCGCACCGACTCCAGCATGCCGCCGGCGTTCCACACGGAAGTCCGATCGGGTGCAAGCTGCTCGCATACGACCTGCTGCACCGCCTGGGTGATCGCCAGGTTGCCGGCGCTCAGCAGCACCATCAGCCGCTCACCCGGGTGCTCGAACACCGTCATCTTGCGGAACGTGGAGATCTGGTCGACCCCGGCATTGGTCCGCGAATCCGACAGGAACACCAGCCCGTCGTTCAGCCGCATTCCCACGCAGTAGGTCATCTGGTCCTGGCTCCCGGGCGGATCGCGGCCGCGCCTGTCATGTCGATCGCACGATGTTAAACCGGCCCCCGTATCGCAGAGCGGACTTTTCGTGCGGCCATTCAGCGGGTCATCAGGGGCACCAGGAAATCGTGGCTGATGCGCTGGCCCAGATCGTTGACCCGCTTCAGGAACGAAGTCAGGAACACGTGCAGGCTGGTATCCAGGATGTCGTCGATTCGCCCGTATTGAAGCTCCGCGCGCAGCAGGCCGGCGCGCCTGGAGGTCTCGGCGGACTGATCGTTTCGGAGCTGCTCGAGGTTGGTGCATACCTCGTTCAGCGACGCCAGCAGCGAGCGCGGCATGTCGCCGCGCAGCATCAGCAGCTCGGCCACGCGCGCCGGGGTGATCACGTCGCGGTACACCTTGCGATAGATCTCGAACGCCGACACCGAGCGCAGCACCGCCGCCCAGTAGTAGAAGTCCAGATAAGGCTCTTCAGCCGCTTCGGCCGGCGCCGGCCACGTTCCGTTGGAAGGACCGGTGCCGTGGAACTTGATGTCCAGGATCCGGGCCGTGTTGTCGGCCCGCTCCAGGAAGGTGCCCAGGCGGATGAAGTAGAAGGCCTCGTCCTTCAGCATCGTGCCGATCGTCACGCCCCGCGACAGATGCGAGCGGAACTTGACCCACTCGAAGAACTCGTGCGGATCGCCCTGCAGCAGGCCGCCCTTGAGCTGCTGCGGCAGTTGCAACCAGGTGTCGTTATGGGTCTCCCACACCTCGGTCGTCATGGTGCCGCGCACCGCCCGTGCGTTTTCGCGGGCCGCCTGCAGGCAGCAGGTGATCGAGGATCGATTGTTCGGATCGCGCACCATGAAATCGAGCACGTCGTGCGGCGTCAACGTCGGATAGCGGGCGTCGAAAGCCGGCTGCAGCTCGGAAATGCTCAGCATCGCGCGCCAGCCGCGCTCGGCGGCCTCGCGCGTCATCGGCAGCAACGAGGTCGTCACGTTCACGTCCAGCATCCGGGCCGTGTTCTCGGCGCGCTCGATGTAGCGGGCCATCCAGAACAGGTGGTCGGCCGTGCGGCTCAGCATCACCGTCCCAGCACCCAGGTGTCCTTGGTGCCGCCGCCCTGGGACGAGTTGACGACCAGGGAGCCCTCGCGCAGCGCGACCCGGGTCAGTCCGCCGGGCACCATCGCGGTCTGCTGGCCCGACAACACGAACGGGCGCAGGTCGACGTGGCGCGGCGCCACGCCCGATTCGGCGTAGGTCGGGCAGGTCGACAGGGCCAGCGTCGGCTGCGCGATGTAGTTCTCCGGATGGGCCCGCAGGCGGCGGCGGAATTCGTCCAGCTCCTCGCCCGTGGAGCACGGACCGATCAGCATCCCGTAGCCGCCGGCGTTGTGCACTTCCTTGACGACCAGCTGCGGCAGATGGTCCAGCGCGTACTGCAACTCGTCGCGGTTGCGGCACTTGTAGGTCGGTACGTTGGCCAGCACCGGTTTCTCGCCCAGGTAGAAATCGATCATGTCGGGAACGAACGGGTAGATCGATTTGTCGTCGGCCACCCCGGTTCCGATCGCGTTGGCCAGCGTGACGCGCCCGGCCCGGTACACGTCCAGCAGTCCCGGCACCCCCAGCGTGGAGTCCTTTCGAAACAGCGTCGGATCCAGGAAATCGTCGTCGATGCGGCGGTAGATCACGTCCACGCGCTTCGGACCCCGCGTGGTGCGCATATAGACGCCGGCGTCGTGCACGAACAGATCCTGGCCCTCGACCAGCTCGATGCCCATCTGCTGGGCCAGGAAGGCGTGTTCGAAATACGCCGAGTTGTACATCCCCGGGGTCAGCAGCACCACGGTCGGGTCCTCGACGCCGACCGGTGCGACCGAGCGAAGGTCCTCCAGCAGCAGGTCCGGGTAGTGCTCGACCGGAGCCACCGGGTTGGAGGTAAAAAGATCCGGGAAAAGGCGCATCATCATCCGGCGGTTTTCCAGCATGTACGACACGCCGCTGGGCACGCGCAAGTTGTCCTCCAGCACGTAAAACTCGCCGCCGTCGGCTCGCACGATGTCGATTCCGGCCACGTGCGCATAGATGCCGCCGGGAACGTCGATCCCCTTCATCTGCGGCCGGTACTGCGCATTGCCGAACACCGGCTCGGCTGGAATCCGACCGGCTTTCACGATCTCGGCTTCGTGGTAGATGTCGTGCAGGAACAGGTTCAGCGCCTTGACGCGCTGGCGCAGCCCCGCTTCGAGCCGGCGCCACTCGACCGCCGGGATGATCCGGGGAATCACATCGAACGGGATCAGGCGCTCGGTGCCCGCGCTTTCCCCGTAGACCGCAAAGGTGATGCCGACGCGCCGGAACACGAGGTCGGCCTCGGCGCGCTTCAGCCGCATCAGGTCATCGCTCTGGCGCAACAGCCAGGATTCGTACTCGCGGTAGTGGGACCGCACGCCGCCGTCGGCCGCATACATCTCGTTGAAGGTGGCGAACGACATCGGCGGCCCGGGCTTTGCTGACGCTGGGGAAGGTCTAGGTCATGCAAATTCCACGCCTGGCGGACGGCCAATGCAAGAGGCCCGGATGGGTGGCCCCAATGCACGACAATGGGCCGTCCGTGCGGCGGGGTGCACCGTCTCGGTGCGCTGGGAGCTTCGCATGGGGTCTGCCGCCGTCAGAGTTGGATCCGTTGGACGCGCGAGGCGAACCACGCCCCGATTGTCGCCACCGCCGCCAGCACGCCGAAGCCGATCCGGATCGCGTGGCTCAGCTGCGTGGCCGTGGCGGCCCCCAGGCTGTGCAAGTCGATCCGGCCCGTGGTGCCGGGCGCCAGCGCGAACACCACGGCGCCAAAAACCGCCGTCCCCAGCGCGGCACCCAGGTAGCGCGCCAGCGAAACGATCGAGGCCGCCGCGCCCAGCCGTTCTCGCCCGGCCAGTGTCTGGCTGATGATCTGCGCGCTCGGCATGACGCTTCCGAATCCCAAACCGCACAGCGCTGCGAACCCGGCAATGAGCTCACCGCGGCCGGGCACCACGGCCATCAGGATCAGCGCGGCGCACGAGATCGAAAGGCCCGCCACCGGCATTTCGGCCGGCCGGCCGGTACGGCTGACGATCCGGCCGGTGAGCGTGGAGCCGGCCACGATGCCGAGCATCATGGGCAGCAGCAGCGCGCCGGCCTGCCTGGCGTCGGCGCCATGGCCGATCTGCAGCAGCACCGGCAGGAAGAAGATCAGCGCGAACAGGCAGGATGCGAACGATACGACGGTCAAGCTCAAATAGCGCATCGATCGATCGCGCAGCAACTCGATCGGCAGAAACGGATCGCGCTGGCGCAACTCGCGGGCGATCAGCGCGGTCCACAGCAGCAGGCTGGTCAGACCCAGTGCCACGCTGGAGATCGAGGTAAAGGCAAAGCGGTAACCGGCAAAGGTGGCCCAGATGAGCGTCGTGGTGACCGCCGCTGCGAAAGCCAGGGCGCCGATCGGATCGGCTGCGGTGGCCTGGGAATCTGCGCTTCCGCGCGGCAGCCGCAGCAGGCGCCAGCACGCCAGCGCGCACAGCGGCAGATTGGCCAGGAACAGCCAGCGCCAGCTGGCGTGGTGCACGACCAGCCCGCCGATCAACGGGCCGCCGATATTGGCGAGCGTGAAGTTGGTCGCAAAATAGGCCTGAAATCGCGCTCGCTGGCGCGGCGGCACGAGTTCCCCGATCAGGGCCTGCGCCATCACCATCAGGCCACCGCCGCCCAGGCCCTGCAGCACGCGCGATGCCACGAGCATCCCGAGCGAGGCGGCCAGTCCGCACGCGAGCGATCCCAAGCAGAAGATGCCGAGCGCCGCCAGCAGCGTGTCGCGCCGTCCATAACGGTCGCCCAGCCGCCCATACAGGGGCACGGTAACGGTCATCGCGATCAGGTACCCGACCGACACCCAGGTGGTATCGCGCAGGCTGCCCAGGTCGGCCGCGATGCTGGGGGTCGCGGTGGCCAGCAGCGTCTGATCGGCGGCCGCCATGAACATCGGCAGCATCACCGCGGAGAAGATCTGCAGAAAGCGGCCGACCGAGACCGGCTCGGCCGGAAGCCCCGCCCGCGCCGAATTGGAGTCGGCGTCGGATGACACTACTGGACCGACGCTTCCCAGCCGCCGCCAAGGGCCTGGATCAACTGCACCGTGGCAGCAGCTCTGCGTCCGTCGATCGTGAGCGCGTTCTGACGGCTGGTCAGCTCGGTCGTCTGGGCCGTGATCACGTTCAGGTAACTGACCGTGCCGCCCTTGTACTGACTGATCGTCAAGGCGAGCGATTCCTGCGCGGCTTTGACCGCAGCGGCCTCGACCACGGCTTCCTGGGCCAGGATCCGCAACGAGGCCAGGCTGTCTTCGACGTTCTGCAGCGCCGTCAGCACCGTCTTGCGGTAGGTGGCGGTGGCCGCGTCCCAGCCGGCCACGGCCTGATCGCGCGCGGCGAGACGGGCGCCCGAGTCGAACAGTTTTTCAGCCAGCGACGGCCCGAGCGACCAGACGCGGGCCGGGACCGAGAACAGAGACGCGCTCGACGGTGCCGAGAACCCGCCGCTGGCGGCCAAGGTCACGGTGGGGAAGAACGCAGCCGTGGCAACGCCGATCTGGGCGTTGGCGGCGGCCGTGCGGCGCTCGGCAGCCGCCACGTCCGGTCGACGCTCCAGCAGCGTGGAGGGCAGCAGGGCGGGCACCTCGGGGAACTGCAGCTGGTACGGTCGCGACTCGAGCGAGACATCGGCGGGCGCCTTGCCGACCAGCACCGCGATCGCGTGCTCGAGCTGGGCCCGCGAAATGCGCACATCGATCGATTGCGCGCGGGTCGCTTCCAGCTGCGCCTGTGCCTGTGTCACGTCGCTGCGCGCCGCGACCCCGGCCCGGTAACGGCTCTCGGTGAGCTGCAGCGACTTCACGTAGGCCTCCACGGCGTCGTCCAGCAGGCGCCGTTGTTCGTCGGCCACCCGCAGGGCCAGGTAATCCGACACCAACTGGCCCTGCAGACTGAGCGTGGTGGCAGCCAGGTCGCTCGCGCTGGCCTGCGCGGAGGCCTGCGCTTGCTCCAGGCTGCGTCGCAGGCCGCCCCACAGGTCAAGCTCCCACGACGTGCTCAGCGTGACCGAGTTGAAGGTCGCCGGCCGAACGCTGCGCGAAGCCGTGGCACCGCTGGAGCCCTTGTTGCGGATAGAGTTCGCATTCAGGTTCAGGACCGGAAACAGCGTGTCGAATGCCTGGCGGGCCAGTGCGTCGGCCTGGCGGTAATTGGCCTCGGCCACCCGGACGTCCTGGTTGGCCGTGGCGACCTGCTGCGCGAGCGCGTCGAGCTGGCCATCATCGAAGATCTGCCACCAGGTCGCAGGCATTTTGTCATCGGATGGCTGCGCCGGTTTCCAGTTCGGGTCCTCCTTGTACCCGGTGGGCAGCTGCACCGCCGGCCGCACGTAGTCCGGCCCGACCGCGCAGGCGGCCAGCACCAAGGCGACCGGCACCGCTGCGAGCGGGCGAAGAACGGCCCTCATCGGGGCTCCCCCCGATCGACCGCGGTGGGGTCCGGCGCGCCGCGCTGCGGCACGTCGCGGCGCGCACGCCAAGCGGCAATCTTCAGGCGCAGCCGATCCATGCTCAGGTAAACAACCGGGGTCGTGTACAGGGTCAGCAACTGGCTCAATATCAGTCCCCCTACGATCGAAATGCCCAGAGGCTGGCGCAACTGGGCTCCTTCGCCCGATACCACCACCAGTGGCAAAGCGCCGAACAACGCGGCCGTCGTCGTCATCATGATCGGACGGAAACGCAGCACGCAGGCGCGCCGGATCGCTTCACGAGGGTCGATGGCTTCACGCCGAGACGTTTCGATTGCCACGTCGATCATGATGATCGCGTTCTTCTTGACGATGCCGATCAGCAGGATCACGCCGATCAGGGCCATGATCGTGAATTCGGTATGGAAGGCCATCAGGGCCAGCACGGCGCCAACGCCGGCCGACGGCAGCGTCGACAGGATCGTGATCGGGTGGACCAGGCTTTCATACAGCACCCCCAGCACGATGTAGATCGTGATCAGCGCCGCCAGGATCAGCAGCGGCTCGTTGGCAAGGGACTGCAGAAACAGCTTGGCGCTGCCCTGGAAGCCGCCCTGCAGCGTCGACGGAACGCCGATGCTCGCCATCGCGCGCCCGATCGCCGCGGTGGCCTGCCCGAGCGAGACGCCCAGCGGCAGGTTGAACGAGATCGTCGAAGCGGCCAGCAGACCCTGGTGATTGACCGCCAGCGGCGTGTTGGACATCTCCCACGTGGCCAGCGTGGCCAGCGGCACCTGTGCGCCGGACGGCGCGACCACGTACACGTCGTTCAGCGACGACGGCTGCTCCAGGTACTGCGGCGCAGCTTCCATCACGACGTGATACTGGTTCAACGGCTCGTAGATGGTGGAGACCTGGCGCTGGCCGAAGGCGTCGTTCAACGTCGAGTCGACCAGGTTCATGTTCAGGTTCAGCCGATCGACCGTGTTGCGATCGACATGCAGGTAGGTCCGCAGCCCCTTGTCCTGCGCGTCGGTGTTCACGTCGGCCAGCTCCGGCAGCGTGCTGAGCGCGGCGCGGATGCGCGGCTCCCACTGGCGCAACTCGTTGACGTCGGAGTCCTGCAGCGTGTACTGGTACAGCGAATTGCTCTGGCGCGCTCCCATCCGCAGGTCTTGCACCGGCTGCAAGAACAGGTTGGCGCCGGGCACATGTGCCAGTTTGCCGCGCAGCCGCGCGATCACCTGGTCGCTGGTGGAATGTGTCACGGCGATCGGTTTGAGCACCAGGAACACGAAGCCCCCGTTGGTCTGTCCGCCCCCGGTAAATCCGTTGGCGGTCTGAACCGCCGGATCGGCAGCGACGACTTCCAGGAATTGCGCGAGCTTCTTCGACATCGCCTGGAACGAAATGCTCTGGTCCGCCTGCAGGCCCCCCATGATCAAGCCGGTTTCCTGCGTCGGAAACAGTCCCTTCGGGATCCGGACGAAGAGGAAAACGTTGGCCACGATGGTGACGGCCAGCACGAGCAGAGTGATCACGGGGTGCCGCAGCGCAACGACCAGCGAGCGCTCGTAGCCTCGGGCGGTGGTCGTTCCGATCCGCGTGACCGGGGTCCAGAACGCGCTCGCGAGGGCCGCCATCAGCCGCCGCCAGCCTGATTGCACGGGCGCCACCGCAGCGCGCGGTTCTCGGCGCAACAGCCGAGCGCACATCATCGGCGTGGTGGTCAGCGACACGATCAGCGAAATCAGGATCGCGACCGACAAGGTGACTGCGAACTCGCGGAACAAGCGCCCGAGAAATCCGCCCATCGCCAGGATCGGGACGAACACGGCGATCAGCGACAGGCTCATCGACAGCACGGTGAAGCCGATCTCGCGCGCTCCGCGCAGCGCCGCCTCCATCGGCGACATTCCGCCCTCGACGTGTCGCGTGATGTTCTCCAGCACGACGATGGCGTCGTCCACCACGAAGCCGGTGGAGATGGTCAACGCCATCAGCGTCAGATTGTTCAGGCTGAATCCGCACAGGTACATCACGGCGAACGTCCCGATCAGCGACACCGGGACCGCCACCGCCGGAATCAGCGCGGCCCGGGCGTCGCGCAGGAACAGGAACACCACGAAAATGACCAGGCTCACGGCGATGATCAGCGTGCGCTGGGTCTCCTTCAGCGAAGCGCGGATGGTGGGCGTGCGCTCCATCATCACGCGCATATCGATCGCGGCCGGGATCGACGCGCGCAGCACGGGCAGTAACTCCTTGACCCGGTCGATCGTTTCCAGGATGTTGGCGCCTGGCTGGCGGCGCACCAGGATCAGGATCGCCTGCTTGCCGTTGGAAAGCGCGAGGTTGCGCACGTCCTGCACCGAGTCCTGCACGCTTGCCACGTCGGACAGCCGCACCGGCGCCCCGTTGTGGTAGGCGATGATCAGCGGCAGGTATTCGGCGGCCGTGCGCGCCTGGTCGTTGGCGCCCACCTCCCAGGTCCGCTCCGCGTCTTCGAGCATTCCCTTGGGCCGGTTCGAGTTGGTCGCGGCGATTGCGGTCCGCACCGTCTCGAGCGGAATGCCGGCGCGGTTCAGCGCCGCGATATTCATCTCGACGCGGACCGCCGGCAGCGCGCCGCCGCTGACGTCGACCTGCCCGACGCCGCTCACCTGGGAGATCCGCTGCGCGAGCACCGTCGATGCGACGTCGTACATCTGGCCACGGGTCAGGGCGTCCGAGGTCAGCGTCAGGATCATGACCGGCGCGTCCGACGGATTGGACTTGTGATAGGTCGGATTGCTCGGAAGTCCCGACGGCAGCAGCGGCCGGGCCGCGTTGATCGCCGCCTGCACGTCGCGCGCGGCGCCATCGATGTCGCGCGACAGGTCGAACTGCAACGAGATCCGCGTGGATCCGAGCGAGCTGGCCGAAGTCATCTCGGTAATGCCGGCGATCATTCCGAGCGACCGTTCCAGCGGCGCAGCCACGGTGGCCGCCATCGTGTCCGGGCTCGCGCCCGGCAGCGACGCCTGCACCGAGATCGACGGAAAGTCCAGCTGCGGCAGCGGCGCCACCGGCAGGCTCGAGTACCCGAGGGCACCGGCCAGCGCGATCGCCGCGGTCAGCAGCGTGGTCGCGACCGGCCGGACGATAAAAATCGAGGACAGGTTCATCGGCTACTTCTCCCCTCTCCCCGCCAGTGAGAAGGGCCGGGGGTCGACTTCTCCCCCCTCCCACGCCAGTGAGAGGGGCCGGGGATCGACTTCTCCCCTCTCCCACGCCAGTGAGAGGGGCCGGGGATCGACTTCTCCCCTCTCCCACGCCAGTGGGAGAGGGGCCGGGGGTGAGGGTGTCGAGTCACGCGACAACCCTCGCCTTGGTCTGCAACCGCTGCGCCAGCCGGTCGAACGCCAGGTAGATCACGGGCGTCGTGAACAACGTCAGCGCCTGGCTGACGATCAGCCCGCCGACGATCGTGATCCCGAGCGGGTGGCGCAGCTCGGAGCCGACGCCGGTGCCGATCATCAGCGGCAGCGCTCCGAACAGGGCCGCCAGCGTGGTCATCATGATCGGGCGAAAGCGCAGCAGGCAGGCCCGATAGATCGCTTCGGGCGCGGGCAGGTTTTCGTGCCGCTGCGCCTCCAGCGCGAAGTCGATCATCAGAATCGCGTTCTTCTTGACGATTCCGATCAGAAGGATGATGCCGATGATCCCGATCACCCCCAGGTCGTGGCCCGAGATCAGCAGCGCGAGCAAGGCGCCGATGCCGGCCGACGGCAGCGTCGACAGGATCGTGATCGGGTGGATATAGCTTTCGTACAGCACGCCCAGCACGATGTACATGGTCACCACCGCGGCCATGATCAGCAGCACCTCCGATCCCAGCGCGGCGCGGAAGGCGAGCGCCGCCCCCTGGAATTCGGTCCGGATCGATGCGGGCAGATGCAGCTGCTGCTCAACGGATTCGACCGCGGACACCGCATCGCCCAGCGAGACGTTTGGAGCCACGTTGAACGAAACCGTGGTGGCAGGAAACTGCGCCAGGTGGTTCAGCACCAGGGGCGTCGGGCGCTCGGCCACGTGCGAGATCGCCGACAGCGGCACTTGCGGACCGGTGGTCGACGGTACGTACAGCTGCCCGAGCGCGTCCAGCCCGCGCTGGGCCTGGGGCGAGACTTCCAGCACGACCCGGTACTGGTTGGACTGGGTGAAGATCGTCGAAACGAGCCGCTGGCCGTAGGCGTCGTACAGCACGCTGTCGATCGCGGCCACCGTGACCCCCAGTCGCGAGGCCGTATCGCGGTCGATGTCGATGTAGGCCTGCAGTCCCTGCTCCTGCGAGTCGGCGGCGACCTCGCCCAGTTGCGGAAGCTGTCGCAGCCGGTCGACCAGCTTCGGAACCCACACCGACAGGTCGTCCGGATTGGACGAGTCCAGCGTGAACTGGTACTGCGTGCGCGAGATGCGGTCCTCGATCGTCAGGTCCTGCACGGGCTGAAGGTACAGCGTGATTTGCGGTACCGCGAGAGCGCGCTGCTTCAGGCGCTGCAGGACCGTCGCCAGGTCCGAGCGCTCCGAGCGGGGCTTCAGATTGATCGTCATGCGGCCGGTATTGAGGCTTTGATTGACGCCGTCGACGCCGATCTGCGAGCTCAGGCTGTCGACCGCGGGATCCTGCAGGATCACGTCGGCCAGCGACTGCTGGCGGCTCGCCATCGACTCGAACGACACCGATTGAGGCGCTTCCGTGATGCCCTGGATCGCGCCGGTGTCCTGCTGGGGCAGGAACCCCTTGGGCACGAGCACGTACAGGGCGACGGCCAGCCCCAGGGTGCCGATCGCTACCCACAGCGTCAGTGTCTGGTGCGCCAGGACCCGCCGCAGAGCCCACCCGTAGCCGGTCAGCATCGAATCGAACCAGCGGCCGGTCAATCGCAGCACCCAGGACTTCTGCTCGTCCGGCACATGGCGCAGCAGCCGGGCACTCATCATCGGCGTCAGCGTCAGCGACACGGCCGCCGAGATCAGGATGGCGACAGCCAGCGTGATGGCGAATTCGCGAAACAGGCGTCCGACCACCTCGGACATGAACAACAGCGGGATCAGTACCGCGATCAGCGAGATGGTCAGTGAAATGATCGTGAAGCCGATCTGGCCAGCTCCCTTCAGTGCCGCCTGCATCGGAGACTCGCCCGCTTCTACGTAACGCGCGATGTTCTCGATCATCACGATGGCGTCATCGACCACGAATCCGGTCGCCACGGTCAGCGCCATCAAGGTCAGGTTGTTGATGCTGAATCCGGTCAGGTACATCACGCCAAAAGTCCCGACGATCGACAGCGGAACGGCCACGGCCGGGATCACGGTGGCGGAGGCGCTGCTCAGAAAGATGAAGATCGCCAGCACCACCAGCACGACCGCGAGCATCAACTCGTATTGAACGTCGCGCACCGAGGCGCGAATCGTGATCGTCCGGTCGGTCAAAACGGTCACGTCGATCGCGGCCGGCAGGCCCGTCCGCAGCTGCGGCAGCAGCGACTTGATGCGGTCGACCACCTCGATCACGTTGGCGCCGGGCTGGCGCTGGATGCTCAGCACGATGCCGGGCGTGCGGTTGGCCCAGGCGGCCAGTCGGACGTTTTCGGCGCCGTCGACCACGTCCGCTATGTCCGACAGCCGCACTGGCGCGCCGTTGCGGTAAGCGATCACGATCTGCCGGTAGTCGGATGCCGAGCGCAACTGATCGTTCGCGTCGATCGTCGAGGCGCGCAGCGGCCCGTCGAAGCTGCCCTTGGCCTGGTTCACGTTCCCGTTGGCGATCGCGGTGCGCACGTCGTCCAGCGACAGACCCACTGAGGCAACCGCGCGCGGGTTGACCTGCACGCGAACGGCCGGCTTCTGGCCGCCGCTGATCGTCACCAGCCCGACGCCGTTCAATTCGGACAGCTTGGGCGCCAGCCGCGTATCGGCCAGGTCCTCGATCTGCGTGGTCGGCAGCGTTTTGGAGGTCAGGGCCAGCGTCAGCACGGCGGTATCGGCCGGATTGACCTTGCTGTAGACCGGAGGCATCGGAAGATCGACCGGCAGGAAGTTGAACGCGGCATTGATCGCCGCCTGCACCTCCTGCTCGGCCACGTCCAGCGACAGCTTCAGGTCGAAACGCAGCGTGATGGTCGAGGAGCCGCCGGAGCTGGACGACCACATCTCCGTCAGCCCGGGCATCTGCCCGAACTGCCGCTCCAGCGGAGCGGTGATCGAGGAGGTCACCACGGAAGGACTGGCGCCCGGATACAGCGTGGTGACCTGGATCGTCGGGTAGTCGATCTGCGGCAGCGCCGATTGCGGCAGCAGCGTGTAGGCCACCATCCCGGCCAGCATCACCGCGATCATCAGCAGCGAAGTGGCGACCGGCCGAAGAATGAAGGTGCGCGATGGATTCACCGCGGAACTCTCGATTCTGGAGACAGCCGACCGAAACCTCCCGCCCGATCGCCCCTCGCCCGCGCCTTTCTACATTGGCTGGGGGAGCAAGAGGGGGCCGGCCCAGCCCCCTCGTTCTCTTCCTCCCCCTTTTCGGCCGAAGGCCGGAAAGGGGAGGGGGTGAGGGCGACCATTACGGCGCTCCGGGCGACGATCCGGGATCCCTCTTCTTGCCCGTGCCCCCGGAACCCGGCGCGCCGGGCGCGCGAGTCGGTGCCGCGCCGGCGCCGTGCGTGGCGGGCACGATCAACTCGACGGAGGCGCCGTCGCGCAACTTGTCCACTCCGTCGACCACCACGCGCTCGTTGGCGGCCAGGCCGTCCAGGACCTGGGCCCGGTTGCCCTCGGTCGGCCCCAGTTTCAGCGGCCGGATTTGCACCGTGTTGTCGGGCTTGACGACGTACACGTAAAGCCCCGGCGCTCCGCGTTGAACTGCAGCGCTCGGAATCGTCAGCGCATTGGCGATCCGCTCCAGGTGAAGATGAACATTGACGAACTGGTTCGGAAACAGCGTGCTGTCGCCGTTGGCGAACTCGGATTTCAGCTTGACCGTTCCGGTCGTCGTGTCGATCTGGTTGTCGGTCGTCAGCAGCGCCCCGGTGCTCAGCAATGTCTGGCCGTCGCTGTCGTACGCGTCCACCTGCAGTCGGCCGCCGGAGCTGATGCGCCGCTGCACGGCGGGCAGCCGCTCCTGCGGGATCGGGAACACGATGTCGATCGGCTGCACCTGCGTGATGACCACCAGCCCGTTGGCATCGGAGGCGTGCACCACGTTGCCGAGATCGACCTGGCGCAGGCCGACGCGCCCGTTGATCGGCGAGATGACGTGCGTGAAGGACAACTGCAGTCGGGCGTTGTCGACCTGAGCCTGGTCCGCCAGCACCAGCGCCTTGTCCTGCGCCACCAGCGCGACCTGGCTGTCGTACTGCTGCTTGGGGATCGAGTCGTCCGCGATCAGTGAGCGGTAGCGTTCCAGGTCGACCTCGGCATTGGCGAGCTGGGCCTTGTCCTTTTCCAACGTGGCCAGCGCGCTGTCCAGAGCGACCTGGAAGGGCCGCGGGTCGATCACGGCCAGCAGATCGCCGACGTGAACCATCTGGCCCTCGCGGAAGGCCACCTGCACCAGTTCTCCATCGACCCGCACGTGCAGCGTGACCGTATTGCGCGCGATCACGGTGCCCAGCGCGCTCAGCGTAACTTCGAAATCGGGCTGGATCGTCGCGAGCTGTGTGGCCACCGGGATCGGACGATCGGAGTCCGAACCGCGCGTGCCTTTGGCATCCTGGGCGGGCGGCTGGTCCTTCGTCAGGCGCCACGTCGCGGCGCAGAGCACGAGCACCGCCAGCGCTGCCACCGGCCACCAGCGCTTGAGCCAGCCCGCCCGCTTGGGGGACTGTGCTGGTGCCGTACTACCCTCGGGAAGACTCATCGGCTTGATCTGAAAGTTCCGAACAAACGTGCCATTGGATCCACGCGCGGATCCAGGGGTTCCACGCAGCCTGCGCGCTGGCCGACACCAGGCCAGCGCGCACAGCCTATCTTAGATGAGCAGTGTTTCCGCCCGCGGACGACTCGTCGCGATGGGCCGATTGTCGGCGCTTAAGGCGCAGATGCAAACGGAAACGTTCCGGAATTCGCGGTTGACGCGCGGTTAACGCACGGGCGCCGCCGGCACCACGCGCCACCCGCTCGGGCAAACCGGTACGTACGGATAGTAGCCACCGGCCGATTCGCAGTAGTACCAGTACTGCGGCGGGGGCGGAGCCGCCGGCGCTGGAGGTGGCGCCGGTGCGGGGGCCACCGGCGCTACGACAACGGGTGGCACGTACGGGTCCGGATACGGATAGACGGGCGCCGGATAGAAGTACCACAGACCCCCGGTGGCCCACCACCAGCCATAGCGGCCCTCGTGAAAATCGTGCTCCCAATGCCCTTCACGCCAGACATGGTAGTCGTGCTCGTGGAAGCGCTCGATCCCGCCATGCCAGCGCCCGCCCTCGTAGAAACGCTCGGGTCCGTGGAACCGGCCTTCCTCGCGTCCGCCGCCACGATGCTCTTCTTCGCGTCCGCCGCCACGATGCTCATCGGCACGGGCGGGCAGTGCCAACGCGATTACGCCTAATGCGGTGGACAGCGTCATTGCAGCGATTTCGAGGCGTTTCATACTCTAGCTCCGGGTTGCCCAGGGTTGTGTGGATAAATGAACAACGGTCTGGCGGTAATGGGGATGACGGCAAGCAAGGAATTGGTGTGACAGAACGTTTCTGGCCCCGGCGATTGGCCCAAGCACCATCATGTAAAATCCGCAACACGCGCCCGTAGCTCAGTTGGATAGAGTACTTGGCTACGAACCAAGGGGTCGTGGGTTCGAATCCTGCCGGGCGCGCCAATAATCAAGCACATACGCCACCCTTCGGGGTGGCGTTGTGCTATTGAAGTCGCTTTGTGCTATTCAACGCGCCGGACGGACTCGCTCTGGTCGTCGGCGATAGATCAGTTCGGTCGTTTTGGCGTCCGCGTGGGCCAGCATCGCGCGGGCGTGTTCGAGAGATTCCGCGTCGCTCGCGCACTTGGCGCGCAGATCGTGCTCGGTGAATCGCTCAGTCACCTTCGTTTCCCGAAGCGCTCGGTCAATAAACCGCTGCCACATGGACTTCCACCCGGAACACAACCCGGTCTCTTCGTCGAGGTAGCCTTGTCCTTTGCGGTCGCAGAATAAGAACGGGGCAATGTGCACCGGCCGCGCTGCCTTCGCGTCCTCGACCGCGCCCCTCAGCTCTGGTGTCCAGGTATAAATCACCGCCTTACCCGTCTTGTTCGTCCTGACATGGATGCCGTCTTCGCGGCAGGAGGACACTTGTAGTCGCAAGAGGTCGCTTCGCCGAAGGCCGGTGAGCAGCTTGAGCCGGATGTAGGACTGAATCGCCAGGACCGATCCACGCTTGCGCATGCTGGGCAATGACAGCACCTCGACCACTTCCCAATCCTCGATATACCGCTCGCGGGGTGCTTCGCCCTCCAGCCGCACCTCGTTCTTGAACGGGTGCGCGCGGAGGTATCCCCACTCTACGGCCTTGGTAAACGCGTGCGAAAGCACCCCGACCTCGCGGTGGGCCGCGATTCGCCCACCGGTCGTCTTGCCGGTGTGCGAGGTCTTCTTCCGCCTGCGTTTGTCGACATACTGGTAGATGTGCTGAGGCTCGAGCGCGTCCAACGGCATGGCGCCGAAGACCGCACGCAACTGGTTGATCCAGTGGACGTGTTGGGCCTGATTGGTGGCGGCCTTGC